>JBMFIR010000007.1:0-45629 GCA_049976205.1 Sulfolobales archaeon | reverse complement strand
GGGTTATATACCAGCACAGAGTCTTGTAAAATAGCCAAAGCCTCAACTTCTCCTGGAATCTCGTATATTTCTTGATCATTTATTACAAAAGTAGTTTTATTATCCACCGAAACACTACCTACATCACCTCTCGTTAAGCATTTAATTCTTTTCCCTAGTGTCTCAATATATTTATATCCTCCATGGAGCGAACCGTGAATTGCATAGATCTTGTTGCCTGTTTTAAATGCTAGTGTCTGCCAAATAGTGTCTCTCGAGTAGCAGTATTCATCTATTTCAAAGAGTTTTCCATTAATAAATAATTTTCTTCTTCTTTTCTCGTCTAAGAGCAACAACTCAAGATCTTTATAAGGAATCTTTATAATCTCCTTGAGAGACTTAGTATAGTAGTTGAAATTTCCATCAAAGCTTCTGATGATCACCTCATCCTTTTTATTGCCTAATACTATATACTTATTCAAAGAATCGATTATGTCTAGGTTATCATCTTCTTTTATTTCAAATAGATCTTCGCAATTTGATAAGTCAGCCTTACACGAATAGAGCCTTCCTTTCTTAAAGTAGATCCATTTGCCCCAAGCCCCAAGGCCTCCAAAAAGTGGTTTCTCAAAGATCTTTATATCGTTTAGTATCTCCACATCTTTGATAAATACAACGACTCCTCTTGTCCTCGTGGGGACAAGATCCAGTGTTTTATTTATAACATCTTTAGGAAATATCAAGTTAGTACTTTCAAGGATTTTATACGGCTTGGTTATGTATATGGGATTCATGATTCTCTCACCTCATCAAAGAATTATACAAAAGAATTGTAGAAGAAATTACAAGACCATTATATGGGAAACCAAAGATAATTTTGGAGGTAATCATAGAAGACATTATAGTCGATATAAGAAACAATTCTTGAGCTCCTAATGCATTCTGAAGCATATATTCTGTTCTAGTGAAGATGTATGGTTGAAGTAGTAGTATAATTACGTATAGAATACTCTGAAATATATAATTTTTGTAAATTGATAATATCTCAAGTGTTCTATCAACAAATTTTTCATATAATTCTTCAATTACAACGCCTATGTCTTTCATATAATTGATTGAGAATATTATGTAATTAAGAAGCCATGACCTCGGTTTTTTGCTTGGATCAATATATCTACCGATATCAAATCCTCCTAATTCTTTAAAGATTCTTAAGTGACTAAGAGACTGAATAAGAATCTCCTTAGCTTTACTTAACTCATTAAGGGAGTATATATACTCAAATAATTGATGGGTACCTAGTAAACCTATAATGATCATAAGAATCAATGTATTACTTAGCGTATATACAGAGATCAACGAAAAATTTGTAATTATTAAATAAGTTACGAAATCAATTGAATTATATACTATATTCTCTAATTTTAGGATCATATAGTGTCTAACTAGCAGAGAAAAGATCGTTATCACAGTAATTATTGCGACTATGCCATCTCGTAGGTAAAGTATTCTCTCTTTATTCACTAATCTCAAAACTAGAGGATTACGTGGAGTTATTGCGAGTAAAAACACAGAACTAAGTATTATGAATAGATCTGTTTCTAATGGAAGAGCGCTACCTTGAATTCGTGAAATCGATGAAATTATTATAGGTGTAAGTGTCATTATCACCAGAGAAATAGCTTGAATATTGGTTTTAAGAGAAGACTCTCTTTTGACAGAATTGTTTAGTTCCCTAATCATCTCCTCAGATAGTAGTGATAAATATTCTCTCTGTGATCCATGTACCTTATTATATAAGTAATCTTTTACCAATTTCGAGAATTTTTTTACGGGAATTAATGAAGAGATCATTTTCATAGATTCAGCTATGCTAGTGTACTGAGCTAAGTTTATTATCTTGTAAGCTATTCTTCTGTATCCTCCGAAGACATAATTACTTTTATCAAAAGATATTTTTCTTATTAAATGCTCGATCTCGTAACCGCTATAAGGAGATGTGGAAGCAAGAAGTATTAAGAAGGGGGTTTCCTCATCGATTAAGCTTTTGAATCTATAGTATTCTCTTAGTACGCTATTTAATATTAAAAAAACTGTTAATATACTCATAATGAGAAGTGCTATAAATGATATTTTTAGATAAAGAAATAGATCTTTGGTTATTAATTGTTGATTATATAATCTATTACTCTCTATCAGTAATAGCGCTATGCTAGATACCGCAATAATAGATAGAGATACTGTGAAAGTATTCCTAAGTTTTAACAGATCTGTCTCTGGATTACTTATATAGATTATCTGGTATAACTTATTCATAACACTTCTCATAAAAAGATCACCTATGATATAACGAATATATTTGATCGCTTTTCACATAATAACTTTTCTCAATAAGGAACGATCCCCTGTCTCTATAGTAATCATATATATTTCTTACTCGTATCTTACTGCTTTCCGGGGAATATATGATCTCGCCTATATTTTTCACAATCCTCTTGTTATTTTCGATCCCCAACACTATGATAGTGTTTATTGATTTTATTTGATGGATCTTTAGAGAAATTGGTGGGGACATAAGTCTTGTTAGTACCTCTTTTACAGAACCACCGTGAAAAGTTGTTAATGCCCCTATTCCGAGATTCAAGGCTTGCGCTAGAACCCTAGCCTCTGCGCCTCTGGTCTCGCCTATGACTATTATTTTATTTACAGAAGATCTTAAGGCCGCCTTAGTTAGTATATACTGATCTATTTTTAAGTAACCACTTTCATACGTTGAATATCTAACCCAGCTACTATCTGGAGGGATCTCGATCTCTGGTGTATCCTCTATTATAATAACTTTCCAGTGCTTGGGAACGAATGAATTCAGCATTGCTCTCAGCAATGTTGTCTTACCACTACTAGGCGGCCCTGCTATTATAATAGATCTTCTCATTTGAATAAGTTGCCTTAAGTACTCCTGAACTTCTGGAGGAAACATTCCTTTCTTGACAAGATCTTCAATAGAGACTCTTCTTAAAATATTTTTTCTAATCACAATCTCGGCTCTTTCCCCAGCTATAGATGGCGAAACTAAATGAACTCTGTGGCCTCCATCTTCTATCGGTAGCTGAACATCTAATATAGGATTTATGTAAGATAATGATCTTCCGGATTTATTAGCTATTTTATTTTGTAGCATCATGATTTCCTCGAGACTGTTGATTCTTATATTCGTTTTTATGAGATCTGCGCTAGGATCTATCTCTTGGACATACGAGTGTCTGACCCAAACCGTACCTACCCCACTTATACTTATATCTTCCACATATGGATCATCTATAAGAACCTGTAGTTTACCATAGCCCAATTCCTGCTTTATTAGATAAAAGATCATGTCATGATCTTTTTCATTATTTTCAGAAACAAAAACTTTTTTAACAAGATCTCTTAAATCATGCTCTCTTAATAACTTATTATCAGGGAGACTAAGCAAAAATCTGTTATATGATTTGTTTATTACATTGAGTGATTTAAGATAACTATCTCTATATTCTTTCTTAACGCTTATGTAATATAAATACTCCTCGTTATTTTTAATAATCTTAACACTGTATATGCCCAATTCGTAGTCCATTATTTTCTCTTTACTCAGATGATCGATTTCTTTATCAATATCTACAGGTCCTACATACTCAGCTGAACGTACCTCGCTGGAGCCATTGACTGATTTTATTAGTTCTAAAGATCTTTTACCTATGATCTGAGAAAAAATTTTCTTAGGATCAAAATAATAGTAAAAAAATTTATTGTTTCTAAGAATCAATTCTCTTCACCTAATACTTTTTATTTAGACCCTACAACCATGATTTCTTTCACAGTATTTGGCGACTCACTTGAGATATAACTCAGCACTATTTTTTGTATTGAGACATTGCTATTCCCTGAGATTATAATTACAGAGCTTTTTCCCGGTGATACAGTTATTGGGTAATTTGCTGGATTAATTAATTTAAATGAGGAAAGTGATGTGCTGTTCCCAACATAGCCTATATTGAGGGTGGAGGATTCGGAAAGAAGCGTGTAAACGATGCTTATATTAATGATGTTTACAGGATTATTCGCGTCATTGCCTACTTTAATTGTAATTAGAGTTCCAGTGGATCCTATGTACTCCACTGTGTATGTGGCCCTTAATTTTTCTATTGTAGGTAGTGTAGTCATTTGAGTATTTAGCCATGACTGTAGTATTAGTACTGCTGGAATAGCTATCGCAAGGATCAGTAGTATTATCACTAAATCGCTCAATCCTTTTTTCAGAGACTTGTATCTTAATCTCATGGATTGTCTCCATTATATAAAAAAACTTATAAATAGGGAGAGGGGTGGCCGAAAACTGAAATTTTATAATTTAGATACTCACATTTCTTCTCAGGAGAATATTGAGTGAAACAAATCAAATTATGAAACACTATAATCTAGAACCAGGAGATCTTGTAAGGATCAAAAAAAGAGATCTTGTTATAGAAGGAATCATTATGCCACCTTACATTTTCACGGATCCGTGGGTGCTCGTTGTTAAATTAAGGAATGGCTATAATATAGGAATTCATATAGAAGAGATTAAAGAACTTGAAATTATAAGTAGAGAATCAATTCGTGAGCAAACAGAAGAGATTAAAATAATTAGTCAAAAAACTGATCTTCCACATATAAAGATCATAGGAACAGGAGGAACAATAGCCTCGTTCGTAGATTATCTAACAGGAGCTGTTAAACCAGCTGTCTCAGTAGACGAGCTTTTAGAAATGATACCTGAAGCACTCGATATAGCATATATAGAGAGTGAGAGTATAATGAATATCCTATCAGAGAACATGAGACCAGAATATTGGGAGATTATAGCAGAGAAAATATATGATGTAATGAAAAAAAATGTTTACAGAGGTATTGTGGTTACACACGGAACAGATACTATGAGTTTTACAGCATCAGCTATGGCATTCGCTATACAGAGTAAGAATATCCCAATCGTTTTCGTTGGTTCCCAGAGAAGTAGTGATAGACCCAGTAGCGATGCAGCACTCAATTTCATAGGAGCGTTAGTAGCGGCCTCTAAAGCACCTTTCGCGGAATCTGTTATAGCAATGCATAATTCCTCATCGGATGAGTTAATAGCTGTTCACAGAGGCGTTAAGGTTAGAAAGATGCATACTTCTAGAAGAGACACTTTTAAAAGTATTAACGCAAAACCTCTTGCTTACATAGATCCTATAAAAAAAGAATTAATCATTGAAGAAACCATTTATTCACCCAGATCCTCTGAAGAACCTATTCTATTAAATGGCTTCGAAAAGAGAGTCGCATTAATATACAGCTACCCAGGTATTCAGAGAGATCTAATAGAGTATATAATAGATTCAGGATACAAAGGAGTAGTAATAGCAGGGACCGGATTTGGTCATGTGCCCCAGGATCTTATACCGATACTTAAGAGAGGAGTTGACAAAGGTGTTGCTATAGCGGTGACTTCACAAACATTATATGGGAGAGTGAATCTAAAGGTGTATCAGACAGGTAGAGAAATGCTTAGGGCAGGTGTTATACCCTGTGAAGACATGCTTCCAGAGGTGGCTTATGTCAAGCTTTCATGGGTTCTTTATAGAGCATATGATATGGATAGAATTAAGGAGATGATGCTGAGAAATTATGCTTATGAAATCAGTATGAGACATACGGAGGATTTGTTCATAAGGTGATCTCATGAATCATTACAGGCTTGATTATTCCGAAATAGATCTTAGAGTTGGTTTAGAGATTCATCAGCAACTAGATACAAAGACCAAACTCTTTTGTTCATGTCCAACATTATTATCAGAGGATCCTCTCAAGAATAGTGTGATTATAGAGAGAAGATTAAGAGTAGGTAAGAGCGAACTGGGAGAAATAGATCCCGCAGCTCTTTTCGAGTATAGGAGAGGTCGAGTATTTAGATATGTTGCTCCTAGAGATAACACTTGTTTAGTAGAACTTGACGAGGAACCTCCACACGATGTGAATAGAGAGGCTCTCGTAATTTCTCTAGCTATAGCAATGGCTCTGAACAGTACCATAGTAGATGAAGTTTATTTCATGAGAAAAATAGTTGTAGATGGCTCAAACACCTCTGGTTTCCAGAGAACTGCTATAATAGCCTTAGGAGGATTCGTAGAAAGCTCTCAGGGCAGAGTGAGAATACAGACTATAGCTCTCGAGGAAGACTCTGCCAGAAAATTATCGGAAGAGAATGGTGTAGTAACTTATGCACTAGATAGATTGGGGATTCCATTAATAGAGATCTCTACAGCTCCGGACATAAGATCCCCAGAGCAAGCTGAGGAGGTGGCTTATAGAATAGGTATGTTGATGCGTTTAACAGGTAAGGTTAAGAGAGGCTTAGGAACTATTAGACAAGATCTGAATATCTCCATAAAGGGAGGTGCCAAGATAGAGATCAAGGGTGTCCAGAGACTCGAGTTAATATCCAAGATAGTGGAGCTAGAAGCCTATAGACAATATAGACTTCTTCAGTTAAAAGAAGAGATTATGAGAAGAGGATTATCGGAGGAGCTTATTTCCGAAGAATCTATCAAAGATCTTACTGAGGTAGTCAGCAAATACAAAAATAAGTTGGCTCGATTCATTAGAGAGACTTTAGATAAAGATGGTAGAGTATTTACTTTACCACTAAAAGGTTTTAGAGGATTACTAGGATTCGAGTTAGGACCAAATAGACGTTTTGGTACGGAGCTGGCTGATTACGCTAGAGCTTGGGGTGGTGTAGGAGGATTAATACATAGTGATGAACTTCCAAGGTATGGTATAGATGAAGAGATTATTAAAAAAATATACGATACTCTTTCTTTGAATAAAGACAGTGATGCTTTCATAATTATAATAGATCAGAGAAATAAAGCTCTTAAAGCTTTTGATGCAGTGATCAAAAGAATTAAACAGGCCTTCAGAGGAGTTCCTGAGGAAACCAGAGCTGCCAATGAAGATGGTACAACAAGATATATGAGACCCCAGCCGGGAGCTGCGAGAATGTATCCTGAGACTGATATTCTTCCCATAAGAGTCACAAAAGAGTTAATTGATGAAGCCGCTAAATACGTTCCTGAACCTTTTGATGTAAAATTAAAGAGATTTATTGAAGATCACAAGATCAGTAGAGATCTTGCAGAGGCCTTAATAAGATCTAGGTACTTAGCGTTATATGAGGAATTAGTAAATAAACTTAAAGATAAAGTTTCTCCGCAGCTAATAGCCTCGACACTAATTAATACTCTCAAGGCATTGTCTTCAGAGGGTTTAGATACATCGGTTATTGAGGAGAAAGATTTAATAGATATATTCACAGAACTAGCTCAGAATAGATTCTCGAAGGAATTTATTCCAGATATTCTAAGAGAAAAAATAAAGGATCCTAAGAAGAGTATTGGTGACATAGTTTCTAGCCTAGATATAAGAATTCTCTCGTTAGAAGAACTAGATCTCTTAATCGATAAAATAATAGGTGAGAATAAAGAAGAGATTATCAAAAGAGGAGAAAGAGCATTCAGTTTTATTATGGGTAAAGTCATGGATCAAGTTAGAGGAAAAATAGATGGTAAAATTGTTGCTGAACGCGTAAAAGACAGACTCAAGAATCTTTTAATATAGCTATATTGGCTAATATAAATAGCTCTAAACGCTTATTATGAAGATCTCTTGCATCTTTCTTTATAGATCTTATAATATGTTGGGGTTACCCACATGACCCATGCAGGAATTCTCTTGACAAATTCATACGCTTGCTCCCAGTTCTCTAATCCTAATTTCTCAGCTAGTTTTTCCAGACTCATTGAAGTTTTCACATACTCGTTTAATATTTTAACTATATTTTCATCTACTATTATTTGTTTACCTGCTACCTCAACAGAGATCTCTTGACACGGCATTTTAATCTATGAAAATATGTTTAAATATTCGCCTATAAATTTTACGAGTTATAGCTTATATTACTTAGTCAATATATTCTTGGTGGGCTTTGAAGGAAGAATTTGTTCATGAACTAGATCATCCTTTAGCTAAAGCTATACTAACAGTCTTAAGAGATAAGAGAACAGGACAAATAGAATTTAGAAAGAGTCTAGTGAGACTGGGGAGAATAATTGGTTTAGAAATTGTGAAATTTTTAGATGTCGAGAAAGCCAAAGTGGAGACACCCTTAAATGTTGTAGCTGAGGGCATAACAATACCTGATATGAATAATACTGTTATAATAAGCGTATTGAGAGCAGCTATGCCCTTAGTTGAGGGTCTAATAAAGATCTTTCCTAACGCTCGGCAAGGAGTTATTAGCGCGAGAAGAGTTGAGGAGAAAGGTATGAGACATGATTACAGCTTTGAGATCGAGGTAACATATCATAAGATACCTGAGATAAAAGAGACTGACATAGTTATAATAGCAGATCCCATGTTCGCCACAGGATCCACTATAATAGCTACCTTAGAGCATGTTTTAAAGAGAGGTACGCCAAAGAAGATATTTGTAGCAACTGCAATATCAACAAATATAGCTATTGAAAGATTAAGGAAATTCCTGTTGTCAAGAGGTTTATTAGATAGAGCTAAAATTATAACAGTAGCTATAGATCCTATGCTAAATGAACACGGATATATTGTACCAGGCCTCGGAGACGCTGGAGATAGAGCCTTTGGAACATAATTACTCATAGACATAATAAACTAGGAAAACATAAAAGTTTCTGCTAAAAAAATCTATTGGATGTGTGCGGGGGTGCCCGAGCCAGGTCAAAGGGGTCGGGCTCAGGACCCGATGGCGTAGGCCTGCGTGGGTTCAAATCCCACCCCCCGCACCTAATAAAAAGATCTAGATTTTAGCAAAGTACTCTATATCATTTATAGAACCTCTTCTTTCTTTTCTGAATACCGGCTTTACTTTGATTCCAATCTTAATTTCTTTCGGATCTATATTCACTCTGTGTATTAATCCTCCATAAACGCCAGGGAATCTTATTAAGGCTATTATCTCTGGTTTTTCCAATTTTCTGCCCTGATTATCTCTATATATAATTGCGTAGCTCTCTATATATCCTGTATCGTTAATTTCCACGAGATCTGTTGCCTCAGAATAGCATTTAGGGCAATATATTTTCGGAGGGATATAGATAGTTCCACACCTACTGCATCTAGCGGCTTTAAGCTTTCCATCTTTAAGAGCATCTAGCCATTTTGTTCCTAGTGGTCCAGCTGTGTAATGATATGCATTAATCTCCATCTCGATGTTTTTACGATAAAGTTTCTCTAGAGATATTATATATTTAAATGTAGGTGTCTCACTCATCCTCTTAGCACCTCGAAGCACTCTATATCATTTATATCTCCTATTCTCTCCTCAGGAGGTTTCCATCTGGCTTTTACTCTAGCATCAAAAATGCTCTGATTAATAACTTCCTCTGGAGAAACGTTGCAGAGTCTGTGTAAAATCCCTGGGAATCTATACGAGGTAAAATGTTTACCTGGCACATCTAATTTTATTACGCCTATGATCTCTGGCTTCTCCAATTTCTCTAGAGTAGCTGAGTAGTAGCTGACTACAGCTGAAATAACTTTACCCTCATCCTTAACATCGATCCATTTGTCTAGTTGTTTGAAGCAGAATGGGCAGTATATTTTGGGAGGCACATAAACCATGCCACACTCTTCGCAGTAGGTTCCGTAGATCTTGCCTTGTTTTAAACCTTCGAAGAATCTGCTATAAGCCTGCCCAGCAGACACACTGTACCTAGCCTTGGGTTTCATGATCTCTCTAACAAGTTTTTTGAAATCCTCCTCTTTTAGTGGAGTTCCTCCGAAGAGATAAGAGCTCAATTTAATCACCTCCTTAAAATGATTACTGTACCTATTTGCATCAGATCTCCCCAAGCCTGTGCTAGTCCTGTATATACTGGTTTCCTAACTTGTCTCTTACCTGCTTCACCTCTTAACTGCCAAAAGATCTCGGCTACCTTCATGAGACCCGCAGCCGCTATAGGATTACCTACACCTAGCAACCCTCCACTAGGATTAATCGGAAGATCACCGTCTCTTTGCGTCACTCCCCCTTTTGTTAGTTCTGCAGCCTTGCATCTAGGGGCTAGTCCGAGACCCTCCATATGATGTAATTCTTTATAATCAAATGGGTCGTAAGGCTCTGCCACATCTATTTGTTTCATAGGATTCTCTATTCCAGCCATTCTATACGCCATTTCAGCCGCGGTTTTAACATATACTGGAAACGCCAACTCTCGGTTAGTCCATGAGGTAGTGTCTAGAGCAAACCCTACACCCTCAACCCATATAGGTGTGTCAGTATATCTTCGCGCTACATCTTCCGAGACCATGACTAAGGCTCCGGCTCCATCACTAACAGGGGATATATCTAATCTATTAACAGGATACACTAAAGGTTCACTCTTTAAGACATCCTCAACTGTTATTTTAGCTGCTGCCTGAGCAATGGGGTTGTCTAAGGCGTTTGCTTTGTTTTTAACAGCTACTAATGCTATATCTTCTTTAGATACACCGCATTTATGCATGTACCTATGCATTTCTAAGGCAAAGATCCATATTAGATTAGGATTAAGAGGTTTCTCAATAAGAGGATCCCATATGTGTCTAAACACAGCTTGCGGGTGAGGATCGGCCGCAGAACTCATTTTCTCCTCAGCTACTATAAGAGCCTTCTTACACAAGCCTGAAGCAACCATCCACCAGCCTGCTACAGGCACAAACACGCCTGTTCCACCACCAACAAGTACTCTAAAGTGCAGTTTTCCATAGGATCCTGCACCCTCAGAGTAATACTCACCCTTCATGTGTACACCATCAAATGTGTCTGGAGCACTTCCACTGATTACGCAATCAATATCTCTGAAATCCATGTTTGCTTG
Organism: Sulfolobales archaeon; assembly: GCA_049976205.1. GTDB lineage: Archaea > Thermoproteota > Thermoprotei_A > Sulfolobales > AG1 > WYEN01. The sequence goes on along the minus strand of JBMFIR010000007.1, from coordinate 34,695 downwards.
CTCAAGAGCTTTCTTAGAAGCTATCCAAACCATCTCCTGAGGTGTCTCTAATAGTCTTCTTCTAAAGAGTGTTAATCCAGCACCTACTACAGCAACTCTGTTCTTAACATAAATATTAAATCTCATACGATCACCTCGATAATAAAGCTATTGTAGTTGTTCTTGGGAAAGGCCATCTTCTACTGTGAATAAGTATTCTCTCAGGATCCTTTGACCCCTTAATTCTTTTTAAACCTTTTAATTGTTCATATGCGATTAAGACTCTAGCTATGCCGTGAGCCTCTAGAGGATTTCCCTCGCTTAAGGCGCCTCCGAATGGATTTAGAAGTATCTCTCCATCTACTTCGAATATATTACTGTGTATATCTTCTTTAATATTACTTGAGATATTCAATGCTTTTAACACCATAAGAGGTATATAACTAAATCTCTCATCAATTTCTAAAGCATCTATTTCCCGTCTAGGATTTCTTATATTTGATGCCTCAAACACCTTATTGCCAGCCTCTCTAGCAGCGTAATCAAATGATAGATCTTCGTAGGCAACTGTCGATGTTCCTGACGTTGTCCAAATACTATCGATCCATATCGGTGTGTCAGTTAGTTTCTTAGCTATCTCCTCGGATGCTACAACAGCCACTACCGCAGCATCTGTTAATGGTGCTATGTCTGACTCTGAGAGAGGCTCCACCACAAATTCTTCATCAAGATAAGACTTTAGAGATTTAGTCCTTGAATAGCTGGCTCTAGGGTTCTTCAATCCTCTTTTGAGACTATTAATAACATAGTGACCCAGAACTTCTCTGCTTATACCTTCTTTCTCCATAAAAGCTCTAGCTTCTATAGCATTTAAAAAGTAGATGTTTTTTGGATCTATAGGTCTTATATAAAGCGGATCATAGGAGAACATTACTATGCTATCTAAAGTATTAATCTCACTAGGTTTACCATGAGACTCAATAACTATAACGCTGAACCGACCTGTTCTGATCATAGCATAAGCATTTAAGAAACACTGAAGACTATCTCCAGATACCGTAAATCCTGGTTTTAGAACACCTCCGAGCTGCTCCGGCATAAACTCATTTGCTATGGCTATACCCTCCCAGAAGTCTTCCTGGCACGATATAAAAGCATCAACATCTCTTCTAGGGTTAATGTTTCCAGCATCTTCGTACGCTTTTTGAGCCGCTTTAAAAATCATTTCTCTAAATGAGAGATCTGGTGAGGGAGCATAGAAACCTGAATAACCCATACCGATTATAGCTACTCTATTCATGAAAAAATTACCCTTTATAATTACTTTAATGAGTATATATTTAATTATAGCTCAATAAATATCTCGAATAAAATTTTTTATATGGTATACTAAAGTGTCTTGTTTCACATTATTATTCGAGATAATATTTTCATTAAGTGACGAGTTCACCGGTTTATTAGATGAATTAGCTAGAGAACTCAGTAATAGAGACAAGAGTAAAGTGATATTATTCTCCTCTGGTATCATCTATACCTCTGAGAATGCTCTTTTACAGCTATTCTTTTCATCCGATGAAACTCTTTATTCGCCTCAGGTGATTATTCCAAGAGGTTTTTTCAGAGCTACTGGAAAAATCACTTGCACAAAAGCTATTGAATGCGGTTTTCTCTACGAGACTCTTTATAATATTGCCAAAAGCAAGAGACTTAGAATGAGAATAGTACAGTGATCCGAGGGTGTGGAATGATTTGCTGTATATTACTAAGCGGTGGTTTTAGCAAGAGATTCAGAGAAAATTCGCAGGGTGTCAGTGATAAGGCTCTCTACAGAATTAACGGCGAACCCATGATTCTCCACACATATAATAGACTAAGAGAATTTTGTGGACCCGAGAATATAATTCTCTCTATAAGAAATGAGGAACAAATCAAAAGTTACACCGCATATATACACGAGGAGATCATTTATGCTTTAGACGAAGTGGAGGGCGGAGGACCTTTAATTGCTCTCTATTCATCTCTCAAATACTGTAAAGGTAAATATGTTCTTGTGTTGCCTAATGATACACCTTTCATTTCTATAGATATATTAAGGGAATTGATCCAAGTAGTCTCACAAGATTATGATATAGCCTCACCCATGTTACCAAATTCTTATGTAGAGAGCCTCGTGATAATTGCTCAGAAGGACATCTTAATAAATACTCTGAGGCTACTAGTTAAAAGATATAGTAGAAGAAAAGCATCAGATCTTCATAGAAGCTTACCTAGAGTTTATCTTTTCAATATTGAGAAACATGGGTATTCCTATAAGGAGCTTGTTAATGTAAACAGAGAACATGATCTATTCAGACATAGGCTACCTACTAATTTAATAGATGATGACATTGTTCTTGACAGAGAGTTTTCTTTACTAGATGTAAAGAGTTATAATCTCGCGAAACTAGATACTAGTCTTTGGATGGGGTTATTAAATAAAGACTTCTGCGGAGAATATTTATATTATATGAGAAAAAAGATCTATTATTTAGCTATGCAGGTCATAAAGGATCTTCTGCTTGACAAGAAACAATATTCAGAGAGTGTTGATTTAATGGAGCAACTCTTCTGGATCGGGTCCTAGGATACGTGGATAATAGGAAAACTTTACAGAGAATCTATATATAATAATGCCTGATTAATATAATATCGTAGGGTGTCTTGATATGTTGAGTAATAGACTCTTGTTTGCATTGGGAGTAACATTGTTTATAGCATCTTTCTTTATAGGGACTTATCTCCCAAGTAATTATAAGAATGAACTCTACAAAGGCTTTAGTGAGAAGGTTAAGAGTATAGTTGGTGAGAGCAGTACCTCTTTAAGTGATCTAATTATACTTCCCTTTAAAATTTTCCTTAATAATCTTACAGTAGTTTTAGTAATATATGCTCTCTCGGTAACAGTAGTAGGATCATGGATCTTTCTAATGTCACAAGGACTGTTAACAGGCGCTATAGCTACAGCACCATTAGTGGATCTCGAGATAATTAAGAATATAAAGAGCTTATTTCCGCAATGTTCGATCTCTCAACAAGATCTTATTTATATAAAAGTTTCTCTCCTAATACCTCATGGGATATTTGAGATCTCAGGCATAGTTCTTGGTTTGATTGCTTCGTATTATGTATCCACAATAATAATAGATATTGTACGCAGAAAAATTTTTAAGAGAGAGGAAATTAGTATTAATGCTAGAACAAAGATCCTTAGATCACTTAAATTTATTTTATTCTCCGTAGTGTTCTTAATAATCGCGGCATTTATAGAAGTTTTTGTCACACCTGTTATAGGAGGTTTAGTTATTTACATGTTATGCCTATCTAAATGATTATATCTTTATTTTGGAAAGGAAATATTACTCTGATAGATCCTCTACACCATTTTCTGTTATAACAAATACTGCCTCTCCCTCTGGTAAATGAGGCGCGTCAATGACCCTAGCGATTCTCTTATTACCCTTACTTTTTCTCAGCTGTACTCTAACACCTGGCGCATGTCCCAGAACATGTCCTCCTACAGCGACTGTGGGATCTCCGTAAAATACATCAGGTCGAGCCATTACCTGGTTCGTTATTACCACTGCTATATTAAACACCTCAGCTAGAGAGAGCAGTTGATGTAGGTGTTTATTTAGTTTTTGTTGTCTCATTGCAAGATTCTCTCTACCTGGGTACTCCGCTCTGAAGTGTCCTGTCACCGAATCTACTATAACCAGCTTAATATTTTTCTCGGGCACTAATTCACGTAACTCATCTACAACAGCCATTTGATGATCACTGCTAACAGCTCTTATGTATAAGATGTTCTCCATTACTTTATCTGGATCTAGATTCTTGGCTCTTGCCATTGCCTCGATTCTCTCCCACCTAAATGTTCCCTCAGTATCTATGTAGACAGCTGTTCCATTCAAACCGCCTTTTTCAATAGGTAATTGAACATTAACTGATAATTGATGACATATCTGTGTTTTTCCTGTTCCATATTCTCCATAGAACTCTGTAATAGTCTTTGTCTCAACCCCTCCTCCTAATAATTGATCCAGGGCCTTGCTACCCGTGGTTATTCTCCCTATACTTAATCTCTCCATTTTAACCTCTTTAGCCGTCTTGAATCTTATGTCAAGAGCTTCTCTCGCTGAGGCAATAATTTTCTGAGCCGTGGGAAGAGGGACACCTATTATAGTGCTGAGGTCCTGGGCACTTAATGTGACTAGTGACTCAATTGTTGTGAAACCAGACTCTTTCAACTTCTGAATGAGCGTTGGCGAGAGATCCAGATCCTCGATTCTTCTAATTTTCTTACTCTTTTCCTCAACCAATACGGTCTCCATAATTATTCAATAGGATAAAAGTTTTTTATATTTAGCTATTAAGAAATATTGTTTTCAGTATTCATCAAAATTTTATTTAATTCTCCAATGGGTAATACCCCTCGAAACGGTACTTTTGAATGTATTCAATAGAGTTTTTAAGAGCTTTACTCAACGACTTAATAGGTTCTTTTCTTAGCTCTTCTTTCCTCGCAAAACACTCGTATCTTTCCAATGCAATAAATTTATGCGGTAATTTATACTGGATAGCTATGTGTAGAGGCATTACACTTACATCGGCTCTGCCTTCAATAATGTTTCTAGCGATCTCCTCATAAGTATAGTACTGAGACTCAAAGCCTTTAACATTTTCAATACTTTTTCTCATTAACTCAGCCTTTTTCCTTAATAGATACTCGAAGAATACTCTTGTCCCAGATCCTCTATTCCTCATAGCAACTACGTAGTGTCCCTCTAAGATCCGATCCAATATATCATTTATCTCTAGATCTCCTATATCAAGTCCTTTCCTATAAACCAACACTTGCTTACGTAAAAATCCTCCTATGAAGACCACAAGATCCTTTATCCAAAATCTTTCTAAATAAGGTAAATTATATGTATCTGTCACAGAATCATACAGATGTGAGCAAGCAACATCCACCTCGCCGAGTGAGATCATGGCTAATGAGAGACCTGAACCTATGCAGAGACCCTTAATATTATATTTAGAGCTCATCTCATTTAATATAGATACTAGTAATGGATCATCGCTATACGCTATGACCATATCCGGTATCTCACTAACCTCTCGATAAATAAGTGAAGAACCTAACTTTCTCTCGAGATCTCTTCTAGCGATTAGATACATATCAAGCAAATTTTCGCCGGTCTCTGTCAAGGTTGTATACCCACCTCTTCTCCCACCTTTCTTTGAAGCAACAATTTTTGCACCTAATATCCTCTCGATCCTAGATATAAGCTCCCATAAGCTAGAGTATGAAATCCCAATACTCCTAGAGACTTTGTATAGAGACTTCTTATCTCTTATAGTCTCCAACACTTTCGCAATATAAGGATCTATAATGATCTTGCCTCCGTACTCGATAAATACTCCATATTTAATAATTAATTTATTAGAGTTAGGAATAGATATATCACATACCCAATTAATAATCCCCGAATCTTATTATATATTTTGTTATCGGATATCTGATAACCAAAAATTTTATTATATCCTTATCGAATATAGACACGGTGAGAATATGAGTAGAGGTTTATCTCAAAGCTCTTTAATTATATACGTAATTTCTCTGATAATAGTAGCTGTAGTATCTGGAGCCATAGGATATTATGTGTCTAAATCCGGACCAACACAGGGTTTCATAGGCCCAACATCTACATATACACTTGTCCAAACACATACTCGGACGTATACTGAGGTGAGCACTGTACATTATACCAAAACCACATCATCTGTCTTTACCGTATATACTAATTACCCATCACCTCCATCTACAGAGGTTAGAATAGTAATAAGTACAACAACCTCTCTATACGCAACAGGATTACTGGATTACTTAGCTTCTGAGTTCAATAAGATATACCCTAATATAAAGATCAATTTCGTAGCCGTTGGAACAGGAGCAGCTCTAAAAATTGCCGAGAAGGGAGATGCATGCGCAGTATTTGTTCATGCACCAAATCTAGAGCAAGAATATATCAACAAAGGAGTTATTGAGTACGGCAGGATCATAGCCTACAATTTCTTCATTATAGTCGGTCCGCCAGATGATCCAGCTAAAGTCAAAGATGCGCCGAATGTTGTGGAGGCCTTCAAGAGAATTTATGAAGCTGGTGAGAAAGGTCAAGCAATATTTATTAGTAGAGGAGATAACTCTGGAACACACGTAAAAGAATTATCTATTTGGAACAAAACAGGCTTGAATCCTCGTGGAAGACCTTGGTATAAAGAGGCTGGCGCAGGAATGGATCAGGTTCTTGTAATGACTAATGAATTAAGAGCCTACACACTAAGCGACATAGGCACATATCTTAAGTTTAAGAAAGAAGGTCGATTACCAAACGTTGAGGAATTATTCGCTAAGGGATCTGATCTTATAAATATATACAGTACCTACTTAGTCAAGAGTTGTCCAGATAATATAAAGATCTATGCTAAAGCCTTCTTAGACTTTGTATACAATAATCAGAAACAATTAATAGGCACCTTCGGAGTAGCAGAGTACGGAGCACCACTATTTAATCCAGCAATAGATAAAGAAAAAGAACTTGCTTGTACATGGCTAGAGATTGCTAAAGGTGGATAAAATTTTTGAACAATACTACAATGAGTTAGCAGATATAACCCTGAGATCATTATATGTTTCGGGAACAGCAACATTATTAGCTTTTTCTTGGAGTATTTTTATAGCATATTTCTTAGCATTAAGAGAAAGAATCGAGATCGTATCCTCAATTATAGAATCCATGGTAGGTATGCCAACAGTTGTTTTAGGTCTCTTACTATATTTTCTATTTAGTCACTCAGGGCCATTAGGAGTATTTAATCTCTTATACACTCCTTCAGCAATGATTATAGGAGAATCTGTTCTTGTAACACCCATAATTATTTCAACAACTTTTCGTGTATTAAGAACCGCTTTGCAGACATATGGTGAATTTGCTCTAAGTATAGGAGCCACTAAAGCACAAACAATGTATTTAGTATTTAAGGAGTCTTACCCAGGTATTATCGCGGCTATAGTAATGGCGTTTTCAAGAGCTATAGGCGAGTTAGGAGTAGCATTTATGGTAGGAGGCAATATAAGGGGTTACACGAGAGTTTTAACAACAGCAATAGCCTTAGGAGTGTCTAAGGGTGAGTTCGAGTCCTCACTTTTATTAGGTTTGATATTGCTGAGTATAATGATAATTACCTCGATCTCTCTAAAAATCATTAGTAGGCTATACAGGGTCTGAGGAGATCAACTATAAAGGTAAGCACTATAGAACTGAGAGATATATGGTTTAGATACAGAGGATCTGGGGATTGGGTAATTAGAGGAGTTGATCTCTATATAGAGAGAGACAAGATAGTTGTTATTAGAGGACCTAATGGTAGTGGAAAAACCACATTAATGAAAATAATGTCTCTCCTATATAAACCAATTAGAGGTTCTGTTTATGTAGATGATGTAGATTACTGGAAAATAAATAATAGAGAGCGTCACTTTATTAAGAGAGAGATTGTGTATGTTCATGAGAGACCTATCCTATTAAGAGACACTGTTTTAAATAATATAGTGTACGGTTTAAAGATCCGGGGAGAGTTGTCCAGAGATTCTCTTAATGAAGTAAGAGATCTATTGGAAAGATTCATGATTAAGCATTTAGAGAATAAGAAAGCTCATGAATTATCAGCAGGTCAAGCACAGCTAGTGTCTATAATTAGAGCATTAGTCCTACATCCCTCATTCTTAGTAATGGATGAACCAGTCTCTAATCTTGATAGAGACAGGAAAAGGTTATTGATTAAGGTATTAAGAGAATATAAAAATAGATTAAAAATGGGTTTGATACTCTCACTTCATGAAGATATATTACTGAAAGACTTGGAACCAGATGACGTATATAGAATAAGTGATGGAATGGTTCTTAAAGATCAAATGTAGATTTTAAATTGATTTGCACAAAAAAGACCAAAATTAACAATTACTAAAATTTTTGCTAATTTAATGATTCACAGATCCTGCGTTGAATGAAGTGAACTATTAAAGATCTAGATGCGGGGGGTGGGATTTGAACCCACGCAGGCCTACGCCATCGGGTCCTAAGCCCGACCCCTTTGACCTGGCTCGGGCACCCCCGCACACATCCAATAGATTTTTTATACGTAAGAAGTTTTTAATGGTTTTTCTCAAATAATGTTTTAAGATCCTTATTTCCACATGTTATTCTTATTACTCTTATATTTAATTCATCAAGATATAGATCTAGGTTATTGAAAAAGTCTCGGAAAAATGCTATTGGTAGTATAATAACGCTATTCTCGATTTGTTTAATTTCTGTTTGTCTGAGAGTGACTATGAGAGGAGTAATGCTTTTCGCTAGATAGATCCAAGGATGATTCCTCGCTATTAAGAAACATCTTCTCATAAAAACATTAATTTTATTGAGCATTTCGATAGCTACTTGTCTAAGCTCGCTTTCTCTAGATCTTTTCCAATGTTTACAATCTATGATAAATAATCTTCTTAATTTCTTGTCGAGCGCCATAACATCGATTTCTAAACCTCTTGGAGGAGGTAGCCTAATAGATCTAGCAACTATGTATCCGTAATCTTCTAGAGATCTTCCAACAAAACTCTCAAAATCTCTCCAATTTAAATAGTTGCTTACTCTCTCCGGATCTCCTCCTAAGCTCATGTATAACATTGCTAAGGAGGTCTTGTCCAAATAACTTATTTCTAATTCATTAATTAACTTAGATACAATCTCTTTAGGAAGCCTCGTATTTCTCGAGATAATCTCGGCATCTAATGTTCCTAACTTAAGTATGTTGATAATTAATTCTCTCTTATAAAAACTTTCTATTTCACTACTCATTTAAAATCATCTAAGAGACCTACTATATTATTCTGAATCTTGATTTTTTTCTAAAGTCCTTCAAGACTATTGCTGCAGCTCCTATCAACACAACATAATCCCCGAATCTAGTTATTGAGAAGATAGGTTTTCTATTTATAAGGTATTTATCAACTCTCCTCGATATCTCATTCAGAAGCCATCTATTATTCAACATTATTGAACCCCCTATTATGACCTTCTCAGGATCATATGCGTTTATCACGGAAGCTACACCTGCTGCATGGATCTCATTACATTCTTCCACCACCTCTATAGCTAAGGGATCTTTATCGTAAAAAGCCTCATAGACTTCTTTTGCAGTTACTCTGTTCTCAAATATTTTCTTAGCTAGAGGCGAATCTTTGTACTTATCTCTATACCTTGAATAAATTACTTCAGCTAATCTACCTATTCCTAGACCTCCACATAAAGCCTCCCAATGACCTATTCCTCCACAGCTACACCTTACTCCTGAAGATCTCTCAATTACTAAGTGTCCTATTTCATGAGCATTCCCGTCTTTACCTATCAGTGGCTCTCCATCAACTATGACACCAGCACCTATACCTGTGCTAAGAGTTATGTAGACAAGGTTCTCCACTCCGACGCCGTCTCCATAGAAAAACTCTCCTAATACGGCAGCTACAGTATCATTAGCCAAATAAGCAGGTATTCCATTAACTATTCTACTAAATATTTCTCTCATGTCAATGTTCTTGGCTAATATATTAGATGGGTTCAGTATTCCTCTCTTAAGATCCATGGGACCAATACTTCCAATACCTATGCCAACAACTTCTTTGATTAGGTCTTTCGGTAGTGTGAAATAAACCTCTTCAATACTTTTTCTAAACGTATTTACACTCTCGCCACGTGTCTCGACTCTATTTATGTGCATAATCTCTGCCTTATCATTTATTATGGCTGCCCTGATCCAGGTAGCCCCTATATCAATTGCTACAGCATACTTCATCTCGATACGTACCCTCACTTAGTTCATGAGCTCTATATATATTAAGCCACTACCTGCATTATTTATTTTGAATGAGACTATTTGCTTAAATCCTCCTAAGTCAATATTATCTTTAGGAGCCTTTACTATAAATTTTTCTATGCCCAGGAGTTGTGGTGGTAAACCTAGATCGTATTCGTATATATATAATTCCACATCCTTATTTAGCAAATAAAATGAAAGATCCTTGTTCTTATATCCATATAAAGGAACTCCACCAAAGATCCTGCCTCCTATATTTTCTAAAGAGATTTTAGCGTAGTATGGTGGGCTTGGTCTATTTACCACATCTTCATCTATTATTGTGATTCCTCTAACCCCTGAATCTATTATGGAAGCATCTCTACCACCTAAGTTTGCTGTGGTTGAGTAGCCTAAGAGGATCTTACCTCCTAACTTCTCCATTGAAGTGATCCTTGCACCATAAACTCCTACGATTCTTGCTTGAGGAGGTGTTATATATAGAAGTACTGACGGAGAATTTATATAGTTAAGAGTTTTACTTAACTTAAGTAGTTCAGGGGTCTCTAAGTGGTACGCTGCTTCAACATAGGAATTGTATGCAACCAAGACTCCACCTCCGACCACTTGTGAATTAGATCTTCTAGGACTTAATGAGTTCTTAGAATAATCAAATAATCTAATGAACATAATATCTTCTAATTCGGGCTCAATTGGGTTCCCAACAAAGAGTCCTCCTCTTACAAAAGCGAAGAATCTTCCATACGCCTCTGTAGCTGAACCCATAGAGTAGTTAGGTAGATCACCCCCATCAATAGATTTCTTCTTCAAATCATCTATTCTATGAAGAATCCAGGAATCTCTGTAAAGATCTAGGCATTGAAAACCTTCAATACCTTCAAAAATTGATATATCAAAACATGCATAATCCATAAAATAAGATCCTTTTAGAGCAGGTCTGTTGCTTATTCTCTCTATTTTTCTACTATTGGGATCTAGTCTATATACACCTAAATTTTCGTGACCATCAGCTCTTGCTAAGAGAAGTTTTGTAGACACCGGATCAAAAATTATTTCAGATATTTCACCAACCCACTTCTCCAGATCACCAAGACCCTCTTTCCATAGTAAACTTACTCTACCTTCTGATATGTTGTATTCGTGAACATGACTATATTTATTGAGAAAAAGGATTTTTGAGCCTACCTCCTCTCTTCCCTTAAAAACAGCTGGTGCGTGAACCCACCCACCAAAGAATATCTTGTCATCTACTGCATCTACTGCGTTATAGGTGTCTCCCCCCGAAACAGGTTGTGGACCAACGAGTTCAAATTTATAGATTTGGTCCATGTTTCTCGTTATAAAATGACTCTCTGCTTCAAAAGCCAGCGTGAAATAGAGCACGCCTTTATGATATTTTAATCCAAATACTCCCCCCGAGCCCCACTCGGGGCCTAGTCTTGATGGAAAGGTGGTTGGGATCTTCTCCAAAACCAATTGAATCACCTATATCTAAAGCACCAATATAGTTTTAGATAGTAGAAGAAAATATTTTGAGACATAATGTTATACATATATTTATTATTTTTGTAGAAAAGCTTTAATCTGATATGGCAAAGTCGGGTATCATGCTCATATCAATAATATTTATAGCTATGCTCTTATTAGCTAATTTTATTGTTTACTCAGAAACCCTTCTGGATAGTGAATGCTATACATACAAGATCTATATCCCAGCCATCTCTGAGAGAGGTTTTGGGGAAGCTGTGGAAACGAATATTATAGTTATAAAAAATGGGGGAGAGCTTCATGTTGTTGGAGCATCATCGGTGGGTTTAGATACGCTATTATCTCTCTTAATTGCTTACATATATTCTTATAATCTAAATACTAGCTTCTTTAGAAATTACACTATTTACATAATACTGCCTAGTGAAACAACATCTGTCAAGGGTCCTTCAGCAGGTGCCCTACTATATTACATATTCACATCTCTATCATTAAGAAATTATGTTCCTATAAATATATCTGGTACAGGAGCCTTGAATCTAGATGGAACAGTAGAGAATGTGGGAGGTGTTCCTGAAAAAATTAGAGCTTTAGAAAGTGTTGGTGTCATAAAGAGTGTATTTATACCTTCTTCAACAGCTATTTACTATGAGAAATCTCTGTCTAGAGTTAATGTGTATATAAGTCCTGTGTCTAGCATAATTGATTTAGCAAGGATCTATGGTATTTATAGCTATACTAACGCAACTTACATCAAACCTTACCTCAGGAAGATCTATACGGACTATATTAAAAATATTAAAAATCTGTCTATTAAAACCTATGAATACGAGAAAAAACTCTTAGATCTATATACCTATGCAAAAAACATAGCTTCTTCTAAAGGTATTCATTTCTCGTATGATACTCAACTCCTAGAAAATATATATAGGGATCTTCCAAAAAACGACACCTATTCTTACGCAAGAATTAATACTCTATTTCTATTGATCATAAATAGTTACCGTGATCTACTCACACAACTCTACTACATAGATAAAGATCTATATAGTGAATTAATCAATGATCTAATTAATAGAACAGAGATCAGTAGATTATTAATATCTAAATTCGTCTTAGAGACCAGAAAAATTCTTGAGCCAGATTTAATTATTCTTTACATCATATTTCTCAGGAGAACCCTAGATCTCTTAGATCTTTATGAGAAAAATGGTGGTTTTAGAGAAAAAATTATAAATATAAGTGATCTCGTTTACGCATACGCTAGATCTATTTCTTTAGAATATTGGTACAACTTAATTAATGAATACACAGATTACTATAAGAATTTATCTCTTTACTCTACTGATCAAGATATTAAAGATCTCTACGCGCTTAAAGAAACTGTGAATAAGATCTATGGTATATTAAATATATCCTATATGCTTAGAGAAGAACATAATCTATTTAATAAGATTCTTAATTTTACTTATATAGGATCTTCTGAATTATCAGAGTACGATAAATTCTTTATTAAATTATTAATTGATCTTGTTATCTTAGAGAATCTATTTGAGAACTACTCCTATAATCTAAGATCCTCATCTATTATAACCGCGTATCTATCCTCGGGAACTGAGGGGCTAGAGAGACTTTTTAGCTATTATAACTATTTAGCTTCCGCTGAGAATTTCATTAATATTTTCTCTCCAATTTTTTTACGGAATATGTTTATCTATTCAATAAATGTATTATTAAGTTATTATTTTGCTAATACAACTGTTTATTTTTCCGCAATAAGAGTTTTAGCAGAAGTAGAATCTTTGATATTTGTTCTAATGTTACTGCTTCATCCAGAGGAGGTGCCTAGTATACATGTTGAGACTAAATTATCTCTAAGCACACTCAGTTGCTTAGAGACACAGAGAATTAATAAAAGTGCTTTACAGACATTTCCTGAAGGAAATCAGTTGCTGTCAGCAAAAGGTTGGATTAGTTTATCTATATTATTTGTAGTTGTAATAGGGTCTGTATTTATACTCATTCTGTCTAGAAATTTAATGCCAATAAGAGATTAATTCTTCTTAATAAAATCATAGAGAGTGAGGCCTGTAGTCTTTTTCTTATGAATACTTAAACTGAATATTTTCTCAAGATCTTTTTTAATGATCTCTGGATCAACACTACCTCTCACCGCGGCTGATGGGTGGTATGTGGGTATAACTTTTATCTTTTGGCCCTGAATAACTAGTTCCTTAACTTCCCCGTGCTCTCGAGACATAGAGATCCACCTAACACCTGCTTTCTCGTGGATCCATTGTGCGGCTACGTTTCCTAACACTACTATTGTTCTTGGCTTAATTAATTGAATCTGTTTTTCGAGATAAGAAGAACAAGCCTCTATCTCTTCTTTACGAGGGGTTCTATTATTAGGTGGTCTGCATTTAACAACATTTGTTATATAGATTTTGTTTTCATCTAATCCTAGTTCTTTCAGCATTTTTCGTAGAAGACTACCAGCGACACCTACGAAAGGTCTTCCAGTCTGGTCTTCTGTCGCTCCTGGGGCCTCACCTATGATCATGATCTCTGCATTTGGCGGACCTTCTCCTGGAACAGCGTTTTTTCTATTGATCCATAGATTACATCTTCTACAACTCTTAATCTCCTCATACAATTTTTGGAGCTCTTCTAATTTACTCATTTTATCGCTCTCTTTATTTATACTCATACAAATTAATGTCTCTTCAATCAAATTTAATTTGTGGGATTAAAATTATTATTTTATGGTGATTTAGTGTCTCAACAAAGCACTAAATCAAAAGATCTAAAGATAGTGTCTAGACCTGTTATAACAATTGATCAAGTTAAGAGTAACACTAGAGCAGTTAAATTGCTTCATCTAATACATGTCTTAGGTAAAGTCTCTGAAAAAAGTCTTCCTGTAGTCATTAAAGAGCTCAAAGACAATGGATTAGATCTAGGCTACAACATAGTGACAATAGCTGGGAGCATTGTATCTAAGGAGCTTAAGGAAGATCTAACAACTCTTCTATATACAGGTTTAATAGAGACTAATCAAGTCAATAGAGTCATTAATTTAACGAACTTAGGTAAAGAGTTTCTCTCTAAAAATACTGATGAACAGCTACTAGATAAAATAAAATCTAAGGTTGAGGAATTAAGACCTAAAATCTCTATGCTCTTGGCTGAATCTGAATTAAGAAGAAGATAATTTTTCGACTAAAGATTTTTATAATATACTATTTCTCTGAATCCTCTTAATATCCCAAGTATATTTAATATATCTCTATTCTTAACACCGCTCCATAATAATCCGTATAATAATGCTCCCTCCACAGATCTTTTTACATGAGTCTTACCATAGTAGCTTGGTAATATATCGATTTCATTAAATCCGTACTCTTTTAAGGATTCTATGATCATTGGCAGAGCTCCTCTCCCAGATAAATAGATCTTTATTTCACTTTTTATTTTACTAGTTCTTCTAATAGAAACCTCAAGCATAGCTATTGTTTTTGCTATATCGTCAATGTATCTATTATACGCCGTGAAGCACTCCTTTTGAATTTTCTCAAGATCCGTTGTTCCACATAAGTCTCTTAGACCTCCGCTAAAAACATCCCTCTTATAGATTCTTCTCTTCATTGACACAGCGATTTCTGTGTCTAATCCTCCTCTTGATACTAATCCTATGGGAAATAAAGATCCTCCTACACCATCAATTATTTCACCATTAGCTATTGCTATACCTGCTGTAAAGGCCCCTAATTCTATAACTACTATATTTGCTTTCTTAAGTTTCTCAACATCCTCACCTGAGTATATTACGCCGGCTAATATTGCTAAGGCTGTCTTATCAGAAGTGCCCAGATCTATTCTATTATATACTCTATACTCAGGTACCGTAATTAAATTATATACTGATGGTAAACCTACTACAGGCATCTGTAAAGAATCAATATTATTAAGAAAGAACGAGATAAATCGTAGCTCCTCTATCCCTGGATCATCAGCATATTTTAGTAAGGCCGCTAATCTACTCTTACTCTCTATTCTTCTCAGATCTATTGGGGGTAAACCGTATCCCGAGGGTGCGATCACAAGATCCGGATCTAAATTATTTATTATCTCGAATAAATACTCGGGTTTTTTACTAAGATCTTTGGAATTTACTTCATAGTAAAATTCTATACTTGTTTCATCTCCCACTGCGACAGCTGTTGTTATGGTCCCAGGATCTATTGCTAAGATCCTCATAGAGATCCTTCGAGTTTTTTAATTGCCTCTGAGATCCTCTTTCTAGTAGTATTCAGATCCTCTGGTATAGTCTTCGTATTTGATATAATAGGCAGAAAATTTGTATCACCAATCCATCTAGGTACAATATGTATGTGGATATGATCCTCTAGACCAGCTCCTGCGGCTTTTCCGATGTTAACTCCTATATTAAATCCGTGAGGTGCATATTCTAGCTTGAGAGCTCGTAGAATAATCTTTGTTAATTTCATTAGATCTATTAATTCGTTATCTGATAAAAACTCTAGATCTGGAGTATGTTTTTTTGGAGCAATCATTACATGTCCTGTGTTGTAGGGATACGCATTTAACATCGCTATAGAGTACTCTGTTTCTTTGACAACATAGTATTGGTCAGGATTCTTAACTGCTTCACAAAATATGCATTCTCTCTTTTCTCCTACTTTAGATACATAACTCATTCTCCAAGGTGTCCAAAGAATCTTGTGTCGAGTCTCTATCGACAAGAAGTCTCCCTGTTTATTTATTTATTGTATTAACATAAATATTGGGTGCTATTTAATATGCCTCTCTTCAAGAAGCGTAGTCTTCCTTTGAGAGTATCTGATATAATGACAAGAGATGTTGCTACAGCTACTGAGAATGCTACACTATCCTCTATAGCAGCTATAATGTATGAAAGAGGTATTGGTAGTGTGATTATAGTTGATGAAGAGAATAAACCTATTGGGATCGTTACTGAGAGAGATATAGTCTATGCCGTCGCTAAAAACCTCCGTAGAGACGCTCCTGCGTGGAGTTTCATGACAGAGAATCCTGTTGTTATAAAAGAGAGTGACTTAATAACAGATGCTATGGAAAAGATGAGAGAGCTGAACATCAGACACTTGCCAGTAGTTAATGAAGAAGGTAAATTAGTTGGTATGGTATCATTTAGAGATATTGTTGATTCGGCTTCACTACTACTATCTCTCCTCAGACCTAGGTAATTCTATCCTTTAGCAACTCCTATCGGTCTTAATCTAGCCACTAACTTACTTATTTTAACTTTATCAGCTACGAGAGCGACTTTATCAACATCTTTATATGCCTGTGGTGCCTCCTCCGAAATGATTCTCTTATCAACAGCTCTCACATATATGCCTTTGCTACTTAATTCACTCAACACTTTGTCTGCAGGGTAGCTTCTTACAGCACCTGCTCTACTGGACCATCTACCAGCTCCATGTGGTGCCGAATAGAATGTTCTTATACTCTCTTTTATCCCCACCATCACGTAGCTAGCAGTACCCATGCTACCCGGTATAAGCACTACTTGCCCGATCTCTCTATGAACATCTGGTATCTCTGGATGTCCTGGCGGGAAGGCTCGTGTAGCTCCTTTTCTATGCACAATAACTCTTCTTCTTTTTCCATCGATTTCGTATTCTTCGATCTTAGCTATATTATGCGCTACATCATAAATTATGTTCAAATCTAGTTTCTCGGGATCTGTTCTAAAGACTTTTCCAAAACTCTCTCTACTCCAATGAGTAATTAATTGTCTATTTGTAAACGCGAAATTAGCTGCAGCAGCCATCGCTTTGAAGTAGTCCTGGCCCTCCGGAGAATTAAATGGGACAGATGCTAATTCTCTATCTGGTGGTTGTATACCGTATTTCCTCATGGCTCTCTCCATTATCATTAGATAGTCGCTAGCAACTTGATGACCTAATCCTCTGGATCCTGTATGAACCATAACTACAACTTGATTCTCGAAGAGACCTAATACCTTAGCTACCCTCTCATCATAGATCTTGTCTACTACTTGCACCTCGAGGAAATGATTACCTGCTCCTAAGGTGCCTAGTTGCTCTCTTCCTCTCTCCTTAGCTACTTTAGATACTTTGGTGGAGTCAGCCCACTCAATTCTTCCCCTGGACTCAATAAAATGTCGATCTCTGTCCCATCCGAAACCTCGATTAATAGCCCATTCTACTCCTTCATCTAGTACCCTATTTAATTCATCTATAGTTAGTCTCAGTTTTCCTGTAGCACCAACACCACTTGGTATATTCTCAAATAAGGTATCAACTAATTCTCTTAGTTTAGGTCTAACATCTTTCTCTGTTAAATTTGTTCTAAGTAATCTAACTCCACAATTTATATCGTACCCTATTCCTCCAGGAGAGATCACTCCTTCATCTATATCAAATCCCGCAACTCCTCCTACTGGAAAACCATATCCCTGATGTCCGTCTGGAAGCACATGCACTTTACCTAGTACACCAGGTAGCGTTGCTACATTAGCTCCTTGAATAAGTGTGAGATCTTCTCTCATTTTACTTAGTAAAAAATCATCAGCATATATCATAACGTCTGTTCTCATACCTGACCTAGATCCTTTGGGGATTATCCATACATATTCTTCGCTTGTTTTCTCTACTCTAATAGACAACTAGTCCACCTCACTATTCTATGCGACACTTACTAATAAATCTTTCTTATTTAAATTGATCTTATTACTTCTATAATGCCTGTTTTCATACTTAATTATACATCCCTATTTTTAAAGTAGGAATCGAAAAAGAAACCCTGAAATAGTTTTTATTATAATAAAATAAGTGATATAGTTATGATCTATAGATTACCTATAGATATCTTATAAGTTATTTATTATGTAGTTCCTAGGGAGGCAATGTGATCTCAAAGCAGATTATAAAGGATCTTTTACTAATTAGAGAGAGAAAACCTCTTGTTCATCATATAATGAACTTTGTTGTTATGAATGATAGTGCTAATATAACCCTAGCCATGGGTGCTTCACCTATAATGGCTCACGCTGTTGAAGAATTAGAGGATTTAGTCGCGGTTGCTGACGCTATATATATTAATATAGGCACACTTGATTCTTTTTGGATAGACTCGATGTTTCATATAAGTAAATTAGTTGATAAGTATAATAAACCGCTACTCCTAGATCCCGTAGGTGCTGGGGCTACTAAATTAAGAACTGAGGTCTCTAAAAAACTCTTGGAGAGAGGCAATGTATCAATACTGAAAGGAAATGCTGGCGAGATGTTGTCTTTAGCAGGCTTAGGCGAGAAGGTTAAGGGTGTTGATTCTCTCGTGGAGGTAGGTTTTGAGGCGGTGGAGATTTTAGCTAAGAAATATAACGTAACTGCTGTTGCTACAGGAAAAATAGACTATATATCTAATGGTGAGAAAACAGCTTCTGTAGAGGGAGGATCGTATTTGTTTAAATATGTAACCGGGACTGGTTGTATGCTGGGTTCTGTAACGGCCTCTTTTATGGCGGTTAACAGGGATTATTTCATTGCTGCGATTGAGGGATCCGCGTTATTTAAAAAAGCTGGAGAAATTGCTGAGAAAAGATCCGGTCCTAACCCAGGTTTATTTAAGATAGAACTTATTAACGCTATATATAATTTCTCTGACTATGATCAATCAGACTTGGATCAAAGAATCAAGATTTTTAAATAAAAGATCTTTCGAAAAAAATTTTAATGAGACATTATCTGTTTTTCTAGGGATAATATGTGAGAAATGCTAAGGAGATATTAAAATATCTAATTAGTCTCAAATGTATTAATGATCCTGAGAATAATATTAAACCACCTATTCAATGTATTGAAGGTATTGAAGATATTTTAGAGGATAGAAATATTGATTTCACCAAGCTTGAAGACGAGGGTTACTATAGCTTTTTGTACTCATTTGGATCTGGGAAAAAAACTATTTTACTAATGGCACATTTCGATGTTGTCCCGCCAGGGCCTTCTTGGACTAAAAATCCTTTTGAAGCTATTGAGGAGAATGGCAGGATCTATGGTAGGGGAGCTATAGATGATCTCTCAAATGTTGCTGTCATGATCCATATATCAAGAGATCTTGAGAAAATAGCAGAAAGATTGAGTGGAAGAGTAATTATTGCTTTTACAGGAGACGAGGAGACGGGGGGAAGACACGGTGCCTATATAGTTAGAGAGCATTTGATGTCAAAAGGACTTTTCCCAAATTATTTAATCAATGGGGATGGAGGAGGTCTAGTAATCATTAATAGAAGAAGATCTAGTTTCAGAATAACGATCTCAGCTCCTGCTAAGAAGAAAATAATTAGAGGCGTAAAGTCTTCTAGAAGATATAATCTCGAGAGTAGATATAGACATGCTGCCTATTTCTTAGCTGGTTCAGATGTTCATCCCTTAATCAGATTAGCTTATGAAATTGATCAAGAGGATCTTTACGTCTCAACTCTTAGAGGCAGCTTTATTAAGAGTAATGTGTTACCAGAATATGTAGAAGCCGATCTAGTTTCTAAGAGAGAAGGTTCGGGAACAAGGGAATACGAAGTAGATATATCATTGACTAATTTAATTAAGCTTTTAATTCCGCTAACTCGTATATCAATAGAACTTGACTATCCCAGTCAATATGGTGTGACAGCTACACCTAATATATATAGGTATGACGGCAATACCCATGTTTTTGAAATAGATGTGAGAGCCCCTATAAAGAAAAATATAGATAATATCAAGAGATATGTAGCTGGTATAATTAAGGAATATATGCCTGGTGCCATATTCGAAATCCATGGAGGAATAGGTTATCTAGATACTCCACCTAGTAGTAGAATAGTTAAGAAGGCTATTGAAGTTCTCGAGAAATTGGGTCTAGAGCCTCAAGTTGTTGAGAGAGCTGGTGCTAGCGACTCTAGATACTTCTCTCCGTTAGGTGTGGAAGCGATAGATTTCGGTCCTGTGGGTGGGAACGCTCATGGTCCCGACGAGTATGTTGAGATATGGAGCCTTGATCTATTAGCGAAGTTCTATAAGGATCTTGTGGTTAAGCTACTATCCCCAGATGAAGCGTGATTTGACAATGAATGATTATTGCGAGGATCTATGTAAAGAGAAGTTTTTAAATGCTTTACTCAATATGAATGATCTTGATGACTCATGTTTGACTCTTTCTACTTCAAGTATTATTTCATTATCCTCTCTCTTAAGTAGAAAGTTCCTCTACCATAGTTTAGATCAAGATAAATGCTTTATATTAAAAGATGACGCTGATAGAAGTTTAAAGATCTTACCTAAATCTAATGAGAGACCAGAGGATCTAGAGTGTCTTTATGTTGATAATTTAAAAGATCTCGAGAGAAAGTGCTGGCCTGTAAATAATTTTCTTAATGAAGAATCACTTAAGTATATACTTAACTTCTTTAAAATTAGGATTATAGATAAGGATGGGTTATTCAATCCTGCTCAAGAGAGTATTCTGACTACTATAGATTACATAGACAATATTGTTCCTATACAGATCCCGCCCCTAAGTTTTATCTCTATTGAAGAGATCGAGAAGAGAACGTTAGCACATAGATCTATGTTAAGCTCTGCGGAGGCAAAGAGGATCAATGTGTTGAGTAAAGATACTTTGATAATAAAAGATTCCAGAGATCTTAAGATTAAACTCATTGGAGATTTTTATAACATTAGGTGCTTTGTTAATAATGAAGTAGAGATTTGCTTGGGTGACGAACTTCTACTATATACAGATACTCCGAATAGATTAGTTTTAAAAGGATCTGGCTATAAAGAAATTACTTTAAAAATTAACATGAGAAGCTCATTAGTGTCTTGGTCTCACCCCTTAGGGCCTGCAACAGATTTTTACGAGAGAAATATTAATAAAGATTTTAGATGCTGGTGGCTTGATCTATTTAATTTAAGTGATAGTGTTCATATTAGTTTAGCTTCATACCCTTATCTAGATGTTAATTTAAAAAATCATAACGAGATAATAGCATCCTTACCAAACGGTTCTATGGTGATCTCTACTGGATCTTCTTTAGAAGAGACAATACCATGGATTTTATCGCATAAGTTAGTTGATCCTGTTAAGACAAGGTATGTGACATCATCGAGAAGACCTTTACTAAACATTATACCTAATAAGATTGTTTTACATAGTGTTTATTTTGATCCTGTTAAGAAAAATGTTTATATGTATCTAATTAATTACTTACCTAAAGACTTCGGCGTATCATTAATCTCCTCAGGTTATTTTAAGAATGTTGCTGTGTCTTATTTGAAGAATATATGGGAATCTCTCTTTCCGAGTTTTAATATGCTTAGATTATCACTACCGGCTTACTCGATAGCTAGTCTGAGATTCTTCGACGAGGAATAAGAATAATGCTATTAACAGATCTTTGAACCAGGTTTAGTTTCTATTTTAGGATCTGGGTACAGAATAGATGGAATGCCACCCTCTTCGCATCCTGCGGCTAGGATCATTCCCTGGCTTATGTATCCTCGGATTCTCTTAGGTTTTAAATTAGCAACTACAACAACTCTTTTTCCTACGAGCTCCTTTGGGTCATACCAATTGGCTACTCCAGCGATTATTTGTCTCTCGCCTAATTCTCCTAAATCAACTATTAATCTAAGTAAACTTGTTCCCTCTATTCTCTCTGCAAATTTAACTAGTCCTACTCTCAGATCTATTTTTCTGAAAAATTCGATATCTATTTCCTCCTGGAAAGCTATTTTAAAAATCACCTCCTAACTAATGTGTCTTAGAGTTGAAATATTTTTAATTTGTTTTATCCAGAGAGTAGAGTTGAGCTAATTTCTTTTACTCTATCAAAGTATTTCATAGCTAATTTTCTTGTTAATTCTAGGATCTTAGGTATATCTTCTCTGGGTATAGAACTTATGCCACTTTTCTGTATACCTGTTAATAGACCATCTTCTGAGTAAGCTATTGTTATCAATGTATCAGATATTATCTCCTCTTCTAATGAGGGATCTGTAAGGTAGTATCTCGATCCTGTATTTTCATCTGTTATCTTAGCTAATGTAGCCGTCACCACTTTTTTGCTAAGAGGAACGGGCTGATAACTATCTTTCTGAATAATGATCTCGTTAGTGCTCTGATCTATTGATACTAAAGGTATACGCGTGTTCATTAAAGCTATTAATGCTGCTATTGAGGAAGCATCAATCATGTTTCCGTCGTAGTCTATTACGTATATATCTATGAAGATATTCCATACTTTTTTGCTTGGTATGATTACGAGTTTATTTAGATCTATTGCTCTGACGTCTCTTAAAGATCTATCTATTATTCTGGCTAACTCGACAGCTCTCTCGTCCGGCGGTCCTGGCTCAAAAACCGGTGATGCATGTGGGAGAAACTCTGCATTTACTATAAGATTTCCCTCATCAGGAGTGTCTGGGAAAGGAGTCCCTATTTCTGCTTTTACTCCTGTTAAAATTTTTGTGTGTCCAAGTCTTACCAGCGCTGATCCGTTAGCATTAGGAATAACGTTTACTTCGGCGTTTATGATCCTGTGCTCATCGAATGATCTCTCATCTATTCTAGAACCCTTAGTAAGTAGCGTTAGTATAGCGTTTTTTCTTATTTTAGGTATTATGGGTAGATTTGTCGGTGTCATAGACATGTTTGTTAAGCCTCCTCAATTTCAGCATATTTCTTCTTCAAGGCCTCTTTCTGAATACTATAAATCTTCATAATACCCTCCATAGCCATTTCTAGAGCTCTATTAAATTCCTCTTCTGTTAATACACCATTTAATTGAAGCAATGTTATTTCTCTATAAGAAGGCATCATAGCTACAGGCATATCTGCCTCGCCGTACATATCTTCTTGCTCATTTTCATCTAAAATTAGCACTCCCTGCACTTTACCTACAGCTACTCCAGCAACAAGATCTCTCATAGGTATCCCTGCGTCTGCTAGAGCTAGTGAGGCAGCTGTTACCCCGGCGGTTCTTGTTCCTCCATCGGCGTTAAGAACCTCTATAAATATATCAATTACCGTTCTAGGGAAATTCTCTACTAAAACTGCTGGCTCGAGAGCTTCTCTTATAACTTTAGATAATTCTATCTCTCTTCGAGATGGTGCCGGGCTTTTTCTCTCATGTGTTGAGAAAGGTGCCATGTGATATCTACATCTTAAAACTGCTCTATTAGGTAGCACCATGTGTTTTGCTCCAGGATCTCTAGGACCATAAACGGCTGCTAATATCTTTGTATTTCCATACTCTACATATGCTGATCCATCAGCGTTTTTTAGTAGCCCTACCTCCATTTTTACTGGTCTGAGCTGATCTGGTCTTCTGCCATCTATTCTTACTCCATCTTCTGTTATTAGTTTTATATTAGGTTTGTGAACTCCCAATTATGAGACCTCTCTTCACTTTTTCTATGGCTATATATTCCTTTATTTTATCTGTTAAACCCTTTAAATAAGGTTGTGATTCGATTACTCTTATTGCTCTAATAAGGATCTCCTCATGATCCGGTGTAGGACATTTTCTAATAAGGATTCTTCCATTAGTAGCTACAATTATATCACACCCTGTCTCGGTGGTTAATACCTCAAGCATAGAGTTCTTTCTCCCAATTATTCTCGGGATCCTCGTAGGATTCACTTCTACCAAAACTCCCTCTGTGATTCTTCCTAAACCTTTCTCTTTTCTTATTGTTAATAAAGGATCTCTCAATAGATCAAATCTCTCGATCCTTGCTAAATAAACATCTCCTACCGACACATATTCGCTCAATACATCTCTTGAAGGATTCATGGGTCTACCAAGTATCTCCGATGCCTGCAGAATACCTTTATAGGGAGCTTTTATATCTAAGTATACATATGTTGGATTTATTTCCTCAACAACTCCTATAACCAAATCTCCTTCTTGAGGAATATATGATCCTTCTAAAGGAGATATTTTAAACTCATCTTCTCCTCTTATCTCAACAACTCCCAAAACTGTTGATAGAAGTTTATTTTTATAAAGAATCATGTTTTGATAAAATTTTTTCTTGAATTCACCCTCAGCTATAATATCCCCAGGAGCGACTATTTCTCTGTGTTTGACTTTGATACTGAAAGCACTTCCTCTACTATTTTTCTGAGAGATCTTTATTTCACCTCAATAATATTAATGGATGCTTCTCCTTTTGTTAGTGAAGCTATTTTACTTAAGACCTCTCCCTGCATACCAGCAGGAATCTCTAGTTCAATATCCGCCGAACCGTCTGTATAAAAGTTTTTCTTTTTCACCTCGCCTAGTTTAGATATGAGATTTATTGTTTTACTAGCATATTCTCTCGGGATCTTGACCCTTATCAGGGCTTTCGCTATTTTTATAGGCATTATCCTCGATATTGCTTTAACGATCTCCATAGCTTGCTCCTCGACTCTCTTATAAAGATCTATTGAGACCTTAGCTTGCTCCATTGCTGCCTCAATTCTTGTTGGGGGGATAGGTTTTTGTGTCTGAGGATCTATGGCACTCCTAGCTATGTAATTTATAATCATTCTCTTCTTAGCCTCAATAAGTCTTCTTCTCTGCTCTGTTGTTAGTTGTAGCTCTCCCTCTCTAAGTATAATATCCATTATTTTCCCAGCATCTTCTGTCCCAAATATCTC
This sequence comes from Sulfolobales archaeon, assembly GCA_049976205.1. Classification (GTDB taxonomy): domain Archaea; phylum Thermoproteota; class Thermoprotei_A; order Sulfolobales; family AG1; genus WYEN01. The sequence goes on along the minus strand of JBMFIR010000007.1, from coordinate 9,534 downwards.
CTTAAGCTCTTCGGGAGATGCCTTCAGACCTTTTTTTACATCTCTGAATATGAATTCTCCCTGTACTATTTCACCTAGATCTATTTGTTTACCTTCTCTATACTCAAGAGCTTTTTCAGGATCGACTAGTATCTCGAATTTCCTTCCTTTGCTTTCATATCTAGCTACCACATATTCTTTACTCATTTATTTACCCCAGCTTTAGAAATGTAATCAGCTATTTCCTCGGTGGATAATTTTCTAAAGATTTTCTCTTGAAGGGTCACGTAGCCGATCTCTACTCTCTCGGGCTCTAATCCTGTTTCTACAGAGCTTCTTAGCGCCTTGAGGCCTGTTATTACTGTTTCCTCGAGACTCATTCCTGTTTTATAATTCTTCTCTAGATACTCTATCACCGCCTGCTCCCCTGATCCTGCAGCTGTTGCGTAATATCTAAAGTAAAGCCCATTTGGCTCTGTCTTATATATATGAACTCCTCTCAGATCTACTCCCGCGAATATTAGAGATACTCCAAAAGGTCTCACACCTGCCTGTTGCGTGAATAACTGTTTTAAATCTCCTATGCTTCTCACTAGACTCTCCATATCTATTGGTTCGTCATATATGAATCTGTGTCTTATAGCAGCTATTCTAGCGTAATCAATAAGTACTCTTCCATCAGCCCCTAATCCCGCAAATGTTGCTCCTATATGTGAGTCTATGATAAATATCTTCTCTAGATCCCTTAGATCTATTAATGGAGCATGTCTCCTTTTTTCAGAGATCAGAATAGCAGAGTCTCCTCCCTGAATACCTATTATAGTCCATCCCTGTCTAACAGCTACTGCAGCATACTCAACTTGGTATAATTTTCCGTCAGGTGAAAATATTGTTATACCTCTATCATAACCAGCTGTAGCAGGACCAAACGCCATATGTATCTAAACCCTATATAAGATTAAAACGAAACTTATATTTAATTTTAATTAACAATATAGTAGTGATACGCAATAGGATCACATCGAATATTTTTTAATCTTCAACACATATATGTATTGGACAAAAGAGTTCTCTGGGCCCGTAGCTCAGCCTGGTGGAGCACCCGGCTGATAACCGGGGGGTCGGGGGTTCAAATCCCCCCGGGCCCATAAACATATTAGCGAGGTTAAAAACCTAGTCTAAAATAAATTTTTATTTATTATTTAGGGTTAGGATCATTATTTTAAAATAACATAAATCATTAGTGTTTCAACGGGTCTCCACGGGCCCGCGGGGATTTGAACCCCGGACCTTCGGCTCCGAAGGCCGACGCCCTATCCTGGCTAGGCTACGGGCCCCAATAAAATATATCAATTTTTCCTCATTATATCTTTTAATCTTATAATCATCGACATAATAAGATTTATTTAGTTAAAGATTACCTAGCTTTTGCATTTGTCTTCCAAATCTCTCACACACTCTTCAACACATTTTTCAAATTCTTCTTTAAATACACTCTTCTCTGCGCACCTCTCTCTACATACTCGGTAGGGGTGTAGGCACTCATACAGATCCCTAGAATCACTCATTAAACACACCATTTTCGTGTGGGCACTTTATGTATTTATACATACTCCATTACTCATTGAATAATAGTTTACTAGTATCTTGATCTCTTAAATCACATAAATTGCTCATGGCATGGCTTAAGTGATAATGCATACACGATCAATGGTATGAGGTATTATTCTTGAATTTCCTCTCTATTTTTATTTCATCTATTTTTATCTCTGGGTATTGTCCTTTTTCGTCTTTCTCGTATTCCTTGATCATGTCCCAAATAGTTATTAAAGTAACCGCCACAGCCACTAAGGACTCTATTTCAACACCTGTTTTATATACTGTGGATACAATGCTTCTAACCTCTATATAATCTTCTCCTATATTAAACTCTATCGATACATTTGTGAGCGGTATTTGATGTGTTAATGGTATCAATTCTGATGTTTTCTTTGCAGCCATTATTCCTGCTATCTTAGCGATCTCTAAAACATCGCCTTTCAATGTTTCTTTGCGAAGGATCCTTTGTATAGTTTCTCTTTTAAGTCTGATTCTACCCACAGCAACTGCTTCCCTATAAACATCCTTCTTGGTGGTTATATCGATCATTGATATTTTTAGCCACCTAAAATTATTTTTCACTCTCAATTAATTCTTTAAGCAGCTTTACTCTAGGATCTCTCCAAACAGGAAAGAAATACCTAGCTCTTCCTAGCCTCACTTCCTCCACTAGACCCGCTACAAGCATTTCTTCTAAATACTTCTTCACGTTACTATGCGAGATCTGTAGTTCTCTAGATATCTTCGTTATATTACCTCCTCCTGTTAAAATTAAATATTTTATTACTCTATATCTCCCAGGAGAGTTAAGTATCTTATCTAATGAGCTTCTAGAACTCGTTCTAAGACACCTGGTGAGCTAAAGTCTCTTCTCTAGTAACTCATTTATTTTCTTAGCCACAGATTCCAGTGGAGCTCCCCCTACTCCTATTAGTAATGATCTTCCTTTCCTTCCTTTTCCACTTGGTTTAGTCTCTAATATACCCATTCTCTTCATATTCATTATATATTCATAAACTTGCGTATGTTTACGCGGGTTCTGAGAATATAACATGGCGATATTATTATATTCTTCCTCAACCTCGCTTAAAGACACGTATGGAGTTCCTTTCTTCATTAATGTTTCAATAAGAGCTTTTAGCAGTAATAATTCATGTATATTCAAATTGTTTAGTGCTTCAGAGAGAATTATTATGTCTGGCGAGATCATTGCCCGAGCTTTCCTCACATGATCTATTTTAACAATAGGAGAGTTTTCCTGGTCCGCTGCTTCACCTGCTAGTAAAAGTGTTTCTATGGCGGCTCTCGCGTTTCCGCTACCACCACCATCAACACCCTCTAACTCTGCTATATATCTAATTACTTCATCTGGGACAGTGCCCTTATAGAATGCCTCATCTCTCCTTGCTGATAATATATCTATTAGTTCTGAGATTTTGTAGGGGTTAAACTTAACAATATTCTTGGTCACATAGCTGTATGTGGCCTGATCGAGTTTGTATATTACTGAGTAATCTCTTGATATCATTATGTAATTAAGTCTTTTGACCCATTCGTGATACTCATCGTAAATTCTCATTAAGAAATATACTGCTTCTGAGCCTGAGGCCTCTACAAAGTAATCGAATTCATCTAGTGTTGCTATGACATATATGTTGTGTTTATCTAGGTATTGGTGGAGAAATTCTAGTAATTCTCTAGCTGAAAAACCTCTGCTAGGTATTGGCACGTTGATCTCTTTTATTATCTCGGTAATTATCTCATGTAGTGTTCTGCTTCGATGACAATTTATATGAACATATCTTATATCTATACCCTTCCTCATAGCTACATCTCTAAAGTCTCTCCCGAAGGCTTTTGTTGAAACTGTTTTTCCTGTCCCCACCCCACCTACGCTTAGAACTTTTATACTGACAGATCCTGGTGAGGTTAGTAATGGTCTGAAGTATTCAGCTAATTGTCTTATTTGATTTTCTCTATGAGGTAGTGTCTTAGGCACATACTCAGGATACAAGGCCTCTTTCTTATAGAAGACACTTGGTCTTGATAATGTCTCTTCTATTATTTTCTTGGGATCCATTAATCTCTTCCATAAATATTCTTTATTACTAGGGAAAAATTATACGTCTATGATCATCTTTTTGGTTTTCTTATGCGATCTTCGTCAGGATCAATTAACGCTAGTATAACTATATCGTCCACAACTTCTATTTTAAGTACTTTAGTAGGTTTTTTAAAAGATACTTCTCCTATACCAGCCTTTTCAATATATCTCCCGATCTCTATTTCTAACATTCTACAACTCTCAATAATTTCTCCACGAGAGACACAGTCAACATAGAATTTTATAGGAAGATCTGTTTTCTTCATTAATAGTTCAATGCTTTTTGCGAGTATGTGATTAAAGTAATTTTCTTTTGATACCCTAAAACACGTATCAGCTATGACAACTCTGGCTACTGCTGAGGGCCTTTTTTCATTAATTAACTTTTTTAGCAAATCTCTTGAAAGAGATGTATATAATAGGAGAACATCTGAATATTTCGTTATTTCTACTTTAACACTAGGGTCTTGCAGAAATATTATGTCCTTTAATTCTCTTAATCCTCTAAGAGTTTTGCCTGTATAGGTTGTTGCTATAGCTGTTGGGCAATCTATTTCTTCCACCATCTATCAAGTCCTGCTGCTTGTGTCTTTCTTTCTTCCTTTTCTCTTTTCTCAACAGATTTTTTCTCGGGAGTTTTCTTCACTTCTTTAATCTCTTCACTTTTTCTCGCTTCTTCTCTAATTAATTTTTGATATTCTTTAACTCTCTTAAGTATCTCCCCGCTTTTTTCTCCTGCTAGGATCTTAACCATATTGTCTGAGAGACCTAAGCCTAGGACTAGTTTTGCGGCTTCTTCGATGTTGTTTTGAAAGATGATTCTTAGGTACGGGATCACGTCCGTTCTCGCTTTATTTCTAGAGATATGCTCTCTCGAGGCTATTACTGAAGCTAATGAGTAGATCACTTCTCTTTGTTCTCTTGTTCTACTTAATTCTCTTATTTTCTCTGGAAAGCTATACTTTACCCATCTCCACTTATCCTTCTCGATTTTTTTTATCGAGAACGAAACGCCTGGTCCCATGAGATCTATGGCATATGATAAGAGATCCCAATCACCTGTTCTTACTATTCTTGATAGATAAACTGTGGCTTTTGATAATGATTCGTATGCCCTCCAGAGATCTTCTGGATCCTGGATTTGTCTTGGTAGGTTCTCATTGAGCCATTGTATAAGCATATCTCTGTCTAGATTGCTCTGAGATATGGCTACTCTAGCTTGCCAAGCATATCTTGCACTAAATATGTTTCTTAATGTTTCAAAGGGATCCAATTCTCTATCTCTTCTTCTTAGAATTGTTTTTGCTAAATCAAGATCTACTCTACCGAAGCCCTCCGCCACTGTCTGAAGATCATTTATAGCTGATCTGAGGTCTCCATTAGATAATTCGTATATATAGCCTAATGCCTCATCCGAGCACTGTATTTTTTCTGCTACACATATTCTCTTCAGGATCTCTAGGATCTCTTTCTTTCCTAATTTTTTTAGTTCTATCATAATAACATTTTCTCTTAATTCTCTCAATTGATTCGCCCATGGATCATTAGCCGTCATTATTATTGGGAACTTAGTGTTTTTAATAAGTTCCAGTATTGCTCCCACAGATCCCGCATCCACTTTCTCGTAGATACCATCTACCTCGTCTAGGAGAATAAGTTTTCCTTTCCCAGCTAGGCTTAATTTATTTGCTGATTTTATTGCTACTCGATCAATATCTTTACTTCTTCTGAAATCACTTGCATTCATCTCTATTAAATCGTATTTGAAGTCATGCGCTAAGCATTCAACAAGTGTTGTTTTTCCGACACCTGGTGGTCCGTAGAGGAGTACTGCTCTCTTATCAACGCTTGGGAATCTCTTCAACCAGTTTATGAGGGTATTCTTTGCCTCTTCCTGATCGATGTATTCGCTTAGTGTCTTTGGTCTATACTTTATTATCCAAGGTATTCTAGCGCTTACGGCTAGGCACCTCACTTGGTTTTGATAATCCTAGCTTTGTTCCTATAACTGATAGTCTCGCTAGTAAAGCGCTTAATTGTATTTCTTCGTCTGCTCCTTCTGCTAATCTGAAGTTTATTTCGCCTATGTAGTCTGCTAGGGTTACCTTTATGTCTTCTGGGAGATTTACGTCGCTTGAGAATATCTCTCTATGCACTTGTTTAACCACATCTAATCCTGAGAGACCGTACTCGATCATTAGTTTTCTTAGTTTCTCTCTTGACTCTAGGAATTTTCCTGATAACGCTAGTTGTATCATTTCCTTCACTTCCTTAGGATGTGCTAATCCAACTACCTTGTATACTACCTCAACTGTTACTTTGCCTAATGCTGCCGAAGCTTGAAGAATATTTATTGCTTTTCTCATGTCTCCCTCTGATATCTCGTATATTGTCTCAAGTGCTTCCTCTTCATAGTCTACTTTTTCGTTTTTCGCTATGTATTTGAGTCTCTCCACGACATCTTCTTTATTTAATGGCATGAATCTGAATACAGCGCATCTGCTCTGAATAGGTTCTATTATTTTTGATGGGAAATTGGCGAGTAATATGAATCTTGTTGTATCAACATACATTTCCATTAATCTTCTCAAGGCTTGTTGTGCATCTGCCGTCATGTTATCTGCTTCATCTAGTATAACTATTTTAAAGGCTACTCCTTCGGGAACTGCTGTTCTCGCGAATTCTTTGATTTTTGTTCTTATAACTTCTATTCCTCTTTCGTCTGAGGCGTTTGTCTCAAGTACGTATCTGTGATAGTTTTCTCCATAGAGATCTCTTGCTAATGCTAGTGCTACCGTTGTTTTACCTACTCCTGGAGGTCCTGCGAAGAGTAGATGAGGCATGTTTTTTTCTTCTACGAATTTCATTAATCTAGCAACTATCTCTTTTTGATTAACTACTTCCTTAAGTGATCTTGGTCTATATTTCTCGGTCCAGAGGATCTGTGTGAGAGCTTCGCTCAATAAGTCTCATCCTAGTAAGAGTTTTAGTTTTAGAGTTTTATAAAGAGTATCAGTCGGGGTTCTATTCTAATCATTTTTCATTGGATAGAGCGTTCATCACCAATAATTAATTCTATCGTAGAGAATATATGTTTTTTATAATATTTAGACGTGGGGTAAAGTAGGTTTCAGAGACGGGCTTTTTCTTCATCTGGTTTCTGGACGCTCATGCCTCATCATTTTTTAGTATGGATATTACGTCTCCTAATACTCTTCCTGTTAATCCCCATATTATTTTTCGGAATTTATTTGTTATAAAGCATCTAGGTGTTTTCTCTGGTGGACAATCTATTTCTTTTAACTCATCTATGCCTACCCATTCTGCTCTCTCTATCTCGTTCTGATCCCATTTTAGCTCTGGTGTGTTTTTAACTAGGTATATATGTGGTATTATCTTGTAAATTCCTCTGCTTAGATAAGTTCTCATTCCTCCTATATGAATTATTTCTTTGGGGTCTAGTGATTGTATTTCTTCTAGTAGTTCTCTGAGGCTTGTGAAATAGCTGTTTTTATCTCCCTCCTCTTTTCTTCCTCCCGGGAATGCCATGTGTCCGGACCAGGGATCCCCTGGGTGTTCTTTTCTTTCTAAAAGTATTAATTTTCTTTCGATTGGGTTATATACTACCGCTACTGCTGCGTAGTAGTCTTTTTTAGTGCACCAGGTCTCGTCTATTAGGCCTAGTAGTTTTATAATTGTTCTCATTTTCTATGGGTATAGTTGTAATTCTGTTCCACAGTATGGGCATTTGTAGTGTGTTATTCTCGCACACGCTTTGCAGAATACTACTTTCCTTGTTTTGCTGCAGTTGGGGCATATATATATTATGTCTTCTCCTACGTAGAGTTTTTTGTTGCATATTCCACATCTCAGTATCACCCATCCTCTGTGTCCTTTTGTGTTTACTCCCAGCATTGTCATAGGCATTGTTTTATCATCCTATTAAATATTCTTTGTTTTCTTATAAGTTGTGTCTTGTTTTATTTTTATTAGGTGTCTGTGTTTGTCTACTGTTCTTAAGTTTCTTGCTTTTGGTGATTCTCATGTTCCACGATATTTCTCTCTGGTTGTTTCTTCTGTTAATTCTCTTGTTGGTTTTAGACCTGATATTGTTTTGTTAGCTGGTGATATTGTTGATCGCGGTGATGTCTCCGGGTTTGAGTTTGTTAGGAGTTTTCTTAGGAGTAAGTATGGTTCTGAGGTCCCTATTCTCTCTGTTTTTGGGAATGAGGAGTATATGGATCGTCAGAGTATTTTCAGAGAGAGGTATAGAGATATTATTTGGTTAGATGATTCTTGTTGGGTCGGTAATTTGAGTTGTTGTAAACTTTGTGTATATGGCTCTAGAGGATCTCTCGAGAAATTAACTCCTTGGCAGAGTAGAAATGCTTCTTTTCTCAAGGATCTTTATGAGAAGAGAATTTATCTAGCTAGGGAGAACCTGCTGAAATTAAGAAGAGAGTGTGATATTGTTATACTACTAATGCATTACTCACCCACCTACTTAACCCTTGAGGGCGAGCCGGAGAACATATATAAGTTTCTTGGACACAGAGGATATGAAAAAATTATCTATGAAACAAAACCTGATTTAGTTATTCATGCACACTCACATAATTCTAAGAAATGGTTTGCTAAAATAAATTCATCATACGTGATTAATGTATCTGTGCCAGCTGTCAAGAGTGTCATTGCTGGTTTAATCAGAAGATTCTCTGGTGAGATAAGTCTTGAGATTATTACTTCTCATGAGAGAAAAATTCTGTGAAGCCCCTCATAGCTACAATGGATCATCATTATCAGCCCGCCCGTCGTGTTCATCGGGGCTCATGTATAATATTACCTAGCTCCACTAATAAAACTTGCTCATAGCAAAATTTTTTATCCTAAGATACATAAACATTAGACGAAGACCTAAATTGAGAGGGTACAAACTTAGATGCAGAGAATGTGGGACAGAATGGATCCTTAAAGTAAGTTATAGAATAAATGATTTCAAAAACCTATATCATTACTGTAGAGTATGCCGAAAAAACACATTTCATGACATAATAGAGAAAGTAAAGTAATCACATTAATACAGAAGATAAAGCAAAGAAGTTCTAGATCAATGAGCACCGCACACCCAGAATGTACACGGGTCAGTCCAAGGGCCTGCGGCAATAACCGCAGACCGCTCCCAGGGAGGAGCCCACAGCCTCGGGCGATTGGGAGCGGCAGGCTCATCCCTCGGGAAACCCTCGGGACTTACACCCCCGCCCCATCAACCCCGTCTTCTACGGGAGCCCTCGCCCACCCGGTATACACCGGGTGAGACGGCCGCCTCTTTTCGGGGAGGGGTTCCCGCTTAGATGCTTTCAGCGGTTACCCCCTGCGGCGTGGCTGCCCGGCATACACCCTGCCGGATGACCGGTAGACTAGAGGCCGCGGCGACCCGTTCCTTTCGTACTAGGGTCACCTTCCCCTCAGGCGGCCCACACCCCCCGTGGGTAGAGTCCGACCTGTCTCACGACGGTCTGTTCCACCGGCAGGCAGGGGAAATAAGCCCGGGTCTATATAGAGGTAGACGAGGCTATCCGGATCCTAGTGTAGGGGGTAACACCAAGTTTGTAGTGCATACTAGGTGGCAGGTAGTCTTTAACTAGGTCAGCAAGTCTAGGCATGCTCCGTCTCAGTACATATATTCGGTCTTTTTCTATAGTGACCTCTAATCCAAATCTCTCAGATAACCATCTCTTAATAACTATTCTACTTTCATAGCTATATGCATCAACAGATATCTTCACTGTTTTAGAATTTATATCGTAGGTTCCGTCATCACCTATAAAAATAGCTAAAGCGATCTCATTGGC
>JBMFIR010000006.1:0-54677 GCA_049976205.1 Sulfolobales archaeon | reverse complement strand
GTATTATTTTCCATTAAACACGACATTAGGAGACTGCGCGCAAACTATAGGAGGATTAGAAGAAGCATACAAACAAAGGTAGGGGATCACTATCTGCAGAGGAGACTTCTTGACAAGTACGGTCTCCGTGAGAGAAAACGTGTAGAAGATAGGTTGAAGAAAATAACCACGTTCCTAGCAGAAACCGGTAGATACCATAGTGCTGATCTTGTGAGAGAGAACCTCAAGGATCTAAAGTTAAATGATAAGAGGAGGAGTAAGCAACTAAACTACAGGCTCTCAACGTTCCCATACCGTAGGTTGATATCGTATATCGATTACAAATTTCATGAGCGCGGATTAAGTGTGAGCGTAGTAGATGCCAAGAAGACGTCCATTACTTGCCCGATATGCAGTTACGAGAATAAAGAGAACAGGCTAGATAAGAACAGATTTAGATGCAGGGAATGCGGCTTCTCTTTTAATGCTCAACACGTTGCATGCCTCAATCTCTTCTCCCGCCTCAATGACGGCAAAGTAGTCATCAGAGGCGGGAGACTACACCTAACTCTCCACAAGACGGGCTCAGTGGTGCCCGTTGATGTAGCTCCCGATGACCCCACGACTAGTGAGTGGATGCTGAGGGAGAAGCCTGTGCCCGCACTAACCAAAGTAATTCAAGTAACCAAAGCAACCTAGCTAATGGGCACGGGCAACCACCTTAAATAATTCACTATGCTTTTATTCCGAGCTAACAGGGATCACATGTCAACAAGTCATATGAAGTTCTTGTTTTTAATAATTGAGCAAATATATGACATTTTTAGTTTTTTGTTAACTAATATTTTTTCTTTGCAAGAGCTATTTTGATGTAGAGATCATGTTTCAGGAAAAAACCGAGAAGACATTCTATTATTTGGTTAAACTTCCTTTGGAAGAATTAAAGAAGCTTTTAAGTGAATTAAATAATCAATCTTTAGATATTCCTAAGAGTAAGATTATCGGTATTGCGAAAAGTACTAAAGATAATTCATGGATTATAAACATAAAACCTGGTTTATTCGGATCTACAAGAGTTATCATGAGAAGGGAAATAGTAGGAGATAGCATAATATTTCGCTCACAAGACGGCGAACTTACATTTATATTTAATTTATATAAGCTGGACAATGAAAATACCTTGGTAGAATATCGTATAAAGGCTCTTGAAAAAATGTCGATTCTTTTTAGCTCAGAGTTATCTCTTATGAATCAGAGGTTCGTTGAGAGCCTGAAAGCTCACTATATAAATGTTGAGATAAAACAAGTCGATTATGAGAGATATCGTGAACTTCTTGAAATTATCTCGCGATCGTATATTGCTAAGAATACTATAAGTTCTACTCATGAAAAACATGAGATAGAAAAAACAATGGCTTCAGCAAAACCGACCACATTAGCCGAAAAAGAAATTTTGAAAGAAACCTCGATTTCCAGAATCATTGAGATGATCCCTATAGTTGGATCTCGAGAGGAAAAGGGGGTATTGACCGAAATATCTTTTGAAAAATCTTTAGATCTTAAGTGTAGTAATTGTTTATTATATGATGAGAACACAGGTTATTGCATTCTTTTAATGAAGAAGGTTGAAGACCCGGCAAAACCTATGTGCAGAGGAGAATCATTTATTAAAAGATCTTAAAATTTATTGAATTCTTTTATCTTTTTCCAAGAAGAACTTCTTCAACAGATAGATCATCTTATCAATTTCCTCTTTCACGTTATATAAATAATAACTAGCTCTAACACTGCCTTTGTCCCACCCATAGTAATAGTGGAGCGGATGAGCACAATGCTTACCTGTTCTAACAGCTATTCCGTGAAGATCTAAGTATGCTCCTATAACGTTTGGGTTTGCTAGATCAGATCTAAACGTGAAGACACCTGTTCTTTTCTTATAATTGCGTGGTCCTAAAATCTCGATCCATTTAAATAATCCCTCTTCCTCTGCTTTATCAAGAGTATATTTTATTAGCGTCTCTTCATGTTCTCTGATATTATCCATTCCAATATTGTTTAGATAGTCCACGGCTGCGCCTAATCCTATGAAACCTTCTATGTTAGGAGTACCTGGAGCAAATTTCCAAGGTGGTTCAGTCCATTTTATCTCGTTTAGCGTAACGTCTACTATAGTGTCTCCTCCAGAGAATACAGGCTCAAACTCTTCTGCAAATTCTCTTCTCATATATAATCCTCCTGTGCCAGAAGGTCCCAGCATTTTGTGCCCGCTGAATGCTGCAAAATCTGGATCTAGATCCTTTATATTTATCTTCATATGAGGTATGCTTTGAGCTATGTCTAGGACTATTATTATCCCCTCTCTTTTAGCAGATCTTATAATAGCTTTAGCGTCATTAATAACCCCAGTTACATTTGATACGTGAGTAAACGCGAGTACTCTGGTATTCTTTGTAAACAAACTTTCTACATTATCCCGACTAATCTCACCATCGTCGTTTGGATATACATATTTGATCTTGAAACCCTTGATTTTAGACCAGAGCCTCCATGGAAGCATGTTGCTGTGATGCTCCATTACTGTTATTATGACCTCATCATTTGCACCAAGATAGTTAAGTGATAGTAGTGAGGCGGCCAGGTTCAGGCCGTGCGAAGCATTATATACCGGAATTAATTCTTGAAATGAGGCGTTTATGAAATTAGCTATTTTCTTAAGAGCATCCTCAAATAATTCAGTAGCTTCTACACTTAGTGTATGGATACCTCTATGAATATTTGAGTAATACTGTTCATAGACTTTCTTAACACTCTCTATCACCTGAATCGGTTTAAGTGTCGTAGCATTATTATCAAAGTAAATAAGTGGATGACCATTAATAGTTCTTTTTAAAATAGGAAAATCCTTTCTTATTTCATAGGGTGAAAAAACCATTTCTAACCCAACTACTAAATTCTTGTAACCCATATAATAATGATTTCAGGTATCTCTAGAATAGAATTGGTTAAGTGGAATAATTGAAATACTCGTGACCATAATATCGCTATAAATAAAATATAAACAATAATCATTCTATTAATACTTCTTTAAATTATTTCTAAAGCATAATTGTAACGGGGTTTACTCAATATAAGCTAAAGAGGGATCATATGTTGAGATATGAAATCAGATTCCATGGGAGAGGGGGTCAGGGTGTGGTGACGGCTGCTGAGTTGCTTGCTTATGCTGCCATATTAGAGGGGTACTATGCTCAGGCTTTTCCTGAGTTCGGTGCTGAGAGAAGAGGAGCTCCAGTAAGAGCTTACTTTAGGCTAGATGATTCTGAACCTATAGTTGAGAGATACCCTATTACTAACCCTGATATGGTTGTTATATTTGATGAGAGTCTTCTTAGACAGGATCCTCCTCCCTATAATGATCTTAAGGCAAATGGTTGGCTCATCATAAATACGTCTCGTAACATTGATGAAATCAGGAAACCTATTTCTGATAAGCGGTATCGGTTAGCTTTAATTAACGCTACTGATATCTCGATGTCTATCTTGAAGAGACCTATTGTAAATACTACCATATTAGGTGCTGTGATCAAATTATTCAATATCATAAAATTAGAAAGTGTTGAAAAAGCTTTACTAAATAGATTCTCGGGAAATCTCGCTAAACTTAATATAGAAGCTATTAAAAAAGGTTATGAGAGTGTGGTGATTGATGAGTAAAGGTGGTGTCAGAGACCTAGTCCCAGGAGCAATAATAACTAATCCTCCTACTTCACTAAGAAATAAAACAGGTTCCTGGAGGGTAATGAGACCTGTAATAGATCAGAATAATTGCATAAGATGTAGAATATGCTGGGTTTACTGCCCTGATGGAGCAATATTAGAAATAGATCAACCATATGAAGTGAAGGGTAGAAAATATAATATATCGTATATAGTGAACTACGATTATTGTAAGGGATGTGGTATTTGTGCGGCAGAGTGTCCTGTTAAAGCAATTAAGATGGTGCCTGAGGTGGAGAGAATATGAAGAGTAGCAGAAAGGTCGAGCCGTTAAGTGGCAACTACGCCGTAGCGTATGCTGTGAAGAGTATTGATGTTGACGTGATCTCGGCTTATCCAATCACACCACAAACTACCATAGTAGAAAAATTAGCTGAGTTTGTGGCTAATGGTGAATTAGATGCTGAGTATCTACACGTGGAGTCTGAGCATAGTGCAATGAGCGCAGCTATAGGGGCAGCTGCGTCTGGTGCGAGGGTTTTTACTGCGACGTCTAGTCAAGGACTGGCTTTAATGTATGAGACACTATTTATAGCATCTGGTATGAGACTTCCTATAGTCATGGCTCTTGTGGCAAGAGCGTTATCTGCTCCAATAAATATATGGAACGATCACTCTGATCTCATGGCTTCACAAGATACAGGATGGGTACAGCTAGTGTCCACAAATAATCAGGAGGCGTATGACTTAACGATCATGGCATATAAGCTTAGTGAACATAGCGAAGTGAGCCTGCCCACAATGGTTGCTTTAGACGGTTATATACAGAGTCACACGATAGAGCCTGTTCAATTAGAAGATGAGGAATTAGTGAGAAAGTTCGTTCCTAAGAGAAAGAAAGAGTATGTCCTTGACCCGGAGAAGCCTATTTCAATGGGCAATTTAGGAGATCCAGACTGGTACTATGAATTTAAGGTGCAGCAAGTCGAGGCTATGGAAAGAGCTAAGAGAGTATTTAGAGAGATTAATAGTGAGTTCAAATCTTTATTTAATAGATCCTATGAGCCATTCGAGGTAGTTTATGGAGATGATGCTGACACCATACTTGTTGTCATGGGTGCTCACACAGGTACTTTTATTAAGGCAACTAAAACAGCCAGGTCGGAAGGTATTAAGGTAGGTATTGGTATTCTCAGAATGCTGAGACCCTTCCCAGACGAAGTAGTGAAGCATCTATCTCAGTATGATTACGTAGGTGTTGCGGATAAATCTATTTATTTTGGCTCTCCCAGTAGCAGCTTTTTAACTAGTGACATCACCACGGCTCTCCACTTGGAGGGTTCAAGTACTAGAGTAGCTACATACATATATGGGATCGGGGGTAGAGTATTAAGATTGGAAGACGCTTTATTCATAATCAAGAACTTATGGAGAATCAGTAAGAGACTTGAGGAGTATTCAAAGAAACCGGTATTTGTGGGGGTGAGGTACTAGTGCCCATAAGAATATGGGATATACCCAGAGAAGAATACTTCCACAGCGGACATAGATTATGCCCAGGATGTGGAGCAGGTATTATAATGAGACACTTATCTAAGGCACTAGGTGGTAGAGGGATAATTGCTCACGCAACTGGTTGTGTAGAAGTTTCAACAAGTTATTATCCAGAGTCATCATGGAGAGTTCCATGGATCCATGTAGCATTCGAGAACGCTGCCGCGGTCGCCAGCGGCATAGATGCCGCGGTTAATGCTTTAAGAAGAAAGGGTTTATTACCTAAAGAGAAAGAGATTAGAGTGGTTGCTGTTGCGGGAGATGGTGGAACATTTGATATCGGATTCCAAGCTCTTTCAGGAATGCTCGAGAGAGGCCATGATGTACTTTATGTGGTATACGATAATGAGGCGTATATGAATACCGGGATTCAGAGAAGTGGTTCAACGCCTTTTGGAGCGTGGACAACAACTACACCCAGTGGTAAGAGTTGGGCGTATGGTGAGTGGAGACCTAAGTACAGAAAAGATTTATTATTTGTAGCAATGGCCCATAACATACCTTACTACGCCACTATAAATCCTGCATATATAACTGATCTATATGAGAAAATAATCAAGGCACTCTCAATAAAAGGACCAAAACTAATACATGCGTATTCACCATGCCCACCGGGTTGGAGAATAAATGATGATGATACTATAAGAGTATCTAAACTAGCTGTGTTAACAGGTGTGTGGATCAATCTCGAGTATGAAAATGGTATAGTGAAAGTAACGACTCCTGTTCCTAAAAGAAAACCAGTTGAGGAGTACCTAAAGATTCAGGGAAGATTCAGACACTTAACTAAAGAAGCCGTAGAGATTGCTCAGAGGCTGGTAGACGAGTACGTTGAGAGAATCAATAAATTAGTTGGTAAAGAAGTTATAGGGCCCGTAGAGAAATAGATATTTTAAGTTTTTAGTGTATTTAGTTATAAATTAAATAAATTTGATCAGTTTTAATTAAATGTTTCCTTAAAATCACCTTTATCAAAGAATGTGCTGTTGAGGAATTCTCGGTATCTCTCAGCGAAATAGTTATCCTCGTTAAATATCTTCTCGATAAAAGTCATGAACCTGAGTATTCTCTCAATAGTTATATCATGAAGATAATGTTCCATAGAACAAGCATCTTTATCTGCGATATCTCTAGGAACCATAAGATAATTTTCTAAGAATCTCTTAAGAATAGAATGTTTCTCAAGAATTTTCTGAGCGTATTCTCTACCGCTCTCCGTAAGTTTTATGTATCCTCTTCTTTTATACTCAATTAGCTTTCTCTCAGATAATTTCTTTAGCTGTTCAACTACCGAGGAAGGCTTTACACCTAGTTTCTTAGCTAGCGAAGTAACTGAGACTTTAACCCCACTTTCTTCTAATAAGTATATGGCTTCTACATAATCCTCAAAACTCTTACCATATTTAGCAATTCTTCTCAAGAACTATCAACCATGTTAATTCTTTTAGCTATATTAAAAATTGAGGGCTTGGTTAAAAAGATCTTTTTATAGATAAAATAAATTATAGACACAATGATTTGTTGTTTTCAAGTTTATCGAGAAGCAAGATCAGTAATCATATAATAATAAGTAGATTAAAGGATCAGTTCTCAAAATAATTAATTAAACATACTAACTAATCTATTCGTAAGTTAATAAAATATGGTTAATGTATATCTAATTTTTTAAGAGTCTCTTCGGTAAGTAATCCATTCGTATCCCATCCACGGAGATTATAGTATGTGTTTAGGGCTTTTTCGAATTCTTCCTTAGTTAACACATAATCTTTGTCTTGGAATTTAACAGGTTTAAACCATTTTGGAGGCAATTGATCCTTTTCTCTATTAATACCCATTTTGGAGTTTATTAGACGTGTCAAAGACACTATTCTTTCGCTAGTCTCTATAACCTCCTGGACCGTGTAATCGAATCCTGTCACGATACTCAGGAGGTCTGCTATTACTTGGAAGTTGTATATGTATCTACCAAATTTACATAATAATAAAGAGTCCATTATAGCTCCTAAATTCTCGTACTCAATAATTGCCCGAATCTTTTCTTCACCTAGGGAATCTTTTCCACCTGCTCTCCCAGCTATATCTATCGCGTAAGCCATGGTTCCTAAATGATCCGCTCCTCTCCCAGCTATAGCGTATCCAATAGCCATGCCCTTTAGGCTTCTAGGATCATAGGCAGCAGGCTCTAGACCCTTAACGTGAACAGCTAGATCCTCCGCATTCAGCTTCTCAGCGACTCTGGCCACACCATCAGCCAAGAGACCCCCTACACCTCTTCTATAGGCAATATCTACTACCAATTGTCTTATTTTCTCAAAATCTCTCCAGTCTAGATCTATTTTTAGTAAGCCTCTCTTAGACAATTCAATAGCGAAACCAATAGTGTTTCCTAGTGATATAGAGTCCATGCCTAATCTATCTGCCAAGTCATTTAATACTATTACCTGATCAGGGTCTGTGATGCCTAGATTACTTCCTAACGCAAATATTGTTTCATACTCTATATCGACTCTGACATTATATTTCTTTGATTCAACTAATCTATGGCATGCTGCGGGACAGAACATACATGCTGCAGGTCCTAAGAAATGATTCTTTCTATAGTTATCCCACGAAATTCTTTCCCAATTATCTATAGTTACCTGGCTCCAGTAGAGAGAAGGAAAAAATCCCATTCTATTAGCTATTTCAACTAATTTAGGTGTTCCTCCGTCTCTAAGCGCTATTGTTCCTGCTTCCTTAACGAATCTAGGTATAAACTCTCTGAGATATTTAGTGTACTTATCGGGATCAGCTACGTGAATCTCTTTCTTCTCTGGGACAAAAACAATGGCTTTGAGCCTCTTGCTACCCATAACAGCTCCTCCACCTGTTCTACCAAATTGTCTCCATTTATCATGGTTGATCATAGCAAATCTAACTAGGTTCTCACCGGCTGGTCCTATAGCTAATACAGAAACCTCTTTACCTAAATCCTTCTTCAGAGTTTCTTCAGTTTCTATAGTGTCCTTACCCCATAGATGAGACGCCTCTCTGAACTCTACTCCTTTCTCATATATGATTAAATAAAGGGGTTTCTCAGCTGAGCCTCTTATAACTACCATATCCACCCCTGTGTATTTCATGATATGAGCTAAATTGCCACCTACGTTAGAGCCTCCTAAAATATTTGTTAGAGGAGATCTAAAAGCGCTCCAAGCCCTCGCAGCCATAGGTATCTGGGTCCCGCTGAAGGGGCCTATCGCGAATATTAATAAATTATCTGGGGAAAAAGGATCATAACTCCATATACCGTATTCATATAAGTAGTAATTTGCTAATCCTTTACCACCAACATATCTTCTAGCTAATCCTTTATCTAATTCTTCGTAATAAAATCTTTTTAAAGATAAATCAATATGTAGTATTCTCCCAGCATAACTCTTCAACGCGAGCCCCTAGGGAAATAATTATTTACTACAAATTTTAAATAATATAAGCTATTATAAGAGATGATTCTTTCGAAAATATTTTAAATATAGAATCAAAACGAACTCGTTTAAGACTTATATCGACCATCGCATTTATAGTATAAGATCATAATTAATCTGATCCTTGTTTATATAAAATTATGCTTCAAAATATTGAATATATTTAATCTCCACATATATTTCTAGAAGGGACCTAGTCTTGAAAATCAGCGACGCTCAAGAACTAATTAGAAAGAAATATTTTGATAGAGATAGTGCGAGGGGTTTATTCGCCACATATACTTGGTTTATTGAGGAAGTGGGCGAGTTAGCAGAAGCTTTAATTGAGAAAGATAAAGAATCTATAGAAGAAGAGATTGCTGACGTACTCGCATGGTTATTATCTATAGCTAACTTAGTGGATGTTGATGTACAGAAAGCCTTCATGAAGAAATATGTTTCTTAAAAATAAAGGAGTAGATATGAAGTTACGTGATCATGATCCACGAAGTTTTAGTCTCATTAAATTTTCTATTTACTTATTTTCTCTTCAACGGTTCTTATCTTGTATTCTAGAGTAATCTCTTTATCAAGTCTTATATCCAGCTGAATATCGATGGCTACTCGCTTAACGCCTAAGCTACTTAAGGAATCTATGATTCTTTCCATAATGATATTTAATTTGCTTAGATCCTCTAATTCAATAGATGTATTGAAGGGTGTGATCATATATTTTATCCCGAGATCTTTTAATACGTTTACCGCAGTAGCTACATACCTGCTTAGACTAGTATCTCTTGTCCCGATGGGGATGATTTTGATTGATGCAAGAATCCTCATATATATACCCTAATTCTTATATTCTATGTCTCTAATAATTCTATATTGATTAAGGATGTTTAGAAAGAAGATAGAGGAGGCTGCTAAAGCACTACAGTTTCACGATGTTTATTTAATGCCTTCTCTCTCATACAAAGAACCTCGTGAAGTAGATCTGTCAACAAATTTTAGTAAGAATATCAGACTTAAGATCCCTATAGCATCATCTCCAATGGATACTGTAACTGAGGATAAGATGAGTATCGCTGTCGCTTTATTAGGTGGGATAGGAGTTGTTCATAGAAATAACTCTGTTGAGGAGCAGATAGAGATCATAGAGAGAGTAAAAAGAGCTCCTCCTATAAGAACAAGAGATCTATATGTAAATGCAGAGGAACCTTGTCATCGAGTTCTTGAGATCATGGAAAAAGAAGAAATAAGAGATTTGCCTGTTATAGATAACGGAAAACTTATTGGTACAGTATTCTACGGAGATCTGATAAATAGTTGTAGAGAAGGATTTGAACCTCTAATAAAAATAGTAAGATCGCCTAAGCACGTCACTATATTCAATCTTAATGAAGCAAATAAGATCCTTATAGAAGAGAGATACGATACGCTAGCAATAACGGATCAGGAAGGCTTCTATTTAGGAACAGTTGTGTACAGAGATCTTTTCACCTCCTTAGAGCCTTCACTAGATAGCGAAGGAAGATTAATGGTTGCCGCAGCTATATCTCCTTTTGATAGAGAGAGAATACTAAAATTAGATAAATATGCAGATGCTCTAGTATCGGATCTTGCTCATTTCCATAATATTAATGCTATAAAAGCCTTGAAACATGTTTCAAAAGAAGTCTCAAAAGATCTTGTCATAGGTAATATAGCAACATATGAAGCCGTTAGAGATATTACTGAGTATATAGATAAGATAGATGGTCTTCGTGTAGGATTAGGTGGAGGATCTATATGCGTAACCCCCGAGCAAACAGGTGCCTATGTCCCTACTCTCTACGCAGTAGCTGAAGTTAGAGATGCTATAGAGGATCTGGGTCTTAAAGCTCCCGTCATAGCAGATGGTGGAATAAGATCTGGTGCTGATATAGTGAAGGCTTTGGCAGTAGGAGCTAGTGTAGCTATGTTAGGCTTTCTCTTAGCTGGAACAGACGAAGCCTCGGCACCTCTAGTTAGATTAGGAAATAAATTATATAAACCATATAGAGGGATGGCTAGTAAAAGTTCTATGGAGAAAAGATTTGCTAGAGATAGATACGCTAGAATCTCTAAAAGAGTTGAAGAAGGTATAGAGGGGTTAGTTGAGTACAAAGGATCTGTATATAAAGTAATTTCTGAACTCATAGAGGCTGTGAAAGCAGGTCTAGGATATGCCGGAGCATCTAATATAAGAGAACTCTGGGAAAAAAGTAGATTGCTAATTACCACAGAGAGAGGGGAGAGAGGCATCAAAACAGACCTCTGATCTAAGCAGACAGATAATATAGTACTTTTATATTAACTTTAAGAGGACTTAAAGATGAAAGCCATAGTATTTCATGGGGCTGGAAGCGATCCAGACCACATTAAGTGGTTGAGAGAACCTCTAGAGGAGTTTGGATACAGTGTGTATGCACCAAAATACAATACTTTAGAGGAGGCTCTCAGATTGTCATCCTTAGATAAATATGATCTATACGCGGGCTTCTCGCTTGGTGGCGCAGCCGCCCTTATTTCTTCAGCTCTATATGGTGGTCCTGCAATAGCCGTAGGAGCTCCTGCTGATAGGTTTATCCAAGCGCTTTGGCTAAAGATTCATGAGGAGAATAGTTTTCAAAAATCTCTTTTCAAAGAACTCGTAAATCTCTTAGGCACAGATCCCTTAGAGAATCCTTTACCATATATTAAGACATCAGTAATCTATTACATCGAGAGAATTAAAGATCCCGTGCTATTAATTCAAGGAAGAGAAGATCCTATAGTGAGACCATTTCATTCATTGATCCTTGAGGAGTTCCTCAAGAAAAAAGGTGTTAGAGTAGAAGTCGTGATCATCGATGGAATGAAGCATGCACCGGCACAACATCACAAGAGACTTTTGAGAGAAGTGATACACAAATTTCTTAGCTCTCTAAGGTAATTTAAATGGATCAAGAAAGTTTATTTGTTCTTCAAGGTTATTTAGCCTCAATAGTGGCATCTTTTCTCTGGGCTGTTTCATTGTTGATAATGGAACGTAAGGTTTATAAGCTCTGAGGATCATAGATTTGTTGGTGAACCGTCTGGGTGATGGGAGCGTTGCTCCGAGCCCAGGCGGGCTAGACCTAGATGGGAGCCTCGTGCCGTTGGGCTCGACAGCCGCCCATGAACCCACATGGGTACCCAGAGCCCTGTGGGCGAGGCGGAAGTCCCTAGATGCGACCATGAATTCATATAAAATGATTGGAATGAACATCTAGGGACAAAACGGTAAATCCCTATATGATGTTTATAGAGATCCTTTAGAAATCTTTTCTTTAACATGATCAAGGATAACTCTAGCCCACTCTCTCTTAAGCATAAAGCCCTTAGCCAGTACCCTACCATTATTATCCAATAAAACACCAGCGTCTGTATCATATCCAAAGCCTGTTCCTGGAAAACCAATGTAATTAGCCATGATCATGTCAAACCCGTACTTCTCCAGTTTCTTATGTGCTTTATCAATTAATTCTTCCTCTGAAGCAACAGTCTCGGCTGCGAATCCCACAACTATACTCTCTTTAGCCTCTCTACGTACCGAGGCAGCTATTTTTGAAGTGGCTTCGAGTTCTATAGATAGCTTATTTATGTCTGAAGGTATCTTCTTATCCTCTCTTCTTGAGAATCTAAAATCAGCTGGTGCAGCAGCAAGAATCACCGCGTCAGGCTTTGACTCTCGTATATTTTTCATAACAGCTCTAAGCATATCATCGGTTGAAATAACTTCTTCTCTACTAATCCAAGGATTCACTGAAACACTTAATGGTCCGTGGATAAGTTTTGCTTCTCCTCCTCTATAGAATGCTTCTGAAGCTATTGCAACACCCATTTTACCAGTGCTAGGGTTCGATATGAATCTGACAGGATCTAGATGTTCTCTTGTTGGTCCAGCCGTAACTAGAATCTTGTATTTCTTAAGATCCTCGCCTCGTAGAACTAAAGCCTCTATTTTATCAGCTACCCAGACAGGATCAGGGTACTTGGCTCTTCCCTCCTCTATAACAGGTGGGAGAATAGATACACCTATCTCTCTACAGATCTCTAGAGCTTTTACGAGAGCAGGAGACCTGTACATAGGTTCATGCATAGCAGGTACTAAAAGAAGTCTCTTACCAACCCCCAAGATAATTTGTGCGGTTAGTGTAACTGAGGTATCAGCGATTCCGTGAGCTATTTTAGCTATGGTATTCGCAGTCGCTGGAGCAATAACCATTCCAGAGACTTTTCGTGCTATCTCTACATGACCTATCTCACCACCGAATTCTACATAGGCTTTATTCCCAGTTGCCCACTCCCACATAGTTGGAGATATTAGTTTTGCTGCACTTCTAGAAACTATGGGATATACCTCAGCTCCTCTTCTCATAAGTTCTCTAGCTAGATCAAGAGATCTATATAAAGAAACACTTGCTGTCACGCCCAGAGCTATGGAGTGATCTAGTAGTGTTCTAGCGTATTTTCCAATAATATCTTTTGAGGGATGTTCATAGCTATACATTTATTATCCACTTAGTATTCTTAGTAAAGCTGTTATATTATTTAAGTCACTATAAGATCTCTATAAAGTACGATCCTTATATTAAAGCAAGAGATATTATTTATAACTTAGCTCTATTAATTTATGAAAATTTTGAAGAGAACGTCAAATACTATATATTTAGCCTCTATATTATTTTTTAGAGGGAATTAACGATAATGTATCCTAGTTGGGATGATGTAAGAAAGGGCAAGATTACAGATATTTATTTCAAGAGAACTCTAGCGATCTTGAGGAAATATGGATTAGACAGAACATTAGTTAGAGCAGAGGTTCATGTATATGGTTTACCCAGAGAATATAAATGGGCTGTTTTCGCAGGCTTAGAGGAGGCTCTGAAATTGCTAGAGGGCAGAGAATTAGATGTCTATGCAATCCCGGAGGGGACGGTGTTTAGAGAATTAGATCCTGTTATGCTGATTGAGGGGCCCGTGGGAGAATTTGTTGAGTTAGAGACAGCACTCTTAGGAATACTTAGACATCCCACCTCAGTGGCTACGAAGGCTGCCAGAATGAAGAAGTTAGCTGGTGATAAAACACTCATCTTCTTCGGTTTGAGAGCAGCTCACCCAATACTAGCATATGTCCTTGATAGAGCTGCATACATAGGTGGCTGTGATGCTGTATCAGGAGCCTACAGCGAGGAGTTGCTTGGGATCAAACCTTTAGGTACAATGCCTCACTTACTAATATTAGTTTTTGGTGACCCAAGAAAAGCATGGAGAGCTTTTGATGAGACAATGGATAAGGAAGTTCCAAGAATTGCTTTAGTAGATACTTTATTTGATGAGAGAGTTGAGACATTATTAGCCGTTGAGACACTAGGAGAGAAACTAACAGGTGTTAGACTCGATACTCCAAGCTCTAGGAGAGGTAATATGAGAAGAATTGTTGAAGAAGTTAAATGGACACTACATATGATTGGTAGAGATGATGTAAAGGTTTTCGTGAGTGGAGGATTAGATGAGAGAGATATAGTTAATCTACGAGATGTTGCAGACGGCTTCGGTGTGGGAACATCAATAGCTTTTCCACAAAGCGTAGATCTCAGTCTAGATATAGTAGAGATCTATAGAGATAATAAGTGGGTGCCGTTCTCTAAGAGAGGAAAACTACCTGGCGCTAAAAAGATCTATAGGTGTTTATTCGAGAACAAATACCTGTACTACGTCAGCTCCTGGGGCGATCCAGTCCCTAAGTGCCCAGATGGTGGAGAACCGGAGAATCTACTTCTCAAATACATGGAGAAGGGAAAGATTATAAGAGAATTACCTAAGCCAAATGAAATAAGAAAATATGTTATTGAGCAATTAAGATACATTGACTTATAATATGTAAATAAATAACTTTTTATAAGTATCCATATCTATATTATAAGGTGTATCATATGAAGAGGTATGAGTTACCTCCACTTCCCTATTCCTACAATGCGTTGGAACCATATATATCAGAAGAAATAATGAAAGTTCATCACCAGAAACATCATCAAGGATATGTAAATGGAGCGAACGCGGCACTTGAGAAATTAGAAAAACACTTAAAAGGAGAATTACAGATCGATGTAAGAGCCGTTCTAAGAGATTTCTCATTTAACTATGGAGGACACATACTCCATAGCCTCTTCTGGCATAACATGGCGCCAGCAGGCAAGGGTGGTGGAACACCGGGTGGATATCTGGGAGATCTAATTGATAAATCCTTCGGCTCTTTCCAAAAATTCAAAGAATTATTCTCCGCAGCAGCTAAAAACGTTGAAGGCGTTGGGTGGACTGCCTTAGGCTATGATATCCTGTTAGGAGAAATAAGGATTTATCAAATAGAGAAACACAATGTTCTACAAGTAGCAGGCATAATACCTGTACTCATAGTAGACGTCTTTGAGCATGCTTACTATCTACAGTATAAAAACGATAGATCTACTTACGTAGATAATTGGTGGAATGTGGTTAATTGGGACGATGTCGAGAAGAGATTAAATTCTGCAATTAACAAAGGTAAAGAAGCATATGGAGTGCTTCCATAGACCCAGAGATTTTTTGTGAGATCCTTTAAGAGAAAATCAATTAATTTTTCTACTAACTAATTAGATAATATAATATATTGGAGAGACTCAATGGATGAAATCGAGAGTAGATTGCGCGAGATCGCAGAGGAGCTATATAAGCGATTACTCTCTCAAAAAGATAAGTATGTAGTAGAGATAGAGGGTTTAGAGAACTTCAAAAAATTTATTAATGAGGGATACTCAGTAATTGTTTTCTATAATCCTGGATGCCCGGTTTGTAAGAGATTTCTCCCAATCTTCGAAGAATTTGCCTTAGCGAGAAAAATAAATGGTTCTAATATTAAATTTGCTAAGATAAATACTACACTGAAAAATAATTTAATTCTAAGCATAATATATCAAGTCTTTGCTGTTCCAACAATTATAATATTTAAAAATGGAGATTTAGTGGTAAGACATGAGGGGTTCATGAATCTGAGCGAGTTAGAAGATTTTGTAGCCAAAAACATAGGAGAATTATGAGTTATTCGAGATCTCTAGAGAGTACTAATCTCTAAAATACCTCGCATAACTAATTTCTCAATAACTTTCTTAAGAACTAATCTAATATTGAATCGTTTTTCTACTGTACCATAGATTTTGTAAGCGGTCTTCCTAATACTACCAGTCTCTCTAAGTACCTGAAGGATCTTCTTCTCCTCCTCTAGCAACTCACTATTTAGATATCTTAGACCTAGCGCAGCTATATCTCTAGGTTTAAGACCCATATAGGGCTTAGAGAAATCTAGGTGATCAAGTCTTTCAGTTAAATGAAATCTTATTATAGTTACGACGCTATCCTTAGATATATTTTTTCCATAGATTTTTCTAAGCTCCTTAAATAACTCTTTCTTTGAATTATATCCTTCACGTACCACATCCTCATCATCTAACTCAGATAATTTTTTATGAATAACTTCATCAATAACAGCTTTAGCAATAGGTCTTCCACCACTGTGTATAATGATCTCTTTTTTCTTAGGTATGATATATCCTAGTCTGATAGTGCTCGTTTTCCTACCCTCAAGAATCATATCTCCATATTCTTTCTTCATCATTAAGTGGCCTCCTAGATACTTCACTTTTCTCTCAAGATCAGGGCCTGTCATGGATTTCTCTGACCTTTCTATTCTCTAGAGCAATAATATTGTCAAATGTTTCTATTTACTAATTATTTAATTAATCTGAATACCTTTTAAGTCAACTTAGAATTAATTTATATAAGCTTCCGCGAGTAAATTAGGTTTCTGTTCTCTGAATAGTTTTATCATAGTTAATATGAGGGTCAATGGTCTTGGTAAAAGCTTGATATGAATTACGAGCAAAATATTATTTTATTCTTTACTGTGAGATAATAATAAGGTCTAGGAATTGAGAAAAAAAGGTGAAAAACCTAACATATGTCCTAGATGCGGATACGAAGTTAAGGAGCCTGAGAAAACGTGGCATCTAGTCTCTCCAATACCTGACTCAAGAGGCAGAGTAACTATAACTATAATGGGTTCTTTTCAGTGCCCTAACTGCGGTCATAGATGGAGAGCTGTTATATCAAAGATCAAGGCTGGTGAAGATGTGGAATTTGGAGAGGAGGAGAAGCCTGTGGAGAAGCAGAAACCTAGAGAAGGTAAGATCATAGAGATAGATCTCAGTGATTTAGATGAGGATTAGAAAAACAGATCTTCTTTTAACAATCATAGTTGTTTTTCTACTCGGATTCTCTCTATACGGAAAATTATCAAATACTCACTTTTTAGCGGTTGTTGAGGGGCGTAGTATGGAGCCTACTCTAAATACTGGAGATATTGTTTTCATGATCCCAATAAGTGATCCTAGGGAAATAAATGTGGGAGATGTAATAGTTTTTAAAAGACCTAATGGTGAATTAATTATCCATAGAGTAATAGAAATAAAGATCTATAAAGACTCCTACTATTATGTCACTAAGGGTGATAATAACCCTATTCCAGATCCTCCTAATAACCCAGGAGAACCCGGCATAAGCTTTAGATCAGTAATTGGAAAAGTTTTAAGTCTTGGGAAGGGAGTAGTTATTAAAATACCCTACGTAGGTATTATACCACTAATTTTATTGAAATAATTTTTTTAGGGGAAATGGTTATGTACAGAATATCTTTTGCTGCACATAGTGATCCACCAACCGAGGATTTATCTAAAGATATTAAGAAACTAATTAAGTCCTTAGTTGATTCCTTAGATCATAACATGATATTTTATTTAGGGGGATACTATGGAACCATGAAGGTAATAGCTGACGAAGCATGTAGACACAGTGTAAAGAGCGTATTTATTCTTCCATATAATATGACAGAGCTACCAGAAGTTCCTAGAAAAGATTGTTTCATACCAATATACACCGGTCTCAGTATGAGGCAGAGATCAGAGACCCTAGTCTTGTCAGGAGACGTTTTGGTAGCCGTCGGTGGATATGCTGGTACAATAATAGAGATCTTTATAGCATACTCTAATAATAAGAACTCATATGTTTTAACAGGATATGATTACCCAAGTGATCTACTTGAACAAATATTTAATCCATACATTGATCCGAGACGAAACGCTGTAATAAAATACTATAGACGAGATCCTGAGGGATTAGCGAGAGAATTATCTGAGGATCTATTAAAATCCATTAGGAAAAACTAATGTTGAGAAACAAGGTATTCTGTGGCATAGATCTCTCTATTAAGAGAAGCAGTAGTATAGCCAAGATCATTGTAGAGGAATATTATATAAGGATTAGGATTGATAGAAGAAATACCTTGGAAGAGATTATTGATGTAGTTAGTGAATGCGATGTACTATCTATAGATGCTCCATTCACTTTATCAAAAGGTTATAGAGAAGTAGAGAAAAAAATGATTAGGAAAGGTCTTCGAGTATTTCCACCTAACTTCATAAGAGATCTTGTCATTAGAAATATTGAATTATTAGAGAAACTAAAGCAGATAAATTATAAGGGAGTTATACTAGAGACGCATCCTAGAAGTAGTGAATATTTATCTAGCGTAGGATCTGTAATAGATTACTACATAAAACAGACCTTTACTAAAGACGATAGAGATGCGTTCATATGTGCACTTACATCTCTAGCATATGAATTAGGGGAGTGCGAGGTATTTAAGGCTGAGGATGGAGAGATCTATGTATTATCAGGTGATCTAGTTAAAGTCAAAGAGATATTTAATAGAGGTATGATCATTGTTCAAAAAAATCATTGAAATAATAGATCTACTTCATAGCAACAAATAGACTACTTCTAGTAGCCTTTAGACCAGGTTCGCCGTGCTCAACTTTCTTAGTAGTTATTGAATACTCACCTAAGTAATGCCCGATCATTTCAGGAGTAATTGTTACAGGAACATATTCTTTACCGTTATAAATAGCTATTGTTAAACCAACCATTATAGGTAGTATAATTATATCTCTCACATGTGTTTTAATAACTATCTTCTTACCCTGCTCCAAAGCTCTTCTGGCAGCAATTACTTTCTCTAGTAGCTTCTTTTTCTCCTCTGATAATCCTCTTCTGAGACTTCTTCTAGCTCTTGAAGGCAGTAGCTTAACTACTTCATCCATAGGCATCTCTAAGAGCTCTAAAATAGTCTTTCCTCTGTATCTAATCTTAAGCCACTCAGGAGGCATCCACTGAGGGATCTTCTCTGACATAGTCTCTGCACTATATTTAAATTATCAGAAGAAAATATATAAGCTTCTGCTCATTAAAACAATTAATTACTTGAAATTGAGTAAAATAAATATCTCTGTGTATTTTAATATTATAATATTGATGAAGTAATGCTTATAAAAACCTTTGATATTGTTTATAGTGCTAGAGATAAGATTATAAATATGCTTTATGAAGCTCCTCCACTAGCGGTGCTAGAAAAGCTTCAAGAGATCTGGATCAGATATAAACCTCAAATAATCCCTGATCCAGGATGCGTTGGATCTATAGATAGTGGTTATAACTGGATTGAGTTAAGAGGGTATTACTTATATATCTTAAATGCTGGTTATATAGATACGTGTTCAAACAAGTATGAATATGCTGAGATTGATATTAGAGACTTAGCAGATGATCCTAGAGAATATATAGATGCGAGGTCTATAAGATCCGAATTAGAAGTTCTTAGAGAAGTGATAGATCTTGATAATAAATTGATTCTTGTCGATGGATCATTAATTAAGAAGATCTATTCTATAAATAAGTTTTTAAAAGAGAGACCTGATATAGAATTATCAAGACAACTAAGAGATATAGCTAGGGTTTTATCTAGCAAAGATCTTTCAAAGATTATTTTTGTGGCTAAGAATAGTGGATCACAAGAACTTGTGAGAAGTATTATAGGTGAGCTATATAATAAACCAGATATACATCTTTTAGAAGAATACACCTCAGAAATAGGTTTCGCGAAACATTCCATATTCCCTATGGAGTTTCTAGGGATAGAATTTAAGATCAATATAGCCTATATTAGATTAGAGGCTAAGAAACCTATTTTAAGAATAGAATATTTTAAGGAGAGTAATGATATGGATTACTTAAGAAAGATCTTAGATATTCTATACAGCATAAGTCATAATGGGTATCCTATAATCTTGTCGTTAATAGATAAATTGGTGAGGGTCTCAGATGATGATATTATGAAGATAATTAATTTATTAGATATAACTGATCTAAGAAACAAAATGAAGTTTGGGTGATCACGTGAGTTCTGTAGGAGCCTCTAGAAAAATTAAAAATGAAGAAGATTTGTTAGGTTATGTGATCGGGGAAAGTAAACCTCACGGAGGAGTATTCCTAGCACTTAAACCACCTATGTTAGGAGAATACATAGAACTGAAATATGATCGATATCACGTGATAGGTTTAGTTCAAAGTAGTGTTGCAGGTTCACTGATTTTTGATGAGAATATCTCAGCAACAGATCTTGGTAGAATAGCTAATATAATTAAGATAGATAGTAGATCTATATATTACAAAGGTTTCTTTAGAATATTAGGTGAAGTAGAAAGCTTAAGAATGCCTCCAGTGGCGCCACCACCTGGAACAGAAGTCTATAGAGCTTCTTCAGCAACCTTATCTAAGGTTTTTTCTCCTGCTGACTATAGATGGTGCAGAGTTGGGGTATTACTTAGGAATCCTGATGTGGAGGTTAAAATAGATCTTAATAGAATAGTTCAGAGACATCTAGCAATTATCGCGATGACCGGTATGGGTAAGAGTAATATGGTTGCTTTATTGAGTAGAGAAATCGTTAAGAGAGCAGGTACGGTCATTGTCTTTGATTATCACGGTGAATATAAGGATCTGAAAATCGATGGAGAGTATCCCACGATTATAGATGCTAAGCTTAACCCAAGATCTCTAACTTGGCAGGAATTCGCGAGAACAATAGGTGTGAGACCAGGTGCTAAGAATCAAGAGTTAATTGTAAGAGCCTGTAAGAACAAAATTGATTTAGAAAAAGAGAAATCTTTCTTGGAGCATTTTATTAACTGTGTCAAGAGCGAGAGTATCAGAACTAATAGAAGTGAGATGAGAGATGCTGCTCAAGCAATAATTGATCTTGTTGAGAGCAACAAGATTTTTCTAAAGAATCTTTTAAATGATAATGCTAAAGATGTGGTAGATCAGATTGAGCTGTCAAAAATTAATGTAGTGGATCTTGCCGGATTAACACTGTCTCAAATAGATGCTTTAGTGTCTCACTGGCTCTATAGGATCTTGGAAGAGAGGAAGCGTGTGACATGGCTAAAGAAAAGTAGCTCAAGAATAGAAAGAGGTCTAATACATCCTGTAATGGTGTTCTTAGAGGAAGCACATATTTATATTCCTTCGGAGAGAGATACTTTAAGCAAATATCGTGTTGAGACAATAGTGAGAGAAGGAAGGAAATTTGGAATAGGTGTAGGTATTGTTTCTCAGAGACCTAGGGGATTAGATCCTGATATTATGAGTCAAATAGGTTCTTGGGCTATTATGAGAATTATTCAACCAGAGGATCAAACATTTATATCACATGTATCTGAATACATGACTGAGGAAATTATAGATCAGTTACCTAGTCTTAATATAGGTGAGGCTGTTTTATTAGGTCACTGGATTCGTATTCCAGCAGTAGTTAAGATAGATCATGTTGCTGAGAAAATATCCGGTGTAGATATTGATCCTGTGGAAGAGTGGTTAAAAACGAGAGATATTAAAAGATCTGGTTCTTACGAAACTAGTTAGATTCTGATTCTTTGTGTAGAGGCTTTGCGAATCCGATTCATTACAGAGAGACCTAAACCTCTCTCTTCGAAACCCTCTATATAAGCTATGTCTATATTTAGATCATCAAGACTTCTTAAGGTATCGAAGATTTTCTTAGCTATCTCATAGAGATTATTCCTAGATCCTATATTAATAATAATTACGTTGCTATAATTTCTCAAGAGATCACGGTATTTATCGATTGTTTCTCGTGATGCTATTATAGCTACTCTCTTACCACCTCTGAGATCATTAATTACCCTACTGGAGATTTCATTAACTAATCTATTTAAGTCCTCTATTAAATAATTAGAGGATTCAATAAGTACAAGAGGTGTGCTAGGAGCATAGTGCCTATATCTGGTGCCTGGGGCTAGGGCTCTCTCAGCCTCTCCAAATCCCTTAGCAAATGGAGGTATATAGATTTCCTTTCCTATTATCTCTATAATTAATTCTACGGGGTACGCGCCTGGACGAAGTAGTGTAGGCGGATCTGTTAAGATATTTAGTATTGTAGACTCTATTCCAAAGAGTGTTTCACCAGAATCTATTATTGCCTCAATCTCCCCATAGAAATCTCTGATCACATGATCAGCCTTTGTGGGACTAGGTCTCCCAGAAATGTTTGCACTTGGCGCAGCTACATAGGTGTCTGATAAACATATGAATTCTAGGGCTACAGGGTGAGCAGGCATTCTAACGGCAACTGTATCTAATCCTCCTGTGGCTTCGTAGGGGATCTCTTTTGATTTTCTAAGAATAAGTGTTAGTGGCCCTGGCCACATCTTATCAATTAATTTGATAACCTCTTTAGGAACCTCCTCAGCGACTTTATACACATCCTCCTTTCTACATATATGTATTATCAATGGATTATCCATTGGTCTTCTCTTAACCGCAAAGATCCTCTTCAGAGCCTCGGTATTAAATACGTCTGCTCCTAATCCATAGACAGTCTCTGTTGGAAATGCTACTAATCCTCCTCTCTGGATTATGAGACTAGTCTCTCTCAAGAGATCTCTATCTATATTAAACGGATCTATTCTAATTATCTTTGTCTCTACCATTCTCCAGTATAGAAATACTTCTATGAAAATAAAGTAAATTATGTAATCATAATATTTGGAGAGAATACACATATTGCTTTCCCAGGATCTCAAAAACAATACAGATAATGAGACAACGAGTTATGAGAAGATTAAGAGAGAAGAACTCACAGAAGTGTATATAGGCATAGATGATACTGATAGATTCTTATTTGGTTGTTCTACAAATTTTCTAAGAGAATTCATTAGTGAATTACTTAGATCTGAAGTAGGCAGAGAAATATTCTTCGGAGATTATCCATATCTAACTAGACTAAATCCATCAATACCTTTTAAAACAAGAGGTAATGGGGCAGTTTCTCTGCACCTCTACACTTACGAATACGTTATCGATGAACTAGCGGAAATAATCAGATCTTTAGGTAGTAGAATAGATTTGGGAGAGGGCGCAGAACCAGGCATTGTTATCTTAAAGGGAACCAGAAATAGCGCATTGCTATTATTGAAAGAGTATTTCGTAAGAGCTTTATCAGATATAATATATCTAGAAGTTGCTGAGAAATTAATAGAAAAGTTAGGAGGAAGAATAGTCTCGCGTGGCAGAGGAATAATTGGAGCCTTAGCCTCCATAGCGCATCATTTTGTAGAACATGATTGCACCTACGAGATCTTAGGATATTCTTTAAGAAATAATGATGTGTATATAGATCCTGAGAGAGTGTATTTAATGAATAAAGCTACTTATCCTCTCACTTTCAATAATATAGATCCCGAGACTAATAAGATCTTAATAAGACCCCGGTTAGGGAGACCTGTTGCTTTGGGTATAAGAGGAGAGAAACCCGAGATCTTATTAAAAGCAGTTGAGATACTTAAGCCTTCGGGTATTGATGAATATCTCATTTTTAAAACCAACCAAGCCACAGATCAGCACCTTGTACCTAGGAGGCTTAGTGAGGCGAAGCCGTATCGAATAGGACTCTTCGAAGTTCTTATAGATAAAGAACCCGTTGTGACGAGAGGAGGTGATTTATTCATAGAGGTTTCGGATTCTTTTGATAAAGATGTTAAAGCTAGGATCGCGATCTACAAGGAGTTCGGTGAGGCTAGAGAGATCATTAAAAAATTGATAAGAGGTGATCTAGTACTGATCGGTGGTTCAGTGAAACCATTATCTGAATTAGAAGGATCAGATAAAGTAATAATAAATGTAGAAATGATAAAGATTCTGCAGCTTAGTAAGAAATATATTGAAAAAAACCCTTTATGTCCTCGATGTGGTGCTAGGATGATTAGTAGAGGATCTAGAAAAGGATTTAAGTGTCCAAAGTGTGGCTACATAGACCCTTTAGGAAAGAAACTGATAGAGGAAATACCTAGATTAGGTATTGAGGAAAATATAATATTGAAACCACCTATTAGAAATATGAAGCATTTATCAAAACCCTTGCAGAGATATGGAAAAGAGAAAATTTGTAGAAAAAAACATAACTTGATCAATGTAAGTAACTTTTATATCAGACAAACGGATGTGTATTTAAAATTTAAAATATAGAGTTTTTCTATGCTGAATAGAAATTGATTGAAAAATCTTAGACCTAGTTTATACTATTTATACAAATCTGTCGTAGGTATACGGATCTTTAATATCACCATACTCTAATTAATCAAGTATAAATGCTTATATTTATATTAAGTATTTCAATACTTTGGTTAAAAAAATGGTTGAGGCACTTGTGCTTATAAATACTGAGGTAGGTAATGAGTCAGAAGTCGTTGAGAAATTAAAGTCTTTTGAAGAAGTAAAGGAAATATATGTTGTGTATGGTATATATGATATTCTTGCCAGAATCAAAACTGATTCTATTGATAAGCTAAAAGATATTGTTGCAGGGAAAATAAGAAAGATCCCTAATGTTAAAGCCACATTAACTATGATAGTTGTTGAGCAAGGTCAAAAAAATAAATAGGATCTTTAACCTCTTGCACTTAAGATCTTAGATAATGCATTAGTAGCCATCAGTATAAGAGTTACGTATATAGATGGCAGAAACGTAGATATGATCAAGATAGATATTACATCAGATAAAATATTCTCTAAAGTATTCTCCGTAGCATTATTATTAGATGTATATGGAACTATTTCACTTGTGGGTTGAGGAGGCTTAGTATAGTTATAAAGTATATCGATCTTGTTCAATCCAGGGTTTAATCTCGATACATAAGTGTATCCAGAGACTCCATTCCATGACCACTCAATTACTCTATAGCTAGTATTCGCGTCATTTATATCTAGTAACAAGATCTTTGTGGTCGCTGGAAATGTTATGTAGAATTCATCGTTTGAAGACGTGACTATATAGATCATTATTTGCTTAGTATTATCTCCAACATTATGTATAGAGTAATTATATGCGACAATATTATATGGAGTATGAATAATTATGTAAGGAGCATCTGAGGTCATTATGCTAGATATCTTTAATGAAAGTACACATTGCCTCTCTAAGCAATCTCGCGTTATGTATATGGAGTTACTGGACTCAAATAACCAACCATATAATTCAACTCGCGCGAAAATATTCTTCTCCATAGGCAGACCATGATTCAGGGATCTGCAGTCAATAATACCTCTTACATCAGCTGGGTATGCTGCAATAACGTTGTTAGAATCGCTTGCTAGATAAAACTTTGCATAAGAGTATGATAGATTATTTCCAGATAAGTCTCTCACTATTATCAGGGGGTACGCGATTAATTCTAATGTTTGAGTTGATGAACCGCTCGTATTGACTATATTTGAGGCGAGAAAATCAACGAAATTTGGTATCGCTGGTAGCGCGATCATTGATATTATAACGAATGATATTAACAAGGATCCTGCTCTCTTGAATATTCCTAGTGGTACTGTGTACAGAAGGATTCCTAAGGACAGTAAAACACTTCCTTTTTGCATAACTAAACTATAAATGATTCTTAGCAGGAAGAGACTAGTGAAGGCTGTACTTAGAAGGGATGCTGCAACAGATACTATAGGTTCTATTAATGACCTTAGTAGAGGATTTGAGGCGAGTAGTACTAGTTTTAATGATACAAGTTTTTCTGAGATTGTAATAGATTGAGTTGTGAACCAAGAATCAAAATCATTAGTATTTGATCCTATCAGACCTCTAAGGAAATTAATTAATTGTAGAATGATGTAGAAGCTGGTTATCAAAACGAATCCTGCTACAGAATCCTTCATCATGTTATAGCCAAGCCTCTTCACAGAAGCGAAGGGTAGAGGTGAACCTAGTAAAACTGCTCCTAAAACATAATTTAGAAAAGCTAAGTAGTATGATAATTCTAGGAGATTACTGATCTCCATTACATGATCACTAAATGAAAGACTTCATAAAATACTTCACGGAGAAATTGTTTGAGAAATAACGTTGCTAGGTGGAGGTGGCATAGGCATACCGATCGTGTTCACTATATATACTATAAGTGAAAATACAGTGCCGCCCATGGCTAGCCAGAAAGCGGCCCATACAGCATCTTCTATAAGTGAGTGTCCTGTTTTTTTAAGCCTTGTCATTGGTATGGGAGCTCCTCTGAGCACCCATCCAACCATCCATGTTACCAGAAAGATTATCCATCCAATCATCATTATTTGTAGTGCTATGTATCTAATGAATTCTATTAACTCCATCTACGTCCCCAATATTTATAGACGCTTTTAAAATGTTGACTAGGGGAGTTAAGTGATATCATCTCGTGCAGTAGTAAAAAACGCTTATGTATCTCCGACTTCAAAGATCTATGGGAAAAGTATTATCGAAAATAATGTTTTCTTATTTGATTTTGTAGAAATAGGCTTTCCTACCAAAGGCACTATAGAGATCTATATGAAGGAAAAAGCTATTTCGAAAAAAGATCTTGTGGAATACGGTGAAGGAGCACATATAGGTCCAGGGGTAATTATCAGATCTCATACGGTGATATACGAAAGAGTTTATATAGGAGACAACACTAGAGTAGGGCATAATGTACTAATTAGAGAGAACACAAAAATTGGGAAAAACAGTGTTGTGGGTACTGGGACAATTATTGATGGGGAAGTTGTGATAGGAGAAAACGTGAGTATTCAATCTGGAGTATACATACCTCCTAAAGTTATTGTGGGAAGCAATGTGTTTATAGGGCCTAGAGCAGTGTTTACAAACGATAGATATCCTCCCAGTAGAAGATTAATTGAGACAGTAGTTGAGGACAATGTTGTTATTGGAGCAAATAGCACGATAGTTGCAGGTATCAAGATCGGGAGGAACTCTGTTGTAGCGGCTGGAGCTGTTGTAGTAAGAGATGTTCCCGAGAATTCCGTTGTGGCAGGTGTTCCTGCAAAGATTATTATGTCTAGAGAGGAGTATAATAGAAAGAAATCTTTATATGAAGAAAAAGTTTTATCTAGATAGGGTATAGAGATTTATGAAAAACGTTGTAATTAAGATCAGTGGTAAATTAATTGATCCTGATAAAAGAGAACTTTTAGAGAAATTTGCCGATATCCTAAGGGAGCTGTATAATAGAGGTCTAAAAATCCTAGTTGTTGTAGGTGGTGGGGAAAAAGCGAGGAGTTACATCAACGCTTGTAGAGAACTTACAAAGAACGAGGGATTATGTGATCTTATAGGGATAGAAATGACGAGAGTAAACGCTATGTTGCTAGCTATATCTCTAAGCGATGTTGCTTACACAAAGATCCCTAGGAATTTTGATGAGATCTTCGAGGCCTGGGCAACAGGAAAGATAGTTATTGCAGGAGGTCTTCAACCTGGACAATCAACAATTGCTGTTGCTGCATCTATAGCAGAGGTCTTGCACACGGATCTTCTGATATACGCTACAGTTGTCGAAGGGGTGTATGATAAAGATCCTTCTAAACCAGATGCGAGACTTCTGAAGGAGGTCTCTGTAAGGAGTTTAAGAGAGCTTATGAAAGGATCTCAAAGTTTTGTGGCAGGAGGCTATGAATTGATTGATCCGATAGCTCTTAATATCATTGAGAGAAGTAAGATCAATACTGTGATTATAAATGGTAAAGATCCTTATAATATTATTAGAGTAATCAATGGAGAGAGTATTGGGACCAGAATAGTTTTTAAGACTACTTAGTAGTCGATGGATAGTATTGAGATATTTTCTCGCCCAGGGAGATCCATATCTCAAAGTAATTCTCTATTGAGCTAGTGAGGATCTTGGGCATTAATACTTCTTCTATTTGGAATAGCCCGGCGTAGTCGTTCATATTAACATTTATTTTCACAGGTCTCTCCTTGCCCCTGTCTATATCAACGGATCTAATAGATAAGGCGGACATGGCATGCATATCTACTTTACCTAATTTATACGGTATTCTAGCCCTACCCATAGACATATCTGTTCCATCAGCGATCTTCACAACACCTGCTTCGACTGTTAAACACTTAACGGAGTATTCAGTAGAGTATATTGTGTGAAGAACCTCTTGCCTCAGTGATATTGCTCTTCTACCTCTTATACCTAATGAATCTAGTACCCTACTAACTATATCCCTTGACAACAATGCTCCGATCAATTCATGGTTGCTTCGATGAATAGAATTCCCTATATCATGCAAATATGCTCCCAGGAAAACAATTAATCTAGCCTCATCTATGTTCTCAGATGTTCTATCTCTTACAGTTGTTGGTTGAATGCCGGCTGATATTAGTAGATCAAAGATCTCTAGAGCAGATCCAGACACTATGCGAGCGTGAACAGGCCCGTGATCATTGTACCTAAGTCTTGTCACAGCAAAAATGTTACTCATTCTTAAAAGCTCTTGAACCTCCTCATCTCTCTCTAGTATTTTGTATGCTTCAGAGATTAGAGGATACTGTTTTAATTTCTTCTCTAACAAATCAATACTTACAAGAACCATGTGATAGAGACCTCATAAATATTTCTTTAACTAACTCATAAACAAATCTAATATAGAGAGTGAGGAAGTATTGAACGCTAGAGGTGGTAGTAAGCATCACAAAGATCTTTTGTTTGCCGATGCTCATTTCCACAGTAATCCTCTGAGGGGGTATGGTGCTGAGTACATAGTGAGAAAATTCAGGGAGAGTGGCGGATGGTTCATGGCTTTAGTAGGTCTACCACCCACTAGCCTAGGTCTTCAACCTAGTGAAGAAGGCTTCGAGAAATCGTTAGAGATCCTTTTAAAAGAATGTGAAAGAGCAAAGAAGATAGAAGGTATAAAGATAGCTTGTTTAGGTGGATTTCATCCTGCAATGATTGATAAAATGATAGATTCTCTGAAAATAGATCCTCAGAGAGTATATAATATGTCTATTAATTGGGTAAGACACGTAGCGAATTTAATTAAAAAAGATTTATTAGATGGATTAGCAGAGATTGGCAGACCTCACTATAAGGTCTCTCCGGAGCACATGGTTTTAGCAGAGAATATTTTTGAGTCAATACTCGAGATAGCGAGAGACTATGATATATTAGTACATCTACATCTAGAGGAGGGCGGTTGGGTAACAGCCTACGATATATATAGAAAGATACATAAATACTCTCTTAATCCATGGAGAGTAGTTATGCATCACGCTAAACCCAAGAATCTGAAACCCTCTATGGAGCTAGGTCTAGTAGCTACGGTTCCTGCTCTCTATCAAATTATTGAGAATCTTAGAGATATGAAGATCATAAACTATGTTTATGAAAGTGATTTCTTAGATGATCCTGAGAGACCTGGTAGACCCATGTATCCTTGGGAAATAATCACTAACAGTATAAGAGCTTTGAACGAAGGTGTAGTCAGTAAAGACATCCTATATACAGTTAATATAGATAATATAGTAAAGATCTACGGTGTAGAGCCACCTTAGATTAGGTGTAGATCATTGATAATCGAGCTAAGACCAATAGGTTTCATTATAACTAGATACTCTGACGATCAGATAAGAAGTAGCTGGGAGGGTGTAGAGGGCTACATCGAGATCTTTGAGCAATACGTGGCTGGTCTAAGAGGCATAGAAGATTTCTCACATATAATAGTCATCGCTTATCTTCATAAGGTAACTGAACATCAGAGAAAAACTTTGATAGTTAAACCTAGAAGAGCTGTTAGACTAGGATTTAGTTTAGAAGACCTACCCGAGATAGGAGTATTCGCATCCGATAGTCCTCATAGACCTAATCCCATAGCTTTATCCATATTAGAGCTAATAAAGGTGGACAGAAATATTCTCTATGTAAAGAACCTCGATTTATTTGATGGAACACCAGTTCTAGATATCAAACCTTACACACCTAGTAGAAGAATAGATAATGTACGAATTCCTAGTTGGGTTAAATTAATTGAAGAAAGAATCAGAGATTATAAACAAATTAACTCAGCAACACACAATAAGTAGCAGAGGCTTTATAACTATAAATCTATCTCTATAGCTCGTAAGGATAATATTTCATAAAGCCGCCGGCGGGATTTGAACCCGCGACCACCGGCTCTCTTGAGCGACTTCGGAGTCGTGACGAACCGTACAAGGCCGGCGCTCTACCAGCTGAGCTACGGCGGCTCTAATCCCTATATATTCTGTTAAGAAACAACTTAAAAGGTTTGATTATTTATGATCTTGGCGTAATGTTTATATTGAGTATTAAGAATAGTCTTTTTACTAGGTGAATTGATTATAGGGTCTATAGATGTTTCCGAGGCTACGAGTGAGTGCGGTGTTAGTGGCGCTGTGAATATTTCACTGGGTACTAATTCTCTGCTCCCATTCTCTGAGGTAATATCAAGAGAAGATTCTCTCCAAAGATTATCTGAGGTATTAATCTATTCTCTAACTATTAAAAGCGTTGTTCATAACTTAGGTATCAAAGATCCAGTGCTAGATTTATTTATTAGAGAAGTTGCTCAGGAATGGATCGAGAAAATAGGTTATGTTCCTTACAAGAGGTTTTTTATAGAAAATATCATCAATCGTTCAATAGATCTTTTTAAAGAACCAGAGTTATTGAGTTCCGTAGAGAATTTAATAGATCTAATCTCTTACTATCAGAAGGATCCTAGAGCCTTTGAAGAAGATTATGTTAAGAGTTTTATAGCTGAGGAGCTCGAGACTTTAGGTATAAGAGATCTAGTGAGTGTAGAGGATCCGAATTATGTGAGGTATGTAGCATATGTGCTATATGTGATGATAGTGTCTAAACTAGATCTTTAGTCAAGGAAGTTCAAGTTTCTTTTGAGAGTAGTATCTAAGAGCTCTTATATTCTTCTCCAATAAATCTTTGTCGTCTCGGAATTCACCGATAAGTATCTCTTCTACCTTGTCTATATCAATAATTCTAGTCTCTAGAATCATGTGTCCTAAAGCAATCATATTAGCAACTCTACTCAATCCAAGTATTTTCTCTGCGATGTAAGTATATGGTTCTATGTAGCTTCTCCAACTACTCGGAACAAGACTTTGATCAAATAAATTAGTCTTATCTATAAATACAGTAGCGTTTTTATCTACAAATTCTCTGTAAACCTCTAATTGAGTTTGATGCATAAAAATAGCTATGTTTGCTCTATAAACTCTTATGAAATCAGCTTCTTCCTCTCTATCAGATACGATAAGATCTACTCGAGAATCCCCTCCCCTAACCTCAGCCGCGTAGCTTTCACTTCCTATCACATAGTAATTGGTGTATCTCGATAGAGCCTTCCCCAATACTCTACCCATTAATAGAATTCCTTGACCTCCTCTACCTGCAATTAATATCTCTATTCTCATTATCTCATCCTGGCTCAAGAACTATTTTTATATGTGTCGGATAAAGACTCTTTATCCTCTCTATCTATGTATATTCCTATCACAAAACCTCTGTCCCAATCATAGTCGCTTTCCTCGATAGAAGGTTTTCTCTTTAGAATTATTCTCTTCTTAAACTCTATGAAGAGTTCTGTTGCCCTACGAAAACCAATGTGTCTACCAAAGACCTCAGGACATATAGATAGTACTTCAACCAATGAGAAACCTCTCTTATCGAGAGCTCTACTAAAGATCTCATCTAGGAAATAAGGATGAGTCACAGAGCCCCTGGCAGCAAAACTCACTCCTAGGGCATAAGCTAGTTTCATTATATTAAGAGGTTTCTCGGGATTTCCCCTTGGGGTAGTTGTTGTATATATCCCTTGTGGAGTCATTGGCGACTGCTGTCCTCCAGTCATTCCGTAGATGAAGTTATTCACTAATACTACGAGTAGATCTGTATTTCTTCTCATAGCATGTAGCAGATGATTACCTCCTATACCAGCTAAGTCACCGTCTCCTCCCACAACAATGACCTTCGTCTCTGGCCTAAGGATCTTTATTGCTGTTGCTAGTGGAATAGCTCTTCCATGAGCGGTTCTTATTGAGTCGAAATTCATATACATAGCTATTCTAGAAGCACAAC
The DNA here is from genome assembly GCA_049976205.1 of Sulfolobales archaeon. Classification (GTDB taxonomy): domain Archaea; phylum Thermoproteota; class Thermoprotei_A; order Sulfolobales; family AG1; genus WYEN01. The sequence continues at coordinate 22,561 of JBMFIR010000006.1, read as the reverse complement.
CAATACCGCCTACAAACACTAATTGATCCTCGTGTAATTTCCCTAGAGAAATTTTTTTATCTATAGCTCTCAGTAAAGAATGCATCACGATACCATTCCCACAGCCAGGACACCAGAGTGTTGGAAGTTTATCTACTCTAACATATCTATCTATTGGGTGAGTTTCTTCGTATGTTTCAATACTCATAAATTTCTCAACACCTCCTCAATGATCTCGTAAGGATCTATGATATGAAGATCTATGATAGAGATATTCCTTACATCCTTATCTTTTAAAACACCCCTGATCTCTCTATAGTAGAGACCTACATTATTTTCTACAACAAATATTTTTGAAGCCTCCTCTGTTAAGTTCTTTAGCAAAATCTCATTTATTGGATAAAGAGACTTAATTTTTAATAGACATGTTCTGTAGCCTCTCTCATTAAGAAGCTTTGAAGCAACACTAGCTGACAAAGCACTTGAGCCATATGATATCAGTATTAAATCACATCTATTATTACCATATTTATATAGACTGTACTCTGTTATCATGCCTATATTATCAATTATTTTTCTATATAATCTACTAACTAATCTTCTCTGCACCTCTGTCGTGGGTACATAGATGTTTCTCTCATCATGAGTTAATGTCTCAACATATAGTTTTAGACCTTCACCTATACATGGCATTGGTGGAACAAGATCTTTTGAAGAATACATGTAGTGATTATCTCTAGAAAGTTTTCTTCTCTCGAGGATCTCTATCTCCGTTGACTCTCTCATAACAACTTTTCCATAAGTCCCGGCTAGTGTAGCGTCTGAGAGAAGTACTACTGGTGTTCTCAGAGCCTCTGAAATATTAAAGGCTTTAATTGTTAAATCATACGCTTCTTGAGGACTAGAAGGTGAAAAAACAGGAATAGGTAATCCACCATGAAATCCATACTCAGCCTGAAGGACATCGTATTGACCAGTTTTCGTGGGAACACCGGTTGCTGGTCCAGTTCTCATTATATAGCCTATCACTAACGGTGTCTCAGTCATTACTGCAATACTGATACCCTCAACCATTAGAGAAAATCCAGGGCCGCTGGTTGCTGTCATAGCCTTATTACATGTCCACGAGGCTCCTATAACAGCTGCTATAGACGCTATCTCGTCCTCGAATTGTATTACATAGCCCCCTCTCTCAGGAAGTTTCTCTGCTAAATACTCAAATATATCTGATGAAGGCGTTATCGGGTACCCAGCGAAAAATCTTAGCCCAACCGTTAAGGCTGCCTCAGCAATTGCTATATTTCCAGATAAATAATCGATCTTCGTAGATATCACCTCTCAAGATTTATGAGACGTATAAGGCTAACTCAGGACATATATACTCACACAATTTACAGAATATGCATTCATACATATTCTTAATAATAGGGTATCTAAACCCCTTACCGTTACGGGTCTCGCCTAATATCAATACTTTTCTTGGACACACAATTATACATAAACCACACTCCTTACACCGATCACTTATCACGTGAACTCTTCTCCTGATAGAAACATCTCTACTAAGAATAGAATTATCACTCATTAACTCAACCCTCTAAATAATTTAATATATTAATTAAATACAGTAAATACATAAATCTGCTTTAATTAATAATTAATTGAAATAATTCCTTCTCTTATAACTCATATTATTAGTGGTAGGATCAAGAATGGCAATAAGCTGATCATGGTTCTAAGTCAACTTGCACCAGAAAAAAGAGTCACATTGAATCATGACTTAGCTTAAAATTGAAACAAATGATTCAAAGCTCTGTTAAAGAAACTAAAGCAAAAGCTTATAAGCAGCCACCATAAACTTCTTAATCATGGTGATTTTAATGAGCCAATGGCTCTTCACATAGGAGCGGACCCGACTAGATGTGCAGGATGTAGATATTGCGAACTTTGGTGTTCCTATAGACACGAAGGAATTTTCTCTCCATACTTCTCTAGAATAAAAGTTGTTAGAAATGATGCTCTGAGAATAGATTTTCCTCTTACGTGTCAACACTGTGAAGATGCACCGTGCGCAAAGATCTGTCCAACGAATGCATTATATAGAGACATGAATAGCGGTCTAGTAAAACTCGTTGACGAGCTATGTATGGGGTGCGGTTCTTGTGTTATTGCGTGTCCCTATGGGTATTTGTCATTACATCCCATCTCATCAAAACCACTGATTTGCGATCTTTGTGGAGGATCACCAGAATGCATAAAGAGATGTCCTACGGGAGCACTATTTCTCACCTATGAGGTCTTATCAAGAGACATTGAAGAAGATGACCCGCTAGGAAGAGATCACGCCGTAGCGGTAGCAGAAACAAAAAAGATTAGAAAGATGTGGGTGGCTAGAAGTGAGTAGATTATATGGATATGCAGGTAAGATCCTGAGAATAGATCTATCGAGAAGAGAAGTGAAATACGAAGAGTTAAGTAAAGATCTTGTAAAAAGATACGTGGGTGGAAGAGGATTTAATGTGAGAAGACTCTATAATGAAGTTCCTCCAGGCACTGATCCTCTTGGACCAGAGAACAAACTCATGATTGCGACAGGACCTGTTGCGGGAACAGGTTTCCCACTTGGTACAAGAGTTAATGTTAGTGCGAAATCTCCGCTGACAGGGATCTTAGGAGACTCTAATGCTGGGGGGCATTTTGGGTCAGAAATGAAATATGCTGGTGTAGATCAGATTATTCTTGAGGGTGAAAGTCCGAAGCCTGTGTATATATACATAACTAATAAAACCGTTGAGTTTAGAGACGCTGAAGGGATTTGGGGTCAGAGAATTTCAAAGGCGTATGATCAGATCCTTAGAGAGATTAGAGATCACAGGGCTCAAATCGCTTTAGTGGGACCTGCAGCCGAGAATGGAGTGCTATTTGGTGGTGTCTTCTTTAATATGATTAGACCTGCAGCGAGAACAGGAATGGGTACTGTCATGGCCTCGAAAAAAGTTAAAGCTATTGTAGTTAGAGGTGAAGGTTTTGTGGAGGTGGCGAAACCCGGAGAATTTAAGGCCTTAGTTGATGAAATAGAGAGAGAAGTTTATACACACGAACAGTACTGGCCAAGAAGAATTATGGGAACAACCAGGATCCTTTTAGCAGGAAATAAAATAGGAATGTTGCCAGGATTCCACTTCACGAAAGGAGAAGTTGATTTCGCTTTTGAGGTAAGTGGTGAGATCATGGCCGTGAAATATAATGTAAGAACCAGAGGATGCTTCTCATGTGTTGTGCCCTGTAGTAGAGTATATGTATTCAAGGATAGCAGTGGGTTAAGCAGAGTTAGTGAGGGACTTGAATACGAGGCCCTCGCGGGTATGACCGTGAGAATCGGAAACAGAGATCTTCGAAAAGCGCTGGAGGCTGTAGACTTAGTAAATGATCTTGGGATGGATGTCATAACTACTAGCGAGGTTATTTCATGGGCTATGGAATTATATCAACGAGGAGATCTAAGAGACGATGAGTTAGGAGGACTTAAGCTAGAGTGGGGTAATATGGATTCGGTTCTAGAACTCATAAAACAGATTGCATATAAACAGGGCTTTGGATCTATTCTTTCGGAAGGCGTGGCGAGAGCAGCTGAGAAACTAGGTAGAGGAAAAGATATTGCTTTTCATGTAAAAAAGCTTGAAATGATTCAAGCTGATCCTAGAGCTCTAAAAGGATACGGTCTCGGTTTCGCTGTTGCTAGCAGAGGAGCCGATCACTTAAGATCCGAGCCATTCATAGAATTAAGCGATGATCCAGAACTTGGGAGAAAAATGTTTGGAGAACCAGAAGCAACAATGCGACTTGGAGTAAGAGGTAAAGGAAAATTAGTTGCTTATTACGAAAATATATGTGCTCTCGTAGACTCTCTTGAGGTATGTAAGAACTTAGCAGAGAACATGAATATACTAGACTACGAGAAAACCGCGAGATTATTAACGGCTATAACGGGATTAAGCTTCACGATTGATGAAGTAAGAGACATAGGTGAGAGAATAATTAATCTCGAGAGAGCATACTTAGTTAGAGAAGGAATAAGAAGAAAAGATGATACGCTACCAAAACGTTTTCTCAAGGAACCTATGCCTAACGGAAGATCTAAGGGACACATAATAGAACTTCAACAAATGCTTGACGAGTATTATGAGGTTAGAGGCTGGGATATCAAAACAGGGATCCCGAAGGAAAGTGTTTTGAAAAGACTCGGTTTAGATGATGTCGTGCAGGACTTAAAGAGAAGAGGTGTAGAGTTAACATGAACCTCATGCTCCGAATGATAAAGGGGTGATCTGGTTGGTAGAGGGAATCGAATCTATTAAGAGAAGAATAAATGAGAGAGAAAGAGGACTACTTAAAGCATTATCTCACGGGCAAATGGTGATGATGTCAATAGGCTCAGCTATTGGAACCGGCATGTTTCTTGGTAGTGGTTTTGCAATAAAATTAGCTGGTCCCGGCGTAGCATTATCATTTGTACTAGGAGCATTTATAACATACATAACCGGATTAGCCCTAGCAGAGATGACAAGAGCTATACCGAGTACTGGCTCGTTTGGAAATCATGCCGAGATTTTCATCGGGAGATATATGGGTTTCCTCGTAAAATATATGTATTGGTTTGCGGAGGTCTTTGCTATAGGAGCTAATATGGTTGCCATATCGATCTATATGTCATACTGGTTCCCTAACACTGATCCGGTTATATGGATACTTATTTTTGGATCTATATTATTCATACTAAACTCAGTGTCGGTTAAGACAATAGGTACTGTAGAGTTTGTCTTATCATTTATAAAAAGTTCAGCTATAATAGTCTTTGTGATAGTAGGAATGTATATAGTCTCGAGATCTTTGAGTTATGAGATCAGTTCCCTAGACACAACTATTAATTCAGCATTTCCAAATGGGCTACTTGGAGTTTGGCTTGCCACAGTTGTGGCAATATATTCTTTTATTGGTGTAGAGGTTGTCGGAGTAACATCTGGAGAAGCGAGAGATCCTGAAAAGGAGGCACCGAAAGCATTAAAAACTACTCTCGCTCTATTAACTTTTCTATACGTAGCTGCGATAACAGTAATAGTGCTTTTAGTTCCTTATGGTAAAAGTGGTGTGAATGAAAGTCCTTTTGTAACGGCTTTTAGACTAGCTGGAATACCTGTTGCAGCCTCTCTCACGAATTTCATAGTGCTAACTGCAGCCTTATCTGGAGCTAATACAGATCTTTATTTAACCTCAAGGATGCTCTTCTCTCTAGCAAGAGGTGGGTTGGCTCCAGCTAAACTAGGAGAACTCAATAGATTCAAGGTTCCTTTCAACGCTTTAATTGCTTCAATGATGGGGGTCGCTATAATGACGTATGTTACATATAAGTATGGTTCATCAGCGTCCTATTTAATAGCTTTTGGAGTTGCTGCATTTGGAGGCGTATTTGTTTGGTTATCAATATTAATTTCTCACATAGTCTTCTCGCTAAAATATATAAAAAAGATCCCATATTTATCGATAGTAGGCACAATTCTCCTCTTAGGGGTTCTAGTCTCCACAGCAATAACACCAGGAATAGAGATAACGATTCCCTCGGGCATAGCAACACTCACTCTATTAAGTATAATCTACTTATTCTATAGACAAGAGAATAGAAGTAAATTAAATAATAGTAGATGTTGCTAATTTCAGATGTATTAATCTCCTATTTTCTTAAGCTTTTAAGTCTTAAATATATATATATTTCTATTTTTCAATAAATCATTATAGACATACACAACAGTCTGGATCCATCCCAGAGCCATGCTATATTCTTTCTTTAAAATACTTTCCATACAAGAATCTTTAATTAAGCAGTCTTTACATTCAAAAATTCTACAATATCTCTCTACAGGTTTTTTATATTGTGTTATTTCAGGCGCATATTTTAAGAGATATTTATGTAAATTAATATCTATAGGAGCTATAGCAAGATCTAATAAAACATGTAGTCTATAAGCAAAATAGATTTTGGGACCCACATATGGGCAATCTAATAGCAGCTTATGAGATCCTCTCAAGATCTTTTCTCTTATATCGAGATAACATTTTAATGCCTCTGGTAATCTAAGAAGCTGATAGCTTCTCCCGATTCTCTCTGAAATATTTCTTTGATCTATTAGATCTATTCTACGAATATCAAAGATATCAAGGATCTTTTTTACCCATCTAACAGTGTTTGTGTGGTATTCTGTGTTTTGCGAGAGAAATATTGTTATAAATATCTCAATATCATCTTTTGGAGAAACAGCTATTCCATAGTCTTTGAAGATTTGGATTAGTTGATGTAAGTGTTTAACTAAATTACTTTTTTCAATGATCTTTTTTATTTGTTCGTAACTAAACCATTTACCCAATATATATTTTGCATAATCAATACATTCTTTTGATTCATGAGTCACATAGTAGCCGTAATTCTCTAATTCTCTCATTACAAGACCTTTGCAGAATCCCGCGGTTTTCTTCGCCTCTTTGCCATTATCTCTGATCTCAATTATAGGCAGTATAAATGAGGGCCAGAAGAGTAAATAGAAATTATATGTCTTCTCTGAGTAATATATTTTCTCGTATGTCTTCATCACATAATTCTTATATATTATTTTTAATATGATTATTTCACAGAGAATTATGAGCAAAAGAGATACTCTTATTTTCCATAACTTAGTCTCTGTTGAAGAAGCTATAGAGATTTTATATAGAACTTTCCTAGATTTAGGGTTCCCAAGAATTAGAGAGGTGGATATCACAGATTCATTAGGAAAGATATTAGCTGAGGACATATACTCGAGAAAAGATTATCCACCCTTTGATCGAAGCATAGTAGATGGTTATGCCGTAAGATCCGTAGATGTAGCAGGCGCCAACGAGCTAGAACCCGTAGAGTTATCAGTAATAGGTAAAATTGAGGTAGGTGAATTACCAACTATTGAATTAAGAGAGAGAAGTGCGGTAGAGATCTCGACCGGAGCAATTATACCTAGAGGAGCTGACTCAGTTGTTATGAGTGAATATACTAAGAGGATAGGAGACAAAATATATATCCTAAAGGGAACATACTCTGGCGAGAATATTTCTCAGGCAGGTTCTGATATATCTATAGGAGATCTTGTTATTAGAAAAGGATCTGTAATTACTCCTCGAGAGTTAGCAGCATTGATAGCATCAGGTATTAAAAGAGTCAAGATCTATGAGCCACTAAAGATCTCTGTTTTCTCAACCGGTGCGGAGCTCGTTTACCCAGGCGAAGAACTTGCACCAGGTAAAATATATGATATTAATGGCTTAACAATCGTTGCACTATTAAGAGAATTAGGTTTAGAGGCATCATATCACGGGATCTTAGGAGACGATTATAGACTAATCTATGATAGTATATCCTCAGCCCTTGAGAAAAATGATGTTGTAGTAACTAGTGGTGGAACTTCAGCTGGATATAGAGACTTGGTTTACAGGATTTTCAGAGATCTAGGGGGAGAGATATTATTACACGGGCTAAGAACAAAACCTGGTAAACCTACCGTAGTGGCTAAGGTAAAGAATAGGTTATTAATTGGTTTACCAGGCTTTCCATTCTCCGCGGTAATGATCCTATTAAGAGTTATTAAACCTGCTATACTAAGGATCTATGGTATAGATGAGAGAAGAGATATTATAAGAGCAAAAGTGCCCTATAGAATAGAGGCTGGTAGAGGTCTCAGAGAGTTTATTCCTGTGGCTCTCGTTGAGAGAGAAGATCATATTGTTGCTTACCCACTTATGCTTGGATCTGGTTCTGTAATGAATCTTGTTTTATCGGAAGGTTTTGTAGAAGTTCCAGAGGATAGAGAATATCTTGATGAAAGTGAGACGGTGGACGTGATACTTATCTCAAGTAAGATCCAAGTTCCAGAGATCTATTTCATAGGTAGTCACTGCTTAGGCGTAGATTTATTATTAGATTCCGCTGGATTAAAGAATAGCAAGAGAATCTTTATAGGATCTCTGGGTGGCTGGTACGCTGTTAAAAGAGGAGATGCAGATATCGCCGGAACACATTTATTAGATGAAGAGTCGAGAGAGTATAATATTCACATGATTGATAGAATGAATCTTAGAGGTAGAGTCTATGTAGTTAGAGGGTATGCTAGAAGAATAGGTTTCATAGTTAAGAAGAATAATCCTAAGAACATAAAGGGATTCAAGGATTTGCTAAGAGAAGATGTCATATTCATTAATAGGAATAAAGGTTCTGGAGTAAGAACCTATACTGATATGATGCTAAGGGAATTAATTGGTGAAGAAGATCCCACTAAATATATTAAGGGGTACACCTATGAAGCCAAGACACATACAGCTGTTGCCGCAGCTGTTGTGATGGGGAGAGCTGATGTAGGTATAGCTATTGAGGCTGTAGTAGATCTGTATAAAGACTTAGAGTTTATACCATTGACTGAGGAAATATATGATTTCGTGATTCCTTATGATAGATTCGATAAGAAGCCGATCCAGGGAATATTAGATACATTAAGATCTGATATGTTCAGAAACAAGTTAGAGAGGAGGCTTCGAGGATATAGATCTCTGAAAGAAACTGGTAGTGTTATATATAAACCAGAATAATATTACTAGGAGTTTTGATGAACAAATACATATTAAGTAATAACTATGGTTATTTAATACTGACTTATCTTATTCCATTACTTGTTATTGGATCATCTGTTTATATCCACGGGGTCTTGCGAGAATATAGCGATATTTACTCAATAACGCTAGATATCTCTAGAGGAGATACTGTATATGGCATTCCCTACAGAGATTTTAGATTCGAGTATCCACCTTTCATAGGTTTTCTATGGGCCATGAGTTCTTTAGTAACTAAGTTAGTAATCTACATATCACATAACTATGATCCTGTTATTGTTCATGTTTATGTACTCTTCTTCATAAATGCTTTTTTTTACATACTGTACATCTCCGCGATCGAGACTTTAGTTAGGGAGTATGATATAAATGGCTCCTTTGCAAAGATCCTTTTATCTATAGCTTCTTTCTCTATCATCTATTACCTCATGTATAATTGGGATATAGTTGCGATCTCTCTCGCTATGTGGTCTCTCGTATACTTATTTAAGAGAAGATATTTAGTAAGCTCATTTATCCTGGGCCTATCTGTTTTATCAAAAATATTTACTGGTGTTTTCGTTTTACCATATCTTTATTATATTCATAAGGTGGAAGGAGATAATGCTAGATATAAGGCGCCTGCGACGCTACTATTTTTCTTAGAGACTGTTTTATTAGGTTTCTCACTATTCATGTTATTATTCCCTAAGGCTTTTCAAGACTTTCTATCTCATCACGCAACATGGTATTGTGAAAACTGTTTCTATATATTATTCGTTGATAATATATGGGATCCTTTGTGGAGAAGTATTTCACAAGCTTTAATGCTCTCTCTCCCTCTATTAGTGACCCTATATATACTAGTCAAAAACGAGAATTGTGAAGTGGAGGAAAAAACGCTATATGCATCTTTAATTAGTCTTGCTTCTCTCATATCTGTCTCATATGTTTATTCTCCTCAAATGAATATCTCGATAACTCCTCTCTTTCTAATTACAGGATTTTTGGAGACTTTATTATTATTACTAAGTGATCTTCTTAATACACTTATAATGATTTTTTGGTTTAGAGGTGAGTTATTTAGAGAATATCTAGCTATACCGTATTCAGATCCTCACTTGAGGACAAGTCCTATACAGTGGATGGCGTTTACTCGAATTATTCTTCTATGGATAGTAATTGCTCTGCTTCTGAGGAGAATAAATAGATCATATTCATATACTTAAGTGAATAGCTTTCAGTCAAGCTCTCTTCGGCTTCGCTAAGACTATTAAATAGACGAAACCTCTTTTTGAAACTACTCTGCCCCCAGCACTATTAGCTAATTTCTCGATATCTTCATCTTTTATATGAGATCTTATATTCTTCAAGATCTTTAGCTTGATATATCCTCTCTGATTTAATTGTCTCTTAATCTCGCTGATTAGTCCCTCGGTGATTCCTTTACGCCCGATTCTCACAATAACTTTTTCGGTACTCATTATCCTATTAATCTCTCTTCTCGAGTATTTTCTCATGAGATTCACTTATCTGAGCTATATTTCTCTTCAAATAAATATAATTATATTCCTTTATAATAATTTTTCTAGAGATAAATTCGATATAAGACCTAGGTGTAGTGTTATGATCGATGAGAATAAATTGCTGGAGAATGTGTTCAAGCCTGTTTATCTAGATTTAAATGATAATGTACTGGTATGGCTAGATGTTAGTAAGATCCCTTGGGAGGAGGTGTGGCATAGATCCAGAGATATAGAGAGGATCGCAAAAGCTATAGAGAATCTCGAGATTAGGGGGGCACCAGCAATTGGTGTCGCGGCAGCACTCTCTCTAGCAGTAGTAGCATTAAACAGTAATGCAAAGAACTCACAAGATCTTGTTAAAGAACTTGAGAAAGCCTCCCAAAGACTTTCTAAAACTAGACCTACAGCAGTTAATCTATTTTGGGCTTTAAATAGAGTAATGAATAAAGTAAGAGATGCATTAATTAAGAATTCAGATTTAGAAAAGATCAAGAGGATCATTTTAGAAGAAGCGTTGACAATTCAAAGAGAAGATCTAGAGGCTAATATAATGATCGGTAGATACGGTTCTCAGTTGATTGAGAATGGAGATAGTATACTTACTCACTGTAATACAGGGTCTCTAGCTACATCAGGTTTTGGTACAGCATTAGGTGTTATTAGGTACGCGTGGTTGCAAGGCAAGAGGATAAGGGTTATAGCAACAGAAACAAGACCTCTGCTACAGGGTTCTAGGTTAACGATATGGGAACTTGTGAGAGATAGGATACCCGTGAAGTTGATAAGTGATAATATGGTTGGTTATGTTATGAGCAAGGGATTAGTTAATAAAGTTATTGTTGGTGCTGACAGAATTCTAAGAACTGGTCATGTAGCGAATAAAATAGGGACATATTCAATAGCTATATTAGCATCTCATCATAAAATACCCTTCTACGTGGCTGCCCCTACGAGCACAATAGATCTCAATACAACAATTGATAAAGTTATTATTGAAGAAAGATCAGCTGATGAAGTAAGAACAGTTCTTGGCAGACTATATATAACAGTTAGAGACGTTGAGGTTTATAATCCAGCATTTGATATAACACCTCCGGAGCTCGTATCAGCTATAATAACTGAGAAAGGAATCATTAAACCTCCTTACGAAGAAAATATAAGGAAATTATTTGTTAATTCTCTGAAATAAAATAAATTATTTATTCGATTATTTCTTGATCTCATGTAACCAGCACTGCGAATGATGTTTATATCCAACCTCGAAATAGGGTGGCTCCTGCATAGTACATTTATCAAATGCATAGGGGCATCTTGGGTGGAATCTACAGCCGGGAGGTATATTTATTGCGCTAGGTACCTCACCTTTTATAGGAACTTCTTTGATATGCCACCTCCCCTTTGGATCAGGTGCTGGAACAGCTATTAGTAGAGCTTGAGTATATGGGTGCTTCGGGTTTCTAATAACCTCGTCAGTAGGTCCGCTCTCAACAATTTTACCTAGGTACATTATGTTTATATAATCACATATTATGCTGGCAACAGCTAGGTCATGGGTAATGAATAGATATGTGAGATCCCTTGTCTCTTTAAGATCAAGCATTAACTTAAGTATCTCTGCTCTTATAGATACATCAAGCATTGAGACAGGCTCATCAGCTACTACTATTCTGGCGCCGAGTATAAGTGCTCTTGCAATATTTACACGTTGCCTCTGACCACCAGATAGTTGGAAGGGATATAGATGTAGAAATTCCTCAGGTGGTGTTAACTTAACGTCCTGAAGAGCTTTTATAACCATCTCTACTCTCTCGCTCTCACTTTCACCTATCTTATGTATTATTAGGGGCTCCTCTAGGATCTCCTTAATTGTCATTCTCGGATTCAAGGAGCCGTAGGGATCTTGAAAAACTATTTGTAGTTCTCTTCTAAGAAGTTTGTAGATCTCTCCCCTAGCATCTGTTATATCAAAGTAATCTCCTTTTCTAGGTAGACCTGCACTCTCCATTAATTCCCCGAGAGATTTAGAAGGTTTGTAGAAGATTCTGCCGGTGGTAGGCTTGATCAGACCAATTATTGTTCTTCCAAGAGTTGTTTTCCCACATCCGCTTTCTCCAACTAAGCAAGTAACCTTGTTCCTTGGCAAATACAGATCTACTCCATCAACAGCTCTAACGTTTCTGGCTTTCTTGAAGGTAATTATCTCTGTTAAAGATCTGGCTAATGAGAAATATACTCTTAGATCTTTTGCATAAAGTACTATGTCCTCTGATCCCCACACTTTATCAAAATATTCACTCATTATCAACCACCCTCCTTACTCTTCCCCTCATATAACCAACAAGCTGTTAAAAGATTCCCTACTTTGAAGTATGGAGGCTCCTTAACCTTGCATATATCCATCGCATATGGGCATCTAGGATGGAATCTGCATCCAGGTGGAGGAGATCTTAGATCTGGTGGATTACCAGGTATCCAGTACAGCTCCTTTTTACCACCGATTCTAGGGATACTAGCCATTAATCCCTTAGTATATGGGTGAGAGGGTTCAGTATATATATCGTCTGAGGGACCTATCTCAACCATTTTACCAGCGTACATAATTGCTACTTTATCAGCTAATTCAGCTACTAGAGACAAGTCATGAGTGATCAATATTATACTCATCTTTCTCTCCTGCTTTAGTTTCTTCAAGAGATTAAGGATCTGTGCTTGGACAACCACATCTAGTGCGGTAGTTGGCTCGTCTGCGATAACTATGTCAGGATTAAGTGCTAGAGCCATTGCGATAACTACTCTCTGTTTCATTCCCCCACTAAACTCGTGAGGATAATTATTTATTCTTCTAGGATCTATTCCTACGGCTTTTAGTAATTCACCGGCTCTCTCAAGAGCTTCCTTCTTCGTCACATTCTCGTGAGCTAAAATAGCATCAGCTATCTGATCACCTACTCTCTTAACTGGATTAAGAGCATTGAGAGCACCTTGAAAAACCATACTTATTCTCTTCCATCTAATCTCTCTTCGGATCCTATCCTCAGGGAGCTTAGTTATATCAGTGCCATCTAGAAGGATCTCTCCTTCAACGATTCTTCCAGGTGGAGGAACAAGTCTAATCAAACTATAACCTAGAGTAGATTTTCCAGAACCTGACTCACCAACTATGGCTAGTGACTCTCCTCTCTCAAGAGTAAATGACACTTCATCAACTGCTTTAACAACACCTCTTAGAGTAAAGAAATAAGTCTTCAATCCTTTTACTTCTAAGAGAGGCACTTAACCACCTCTTTTTAATCCTCTTGATTTATCAATAAATAAAAATATAAGGATTATTTAATCCTCAATATGTCTCAATGATCTTTTTATAACGTACGTGATATGTTAGCTATTCGTATTATTGTTAGAGATCTGCTGTGAGCTTATAGGTCTTCTACTGATATGTTTCTTCTCGAGATGACTCTTAAATCTCTCCTCTTCCCAAACTCTACCTCTCTCGTGATACCCACGGGCTTCCCAATACCCATCGATGTATCTATCAAGCATAATTATTCTACTCAACCACTTAGCGCTTTTCCACCCGTATAGATGTGGCACAAAAACTCTCGCAGGGAAACCCTGTTCAATACTCAGAGGTTTACCATTGATCTCTAAAACAATTATTGCTCTAGGATCTTTTGCATCATTTATGTCTATAACAGTAGTGTAATTATCTAGTGAAACCAGGTATAAATATCGAGCGTTTTCATCAATTCCGGCCATATCAAGAATCTTTGATAACTTAATGCCTCTCCAATGAACATCTTTAACACTCCATCCAGTGACGCAGTGAAAATCGGATCTATACTCTGTATCAATTAACCTAACAAGATCATAATAACTTAGCTCAAGTCTATTTCTCACAAGACCCTCAACAACCAATCTATATTTATCCAGATCTATGTTCGGGATCCCAAATTCCGCATATATGACAAATCTAGGTATATACCTCTGCCCCGGTGGCGTGTTAGTGCTCATAGTGTATCACATGTCTAAGGTATAATGTGACGCAACTTAATAAATTAATTCTCAGAGTAATTCTAAGGCGGTTGTAATGTTGAGTTATAATGTTCTAAGGGTTTACTAAGTCTCTAGTTTTTTAACTAAGTAGGGGCATTCCCTAGATCCTACACTCACTACATAGTATTTATCATCTATAGAGAGATCATATATTTTCTGAAGAGTTCCTTGAACTAGTAGAACTCCTCCCTCATAAATAACCGGTGAGAAAACTCCTTCATATAAAATAATTTTTCTAATATCATAACTGCTAAAATCCTTATCGAGGACTTTTTCTACATAAGCTTCACCAGGGTATTGAAGAGCTTTACATTGTTTCTCTGGTACATATAACTTAACAGAGACGCAGGAAAGAGATTGAGACATTACTCTACAAGGATATTCGCAAGGATCAGAGGGAAATATAATCGATATATGCTTGTCCTTATATACCCCCCTCCTACAGGTTCTATATAGTCTCCTAGCTGTCTCTAAATCTATTTTATGTAGTAATGCTAAATTCGTTATGTATCTCTCAAATTCTCTGCCTTGAAGAGGTCTTAACACTGAATCTATGTTCTCGTAGATTCTTGAGATATTTTCGCAACCGTAGACAACCACATCAATATCACTATATAGATCATTAGAGAACCCCCCTAAGATACTTCCTGAGACACCTATACTTCTTAACTCAACACTTAAGCTACTCCTAAGATCATCTACAAATTCAGCTAATCTGATCTCAAGAAGCGTCTTTGGATTCTCATAGATCTCACGTAATTTCTTCTCTGGATAAAGATACTCTAATATATCACTATATGATACATAGGGCATAGTGATCCCGTAGGCTGGTTCATAGATCGTAGGGATCTCATATCTTTTAATTACATCCAATACATATTCTACTGAGTATCTCTGAATGACTCTTTCTAGATAAACACCTCTATATCTCCATAATGAAGTCTCTTTAGCATTGCTAGAAAACGCGTATTTTGGATATGAGTAGATTCTTCCTGGTGGATGAATAGATCCGAAAACAACATGTACGTTTAAATACTTATCAATAACAAGATCATGATCTATCGGTTTACGTAATAGTCTATTAACCAATGATCTAAGCCACCTTATTCTCAATAAAGTATTTCTGTATAATCTTATATAGAGCTTTTCTAAGGTGTTCATGCACCGTAGGTACAGAGATCCCGAGTATTCTAGATAAGTTGCTAAGATTAGATCCTCTAGGTCTCTCAAAGTATTTTTCTCTATAAGCTATTGAAAGAACTTTCTCTTGTTTATCAGTTAAGTGAAGAAAATATCTTCTCAGGTCGTATAGCTCTATTACTCTAACAAAAAAGTTTCTATTATAGAGATCCGTTAATAAATATTTAAGCTCATCAGTATTTCTCAAGAGAAAATCTATGTAGATGCTCCTGTTATCAAAGAGGATTTTTAAAACGCGATAGTTCTCTACTATATACTTGTACAAGCTTGTTTTAACGATAATTACTCCATATTTTTTATGCCCTAGGTACATGATTGATCCTTTGCCTAAGTTCCTAGGTGTCGTGTATCTTGATTTAATAAGTAGATAAATTCCTTGATCAAAGAAGCCTATGTAATACAGCTTATAAGTCTTCGTTAATTCGTATAATGGATCTCTTATTTTGCTTATAAGTATTCTTGCGACAAATACTATTAAAGATCACCATATATTTATGGTTGTATACTTATATTAATGTGTTTCGTATATAACACGGTGATTATTTTGGCGCATGCAGAGAAGAAGGAGTACCAGAAAGTAGTTGTAGATCAGGACATATGCATAAGCTGTGGTGCGTGCGTAGCTGTTTGTCCTGTACAAGCATTGGAACTCGATGAAAATGCTAAGGCTAGATTAATATGGGATGTATGTATTGATGATTTCGCGTGTGTTAAAGTATGTCCTGTCAACTGTGTATGGCCAACCTCACAAGCTCCTCCTGAACCTAAGGCAAAGAGTAAGTGGTATAGGTTCAATGCTCCTTTAGAAGGCGAGTTAAAGTCAGCTTATGAGGCGTGGAAACAGAAATATAATGTGACTGGAGCACCTGCTTAAAAACTAATTAAAACAAGCTCTTTTTAGCTTAAATATTTTTGAGTATATCTTTCTCTAGAGGACTCTGTGTTGAGTTTGATGCAAGCGTTAAAAACATTTAGAGGTCTTAAGAACCCTGATTGGTGTCCTGGCTGTGGAGACTACGGAATATTATCAGCTCTCACAATGGCTTTATCAGAGCTTAAACTAGATCCTTCTAAAGTAGCTATTATAGGTGGAATAGGATGTTCAGGAAAAACACCTCACTACGTATTTGCTAATGGAGTACACACACTTCATGGTAGAGCTATTCCATATGCCATGGGTATTAGATTAGCTAATCCAGAGCTTACAGTAGTAGTAACCGGTGGAGACGGAGATCTATTAGGAATTGGTGTAGGACACTTTGTATCTCTTGGAAGAAGAAATATTGATTTAACGATCCTAGTATTTAATAATCAAGTATATGGATTAACTAAGGGTCAGGCGTCACCAACTCTCCCAAGAAATGTCAAAACTAAGGCTCTACCTAAGCCTAATCTCCAAGAAGCCATAGATCCTGTTAGACTAGCATTAGCCTCAGGCTACACCTTTGTCGCGAGAGGATTTGCTTATGATGTTCCTCATTTAAAGGAGCTGATCAAAAAAGCAATTCTTCATAAAGGCTCAGCTGTAATAGATATTCTGCAGCCCTGCCCCACATATAATGATGTGTATACAAAAGAGTACTATGCTAGTAGAATAGTTAAGCTAGAGACATTAGGCAACTGGGATCCTGTGGTTAAAAAACCCGAGGAAGTGGAGGAGAAAATAATGAATGCTTGGGAGAAATCTACATTCCCAGGAGACAAGATCTATGTAGGAGTATTCTATCAAAACGAGCTTGTGCCTACTTATGAGGAGAGACTATTGTCTCGAATACCAAGCTACCTGAAATTCCCACCCGCTAAAATACCTGTATCTATTGATGGTAGACCAGTATTTAGTGTCTCTCATATAGTGAGTCAAAGACTTATGTAGCTTCTCTTAGTTAATCAGCAAATTTTTATTTAGTTGTTACCTATTATGTCTCGGTGATCTAATGATTTCAAAAAATAGATTAGAGGAAAGACTTAGAGAATTAATAGGTAATGAATATAGGATCTATAGAGAGAAGACAAAGAAATCAGCTGAGTTATTTGAGAAAGCAAGAAAATTCCTACCCGGAGGTGTTTCCTATGTAATAAGATACTTCTCGCCCTACCCAGTATTTATAAAAAAAGCCAAGGATGTTAATGTTTGGGATATTGATGGAAACGAATACGTTGATTATTGGATGGGTCATGGAACACATATACTAGGACACTCACCAGATTTCGTTGTTGAAGCTGTTAATAATATCGCTAGAGAAGGCACTCATTTTGGATATGAAAATCCCTACGTAGTTGAATACGCGGAATTTCTAGCGAAAACGTTACCGAATATTGAGCAAATAAGATTCTCATCAAGTGGCACAGAGGCTAATATGTACGCTATTAGAATCGCGAGAGCATATACGAAGAGAAGATATGTGGTGAAATTTGAGGGAGGATGGCACGGTGGGCTAGATCAACTCCACGTAGGAGTTTCTCCTCCGTATAATGATCCTGAGACATTAGGTCTTCCACAAGACTTTATAAAATACACACTCGTAGCGCCATATAATAATATCGAGTATGTAGAGAAGCTGCTAAAAACATATGACGTAGCCGCAGTCCTAATAGAGCCTGTCTTAGGTGCTGGAGGATGTATTGAGGCTAGGAGAGATTTCTTAAGAGAACTCAGAAGATTAACCGAGGAATACCAAACACTCTTAATATTTGATGAAGTAATAACGGGTTTCAGATTAGCATATGGAGGAGGTCAAGAGTATTATGAGATAAAACCAGATCTCGTAGTTTATGGAAAGATCATAGGTGGAGGATACCCAGGCGCGGGAGCTTTTGGAGGAAAATCATATATCATGGAATATCTAGATCAGATAAAAAGACCGAAGGGTAGAGAAAGAAGTGGACATGGAGGAACTTTTGTAGGCAACCCAATAACTATTGTTGCAGGCTATACTCTTGTTAAGTATCTCTACGAACACAGGGAAGAGTATGAGAGATTCAATAGCTTGTGGGAGTGGGCTAGAAAAGAAATAGATGATCTATGCGAAAGCAACGACAGGATCTGCTGGGCCACAGGAGTGGGTAACATGCTGGGGATACACTTCACGGAAGAACGTCCATGGGACTCTAGAACAGCAAGACTAAAGAAAATACATGAGGATTTACCAAAGGTTTTTCACGTTTACGCAAGAAATAGAGACGTATTATATCTAACAGAGGATCTTATTCATCTACTTCCATCAATGAAACATTCAAAAGAAAATATAGAAAACCTCATAAAAATATTCGCAGAATTCCTAGAGAAACTAAGAACATAACAACAAAAACCTAACTATTCGAATAAGAAATAAAATTTAAAAAGAAACAGTAGATAATAATCATAGTGGTGGGCCGGTAGCTCAGCCTGGAAGAGCGCTCGGTTGGCATCCGAGAGGACCCGGGTTCAAATCCCGGCCGGTCCACCTCTAAAACAATCTTTTCTCTATTGTCTATAAAATATTCGTGGTTTTTATGATTAGATATGATATATTCAAGATCTATTTATCATATGTGAGGATACTAACAGACCTAGGATATGATGTAGAGAAAGAATTTGATGCTTCATCAGCAGCTTGCTTAATGGCGAAGACCATAGATCTTGATGAGCCTACGCGTATCATTGAGAGCATAAAGAATTCTGTTAGGGGAGATAGCGCAGTGATACTCGGCGCAGGACCTAGTATTGAGAATATGTCTATAAAGGAATTATGTAAGCATAAAGTTATTCTATGTGCTAATGGTGTATGTAGTTTATTAAATGATCTACTTTGCAAGTCTAAGATATGTATATATGTCGGGGATCTAGATGGTGGTGTCAATGCTTTAAGGAACATCCTAGATCTGGGAGGATATGCATTCATTCATTTTCACGGTGATAATTACATGGATCTTGTCACTAAACTATCTCTAATAATCAGAGACTTCAGAGAAAAAGTTGTATTCACAGTGCAGAGCCTACCTCCATGTAGTAGAATCATAGCTATCCCAGGTTTCACAGACGGTGATAGAGCTATTATCCTAACAAAGATACTTGAAATAGATCAATACGATACTATAGGCATGGATCTAGATGATATGTTTACAAGTAAATATTCTAAGCCTTGGTATAGAGAGAAGACATTAATTACTAACATCAAGAGAAGAAAACTTGAATGGGGTAAGAGAATAATAGGTGCTCTTGAGAAGGGGTTCTTGATATAGACAGATTATTTCACGTAAAAGAGTGATATACTCAAGATAGTTGAGATTAGTATAAGCATGTATACTGCCGCTACAAATTCAGTTTCTCTGAGAGGTTTTCTAAGAGAGGCAATATTAGCGAGAGTTATTGGTGCCCTAGGATCTTTATTCCCATGTATTAAGCCTTTAATGACTTTAACAGGTCTCACAGTGATTTCTCCGCGTTCTCTTAAACCTCTTATAGAAACTAATATTGAGAAACCATTTATTATTAATGGAAAGAGAGCTATTATAGTCAAGTACTCTATTCTCTCCATGAAAGATATTGAGGCAACCCAGCTACCTAGTATAAAAGACCCCGAGTTTCCAACGAAACTTTTAGCAGGATAAGAATTAAGAATCAGAAATGCGGATAATGAAGCAATCATGGATGAGATAAATGCTAAGATCTCATGATCTTTGGCAAGCGGAAGTATTGATGAGAAAAATATTAAGAGCACGCCCACTATAAGGCCGTTATGAGTGTCACTCATATTAACAGCGTTTAAAGCTACTGCGTATCCTAACAATATTATTAGTGGATAGAGAAGGATCAGCCTAGCTTCACCTATAAATGGTATATAAGGATACGGATAGTATTGATTAAATATTATCAGAGGAATTCCTGGTATGGTAGATAAGAGAGTTTTTGTAGTAGCTGAGAGTCTCTTGAGATCGTCTACGAGACCTATTACTAGAGCAAGTAAACTAGATAAAATAATAACTAGAGCCTTAACATCAGAGTAAAAGATCAGAGGAGTCAATACCCCTGCAATAAGTGAGATACCCCCTACGCTTGACGCATAACTACTCCAAGCCTTATGAACATCTCTCCCAACAATATTTTTAGAAAACGAGATCTTAATAACCATATAGGCTACGGCTAAGGTCACTAGGAAGGTTAATATAAATAAGAGCACGATATTAGATGCATCGAGCATAGTCAATATATTTCTCCACAGATATTTACTAATCCTCTCTTAAGTTTTCTTAGTGGTTTGAGAATTCATTAATTGATGAATGAGATACCTAGATAATAAACCTATGTAAAGAGGTGTGATCACAGGATCTGTTCTTAAAATAATCTCTATATATGGTCTCTTCTCAAAGAGATATCTTTTTCTCGTATCAAGGATCATTTGTTGCTCTGCCTCAGTATATACGATTATTACTGTACTATTCTCTCTGTATAAGCTACTTGTGTAGTTATGTGGTATTATATTCAGATCTATATCTCTTCTATATTTCGAGACGTATTCAAAAAGATCCTCGGAAAATACTCTTGTACTAGGAGTGAACACAAGATCTATTTTAGGTGAATTTCGAGACAATATTTTAATTATGTGATCTATTTCCTGACTGTATTTGTTACATAGATCATCAATTACATCACTTAGCTCATCTATTTCTCTCAATAATCTAGAGATCCTTGGAGTAGTTTGTTTAGAACTTATGTAATATAAACCAGCTCTGAGTAGTAAATAGATTGAAGTTAAAGTAAAGAAATCTTCTGAGACAATAATATTTTGAAAAGATCCTCCTAAGAAAGATTTTAGCTCTGTTGGGACTTCTGGAGATAATAAGACTCCTCTGTGTCCTGTTAATATAAGTGACGAGATTAGTCTCGAGACTTTAATTAAATCTTCCTTAGGAGAAATGATCAGTATACCCGGTTCTCTACCCTCATTATAAGGTGCTATATAGAGTGAGAATATTTCTAGATCCTCTGAAAAAATATTTTTACTAGGGTCAAGGCTTTTAAAGAGTAAATATAAGCTCTGATGTGGGCTGATCCTGTAGCCGGTATATAATAAATAGATTTCACTATGTTCTCTAAAGAAATCTTTTAATTTATTAATTGTAGCTGTTTCCTGAGAAACTATATGTAGCCTTGATCTAATTAGTTTAATTACTTCTTCTCTCTGCATATAGTGGTTTTCTCCTAGACTTATACAAGAGCTGTCTCAAGGGATCTGCAGCAGGAACATTTTTCAAGTGGGGGTTTATCTGGTAATTTAGGTATGAGCTTCTCTAATATATTCTTGGCTTTAGCAATATTCTCGGCCATTACTCTTGAAACTTCCTCAGCAGTGACAGGCTTCTCGGCCCAGACATCATAATCTGTTATTAGGGCTAAGGTTGCGTAGCATATCTCAGCTTCGCAAGCTAGATTAACCTCAGGAACCAGCGTCATCCCTATTATATCTGCTTTAAAAACATCTCGCCAAATCCTCGACTCAGCCTTGGTGCTAAATCTAGGACCTTCTATACATACATATGTTCCTCCACTATGGATTCTATAACCCAGTTCTCTTCCTGTTTCATAGAGTTTTTCTCTGAGAAATTCACAGAATGGTTCAGCCATAGATACATGAGCCACTACGGGTCCTTCGAAGAAAGTATATTTTCTGATCCCTTTAGTCATATCAATGAACTGATCTGGAACGACTAGATCACCTGGTGCATAATCCTCTCTGAGACTACCCACGGCACTTACAGCAATGATGTATTTAGCACCTAAAAATTTCAGAACCCATATATTGGCTCTGTAATTAATGAGATGAGGAGGTATTCGATGCCCCCTACCATGTCTAGGTATGAAACCAACTCTCTTTCCACCTAATTCTCCTACGATAACATGATCGCTTGGTTCACCATATGGTGTGTAGATTTTATATTCTTTTGTATTCTTTAATATGCCAGGATCGTAGAGACCAGAGCCTCCAATAACTCCAATATCTATTTGTGTTGGAGCTGAGACAAGAATAATGAGTCACCAAAATATATAGAGTAGTGCTCGAGTATATATTTTTGGACATATAATTCTCTGTTTGTCCCTACGCTTTTATTTCAATTATTTTGTGTTTATTCATGATTGGGTGTAGAGACTTAGTCCTCAGCTA
>JBMFIR010000005.1:0-59017 GCA_049976205.1 Sulfolobales archaeon | reverse complement strand
TCTAGTGGAGCATCTAATAAAGCTATTTTTGCACCAACAACTCTCCTAGGCATAGCTGGGTGAACAACTTCTTTGTCCAATACAATGCCTCTGATCAATCTACTATCTGCTAGAGAACCTCCTTTCTTCTTCTCGATCTTTATATTATCTAAAACAACTTCGTATCTATCCCCTCTTTTCTCGGTAGCTATTAAAGCCGCGTCTATTACTACATCCATTAATCTATCCATTATATCAGGAGTCGCTAGATATTTACTGGCTAGAGTAGATGTGAGAACCTTTTTTAATTCTCTCTTAGCAACTTCTTGACCTTGCGGTGTTTCTAGATCTGCTATAGGGATCTTTACTGCTATTTCATCTATTATTCTAAGAGCTTCATTAAGAGCCTTTTTATATCCCTCAATTATAATTGTAGGATGAATATTTTGATCTAGTAATCTCTCAGCCTTCTCAAGAAGCGCTCCTGCTAGTACAATAACACTAGTCGTTCCATCACCGACTTCAGCGTCTGTTGCCTTAGCTGTCTCCACTAGAAGTTTCGCAGCAGGGTGCTGGATCTCCATTTCCTTAACAATTGTTGCTCCATCATTTGTTATTGTTACGTCCCCGAAACTATCAATAAGCATCTTATCAAGACCCTTCGGCCCTAAACTAGTTTTTAAAACCTCTGCTAATGCTCTCGCAGCCAGTATATTACTTCTTAACGCATCTCTACCAACGGTTCTCTGAGTCCCTTCTTTTAGTATAAGAACTGGTATACCGTAGCCAGCAGCCATTCAATCACCATTGATAATAAGAAACGGTTCTATATAAGCATTTCTTTTAAAATTTTTTTTGATTCATTGACAATATTGAAAAAATCTACAACATAAATAGCATACTAATTATTTCGATTTTACAGATCCATTGAGTAAAGCAGGTTTACGATTTAACTCAGTCCGGCCAAGGTCATCATTCGTCAGTCCCGGATTCTTTCATCAATTAATTAATAGTATCATTTTTAAACATCACTTACCAAAATTTAAGTTTGGGAACATCAAACAGAGGTGAATAAGAGGATAGTAGATACCGCAAAGAAACAGAAAACGGCTCTATTGGTTTTGAAAAAGCACGAAAAGATTTACGAGACTGAGGCAAAGTCTTTATTAGACACTTTAGGAATAAAAAATATTTTCGTTCACTACGTTAAGAAACCTAATCATAAATATTATATTCAGCAAGATTTTGTAAAAAAATTATCTTTAATAACAGATGGAACAAAACCTAATTTAATAGTTATCTACGATAGACTTAGACCTTGGCAATATTATCACTTGATGAGAGAACTTAAAGAAATAGAAATCTGGGATCTAGTTCATTTAATACTCAACATATTTGATACTCACGCAGGAAATGTGGAGGCTAAATTACAAATTGAGTTGCTCAGAGTAAAACACCAGATCCCCTTCGTGAAAGAGTATATAAGATTCTCTAGGTTGGGAGAACAAGTAGGTTTTATGGGACCAGGAGCATATGGATATGAAGCACTACTTAAATCTCTTAGACGTAGAGAAGTAAATATCGCAAGGAAATTAAAAGAGATCAAGGATAAAAGAGAAATGCAGACCATAAAAAGAAAAGAGTTAGGTTTACCTACAGTATCTATAATAGGCTACACATCAGTAGGAAAAACAACTCTATACAATATTTTAACTGGAGATAAAAAGATCACGGGCCCACACTTATTTAAGACTTTATCGCCTAAGAGTAAATTAATTAATACACCCTGCGGTGAAATGATTGTAACAGACACCATAGGGTTTATTAGAAAAATGCCTCCTGAGATAATAGATGTTTTTCACTCGGTTATTTCAGAGATAAAATATTCTGATGCTATACTTTTACTAACAGATCCTACAGATCCCGTGGAGGATTACTTGGAGAAACTTCAGGTGTCTATAAATATCCTTAGAAAAATTGAAGCCTTAGAAAAACCAATAATAGTTTCTCTCAATAAAAAAGATCTTGTTAATGAAGAGAGGCTTAAATCGTACAAAGAATTAACATTAAATACGATGCTTGAAAACAATGTGTTAGTAAGAGATATAACTGCTATCTCAGCTTTAAGAGGAGATGGCATAGATCATCTTTTAATGATCTTGTGTAGAAATATAGATCATTTAACAATTCGATCTATATATTCCTTTAAGGGATAGTTTTTGAGGAAACCCAAAATCATAATTTTTGATATGGATGGCGTAATTACCAAGATAAAAAATTCGTGGAGATATCTCCATGAATATTTTACACCAGGAACCGATCTTGATTCTGTAAATACTTGTAAAGAAAAATATATTAGAGGCGAGATATCGTATGCTAGATGGATGAGTTGTGATATAGAGACCTTATTAAAGAATGCTAGAAGAGAAATTTTTAAACACGAAATTATAAATGCCTACAACAAGGTAGCTATATATGAAGAGATCAAAATACTTATCAAGGAGGCAATTAGCAGAGGTATCAAAAAATACGCTATCGTAAGTGGAGGCGTATCTATTCTCGCTAGAATTGCTGGTTATAAATTAGGTATAGATGAGGTATATGCAAATCATCTAATATTTGATTCCAGAGGAGCCTTACTGCCTGCGGGCATTCCTGTTGTAGAACCTTTTGGAAAAGGCTTCATTATTAGAAAGATTCTTAGCTACAAAGGTTTAGACGAGAGTGAGGCTGTATATATAGGCGATAGTATATGGGATCTACCGGCATTTGAAGTAGTTGAATACCCGATAGCTATAAACTGCGAAGAGTGCTACAGAGATCCCTATAAAGACAAGATCATGTATGTTTCCTCTCATAAGGAACTTCTTGATCTATTATTTAAAAACCTGTTGATTTAAGAGACAAAGATCTTATAACGAAAATTAATAAAAGTTATATCTAGTTAAACTAATTAGAGGATGTTAGAGTATTTGGTGGTATTAAGTGAGTACATTAGATATAGATATTGCTATAACAACTGATAGAACTATGATGAGTGATCATCACGGAAGAGAATTTCTAGGCTTCATGGCTACAGGTCCTTCACTATATATGCCTGAGTTTTTCTGGATGTATATATGTTGTCCAAAACCTAAGGTAGACAAATACGGGAGACCACACATAGCACCATATGGACTGCGAAAAGTTGAGGCTAAATTGCTTGACGAGGGATTTAAGGCAGCTGTTATAGATCCTGACTACATCGACAGATACCTGGACAAGATAAAGATTCTTATGATAGGACACCACGACTATTTCGCTTATGGACCGCCTAGCTCCGAGTGGTGGTTAATAACTAAGAAAATACCTGTTAATAGAAAGAGCTTTATAAAGTTCCTCTCAAGAGAAGATATAAGAAGAGCTAAGAAAAAAGGTCTCAAGATTGTTGCCGGAGGACCGGCTGCCTGGCAGTGGTTCTGGGAGCCTAGTTATTGGGAAAACTTCGATATAGATGCTATAATAGACGGTGAATCAGAGAGAATCCTTCCTGAGATAGTGAGAAAGCTATTAAATGGAGAATCTGTACCTAGATACATATACATTGGTGTTCATGACGCACCTTCACTCGACGAGATCTCTACGATAAAAGCACCCAGTGTTAACGGTTTAGTAGAGATCATGCGTGGATGCCCTCGTGGATGCAGTTTTTGCTCGGTTACTCTGAGACCTCTAAGGCACTATCCTCTTGAGAAAATAGAGAAGGAGATACTAGTTAATGTTAGAAATGGTGTATTATCTGGTATATTACATAGTGACGATGTACTTTTATACGGAGCTAAGGGTGTTATTCCTAATCCGGATGCTTTAATTAAGGTTCATGAATTAGCCTTAAAATATTATAAGAATCTAGCATGGAGTCACGCTTCTCTCGCAGCAATAGTTGTTGCCCAGAGAGAATATAAATTAATAACTAAATTAACTGAAATGATCTATTCGAGAACAAATCAGGACTATCTAGGTGTTGAAGTAGGTATAGAAACAGGATCTATTAGATTAGCAAAGATCATAATGCCTGCTAAAGCTGCTCCTTACAGACCCGAGGACTACCCCTCAATTGTTGAAGAAGCATTCGCTATAATGCATGAACATCATATTATACCAGCAGCTACTTTTATACTAGGTCTCCCAGGTGAGAGAGAAGATGATGTATTAGCAACGGTAGACTTAATAAAGCGACTAAGACCATATAGAAGCTTGATTGTTCCCATGATATTTGTTCCTATGGGTGTACTAAAGCGAGATAAGGAATCAGGTATACAGGGACTAAAGCTTACGAGGGCTCACATAGAGGCTCTCTGGGTAGCTCTTGAGCACAGTGTTTACTGGGCTGAGGATATTGTGTCAAAATACTATATCAGAGGAAACAAAAGTTTTATACTTAGATCATTGCTAAGATTCTTTTTAAATATGGCTAGAAGAAAAGGTTATTCTCTTAAGAAACAACTCGGTAAATATGAAGAAGTGATACTTTCGATAACATAGACGGTGTCTGTATATATGCTGAAAGAGGATATATATGAGACTTAGAAGAGATCTTATAGGGAAAATATATTTTTTATTGCCAATGGATCGTATCGAATTAGCTTTAGCTGAAGTAAATACATTAATTGACACATTAAAGCTAGAAGTGATTCATATGGAGCCAGGAGTTATAATAGTGAATTGTATAGATCATGTTTGTGAAGAAAATACTCTCAGAAGATTCTTAGAGACTAATTTATCTATGATCAAAGAATTAGGCATGACTCTATGGGCTTTTGAAGATATAGTGACAAGCGACGAGCTAAAGAATATTTTGATTAAATTAAGAGATTATTTATGTTTATCAGGAGAACTTAGGATCAGAGTTATTAAAGATAAATACATTAAAATTAACCCCTATGAAGTTATGAACTTATTAGATAAGTGTTTCATAGAAAATGTTAACACAAGTATCATAGTAGGTAACGTGGTAGTTATTGGTCGAGCTCTGTACAGGAGAGCTCTAACCCAGAAAGAGAGTTTAAAACTAGATGAATCTGCTACAATGAAATTAATTGATGCTAAATTTATGAATGATCTTTTAATTGGAAAACGAAGAGATAAGTCTGTAATATACGATCCTTTTAGTGGTGTAGGATATTTAATTTATGAGAGCTGTAGAAGAGGTTATAGAGTAGTTTTATCAGATATTGATTTAAAAAAGATCTATAGAGCTAAAGATATTCTCACTAAGAATAATTGCCTTGATTATGATTTGTTTCAGGCAGATGCTTTTAATCTACCTATAAGATCAAGCGCAATTGACGGAGTAGTATCAGATATTCCTTACGGGAGAAGATCAAAGATTATAAGCAAGAGTGGTGCTAAGGATCTATATGCTTTAATTAATGAGTTAGTAGAGATGCTTAAGCCTCAGGGATTAATTACATTAGCTATGAGTTATGATCAGTGGAGATACTTAAGTGAGAGGATCCAGATAAGTTTTATCAGAAATTTATCATTACAGCATCTTCATAGCAGCTTACATAGAGTCTATGTTATGCTAAGAAAAAATGATATCTAGGTAGCATAAGTCTCTTAAGAAAAAAGTGAGTACTGGCCCTAAGGCTTTCTCCAGTTAATATTTTTATACGGTATTTTGAGGAAATTAATTAGTTTCGAGAAAATATCTTTGTATCTACTATCTCCGTAGCTTACCCTGAATTTCAATTTGCTATATTTCATTCTTAAAACTAATTTGCCTTCATAGTCGTATATAGATATGTATCCTTTAACTCTCTTTCTAGGATTCATAACAAGGTCTACTTGAGCTGCGTAACAATTTTCAGGCAGAGCTATCTTTATTGAGTAGGCTTCTCCAATAGAATAGAGCGTTTTTACTTTTGTTCTTAGACCTGTTGGTTCACTTATACTATCTCCGCATATTACATAAGCGAATCTTCTTTTAGCATGAAGATTTCTTCTACTCCTAGATCTCTCATAGAAGAGCTCTATCTCTCTTTTTGCCCTCATGAAATAATCACTTTATCAAGATCTATTTTTGCTTGAGAGGCATTATCTATCACCAACGTGATCATATTAGACGAAATGCTTAAGATCCTTATTGAGATACTATTTTTCTCGATTACTATAGTGTATTTACCAACTCTGAAATCTTCTGAAAATTCTTCAAGCAATTTGCCTGTTGTGTCATATAATGATAATCTTAGTTTATGAATTTCCTGATTCTCCTCTCGGGATCTTATTATATGCATTATTATCACTATATGTACCCGCAAATCAAGTTTTTATAGAAAATCTAAAAAATTCTATTCCTATTAGAATTTATAGAGAAATGAATCTTGCGTCAAGAGACTCGTCGAATATATGTCTGCGACTCATACTCCATCTATATAAGCCCTCGACTCCTCTTGCAGCTTCTCGAGATATTTTATCAGCTAAATATATTGGATAAGGTGGTTTAGAGCGACGGTATCTCTGGTTAAATGTTCTCTCGATGTAGTACTCAACATCTTCTATTGATACTCTGTGACCAATTGTTACATAATATTTATCCTTTGATCTTTCATTAGAAACAATTATTCCAACTACTCTATTGTTATGAATTATGACTTCTCTTCCACCGATTTTAGAGACTTCACCTACTAATAATTTCTTAGCCACCCCAATGCTTGGTCGATCCAATACAACACCTATGTGACTTGCTATTCCTAGACCTCTCGGATGAGCTATTCCGTGGCCATTAACCATTATAATCGTATCATCTCTATTCCTGAGTCTGAGAAAGGCTCTGAGCATCAGAGGCGCTTCTCGAAATGCTAAATATCCAGGTATATATGGGAACGAAACCTCGCTAGAGACAATACTTAGATCTACAACTTTAAGATCTCTTATATCCACTGCCACAGCTGCTGCGAAACCTTTCTTACTATCTTTATCATACGACACATCTAATCCTACAACAATATTGGGTTTATGATCCAGGGATTTTATAATTACTTTCTTAGCAAGAATTTCCTGAACCCTAGATATTTTTGATAGATCTATTGTAATGGATCTCTATCCTCATCTAAGAGAATAAGATCTCTCTATATAATCATTTTCAGTTATAGCAACAACATCTACTCCCTCTCCTGACATAGTGTCTCTCCTAGAAGCCATCCTTATACTCTCTACAGCTAACTCTATTGCTGCATTAAGATCAAGATCCTTCTTATACTTACTCTCAAGAATACCTATCGCTATTTGTGCACCAGTGCCTACTGCCGCGAAATCGTCTTCTATTAAGGAGCCGACAGGATCCATAACATAGATATGGGGTCCCTCCTGATCTATTCCTCCGACAACAATTTCTGTTAGAAAAGGCATGTATTTATACGAATACAAAATCATTGAGAGCTGTTTAGCTGCTCCTCTAACTGTTATTGGATGTTTGGTTGAGATCTCATAATATCTAATTTCATTACTTATTATTCTTGAAATTGTTTGCATATCTGCAAATAATCCCGCGGCAGCTATCGCGATTTTATCGTGTATTCTAAAGATCTTTTTAACAGATCTACTTAAAACATAGCCTCCATAAGAAAATTTTTTCTCTGCTGCTAAAACAACCGAGTCTTGAAGTCTTAACCCTACAGCTGTTGCCCCTGTACCTATCTCTAGAATAATCTCACCCTCCTGATAATTCTATTTATGAAAATATTTTATATTTAAAGATCTAATTGATCATATGATCCTAGATTTTAACCGAATAAAGCGGATAAACCCTCTGCTATAGTTTCTTCAGAAACCTCCTCTTTTTTCTCCTCCTTAGGCTCTTCTTTAACTTCTTCTTTTCTAACCTCTTGCTGACTCACTTGCTCAATAGGTTTGATTAAACCTATTTTCTGTGCAAGGACAGATGCTCTTGCTAGAGCTCTTAGTAGTAGATACATTATATTCTCACTACTTATAACTCCTACCTCAGACGCTAGATTAATAGCTCTGCTATATGCTCTCATTAAAACAATCCTTAAAACGCCTATGTCTGGAATAACGATCTCAGATGCTAGACTCAGAGCGTTTTTCATGGCTTCTTCGAATGTTGCTCTATATTTTAAGAGATCTAGCTTCAGAGAATCCTCACTAAATAATATACCTTCTTCGTAGCCTACTATTATTTTCGGTTTAACCACTTTAGGTAATATATCTAGTTTAGCTAGTAGAGAAGCTAATTCAGATGATATTTCCTGACCTTCCCTAGCCACAACAGTATCTCTTATTACATGTATTTTACCTTCCCTAGGCTGAACAGGTATCTTTAATCTACCAAAAACACTCATCATAGGGCCTGGGGGAATGTCTGTAGGACCTGCTGGAACTACTATATCATAGGGTGCTTTTTCTCCTGGCTTAATTTTCGTATATGCATGCAAGCTAAATATCTTGTCTGCCAGTACAAATACATTGTCGCTACCTGAGAAAACTATAGCAACCGGCTTGGTTAAATACTTACTTAATTCTTCACCTCCTTTCAATCCCGCCTTCTCTAATGCTTTTAGAAAAATTTTGTTCTTAACTGCTTTAACCATGTATTTATTTTCTTCAAGTTCTCTCTTGAATTCTTTATAAATTTTTGTCTCGAGATTCTCTAGGTCTAGTACTATAAACGCTCTAGACTTGCTAAGAAGATCCACTAACTCATTAATCTTCTTCTGTTTCTCTAGTAAGCTTTGCTTGGTTACTTTTTCTAAAGATCTTTTCTCTATCTCGCGAAGAGTTTTTAGATATAATTTTTTAGTTCTACCTTTCATCTCAAGTACACCCTAACAGGAGTTCCCATAGTTGTCTTGATGATAATATGATCAACTACTTGCTCAAGAGGTTGTTTTACTTTACTCTCGACATAACTAAGGATCGCTAGTATATTATCAGCTAAATCCTCCGGTTTCATTTTCTCTGAACCCACTCTACATGAAACAAAAAGCTGTTCTTTATTTCTTAATCTCGTAACAGATCTGTAGTAGTTTATTTGCGAGATAACATCTGTATTAGCTGGGACAGGCGTAGGCGCCTTTCCTCTAGGACCTAGCGCAGGGCCTAGTACTCTACCTGCGATGCCCATAAGATCTGTTTTAACAAGGATCCAGTCACATTCAGAGGCTATTTTCTTCGCTCTTTTCTTATCTATATTCTGGAGCTCTTCTCTCGTTATTAAGAGATCTGCACCTCCCTCTTTAGCCCTAACAGCCATATCTCCATCTGCTATGACGCAGATCTTGTTTTTCTTACCTAAACCCTTAGGCAGGTAAACAGCATCTCTAAATCTAACTTCCTGAGATTTTGGATCCAGACCTTTAAGCACTATTTGAAGATCTACTCCCTGAACAAATTTTTTGCTCCCACCTAGTTCCAGAGCTTCTCTTATTTTACTAATCAAGGTCTCTTTAGATATCATAATTAAACCCTCAGCTACTTAACCATTTCTCTTCGTATTTTTTAAATATTTCATCATATACTCCAGCATCAATTTCCTTAGAAACCTCCTTAGGATCCTTCTTATCCACAGTTAAACCTATAGATCTTGCAGAGCCTAGCAGTGACTTTACGGCTGCTTTAAGAGACTTAGCATTTAATTCTCTCTTTTTCACAATAGCTACCTCAATAATTTTCTCTAGAGACACATCCCCGATCTTCTTCTTCGCAGGATCACCGGAGGGCTCAGACACGTTTGCTGTCTTTAAAAGAAGATCTGTTGTCGTCGGTAGATCTATTTTAATATCATACTTCAGAGTATCCTGATCAACAAATATCTTAACTTTCACCACATATCCCTCATATCTCTTAGTTAATCTATTGATCTCATCCATTATCTTCAAAGGATCTAGCCCTAGTTGCTGTAGAGCCGGAGCCAGAGGAGGAGCTACACTAGCTTTCCCAGCCTGTATCTCTGCTCTCACAACTCTTACTCTAGGCATCATAGACACGCTCTAATTCGACTACTTAAAGTATATTTTAGAGAAAGATATAAGCACTTTTCACCTTAATATAGAATTGAGGACAGAGATATCTTGACAGAGGAAGAGAAGATCGAGGAGGAGAAACCTAAACTATCTATTAAAGAAATGTTAAAGGTTATTCCACCTCCTCATATGCTGAAAGAAGAAAAAAAGAAGCATATTACTGAGAAAAGAATAAAGGTGATGCATTCGGACGACGTTAAAGAAGGCTTTATAGTAATTAATCCTAAACTCGCTAACTCCCTAGGCATAGAAACTCACGCAGAGATCTCAGTAAAGGGGAAGAGAATAAGATTCGAAGTTATTTATGCAGATAATGCCCCAGAAGACGCTATTATAGGAAATAGGGAAGAACTAAAGAGATACGGAATCGCGGATAATAGTATCGTGGTTGTGAGAAGAGCTTGAGCCCGGATGAGGAAACTTTAGACGAGTATAGATTCGTTGAAGTGAGAGATGAATTAGGTGATTTAGCTAATATATACGTTAATTTAATAAAGAGATTTAGAAAAGATCTTAAGCATTTAAGTAGAGATAAAGAAAACGACGTGAGCAAATTAGGACAGACCTTAGAGAGAATTCGTGTGCTTAGAGCAAGATTAAGATTTTTGCTTGAATTTATCACTAATTCTCTTACTCGCGAAGAGATCAGATCAGACATTAGAGAAGATCTGGAGATCATAACAAGTTTTTTTGAGTTAAGTGCATTAAGAGACGAGAGAAGCATGCTTGAAAAATTAATTAAATTAAGACCAGAGCTTAAAGAGAGTCTAGAGAAAGATTTGAGAGACATAGAATATATCCAAAATATAGCTACAAAGATCTATGTAGTGAAGAAAGATTAAGCTAGCTAGAAATTATTTCAGTCCAAGAACAAAAATTAGCGATGAATAAGACATTCTTCTAATTCGTCTAATTTACTCTCAATATATTTTGATAAAGAATTTAGTCCCTCATTATCTTTATTTTTTAAATTTAGAACTTTTTCCTCTCCTGGAATAATAATTTTTTCTACATCTCTAGTTCTCGAGATCGTGAAAAGTGGATAAAGATGTATATCGCTATATAACTTCTTGTAGCTATCAAATACAACAGGTTTAAGTAGTGTCTTAGCTAAACATGAGTGAAAATGTGCGTATTCCAGCGAATCCTTTAGATTCCATATATGCCTAGATAGTTTCTCATATTTTGGAGCCGGTAAATATTCTTTTAATTCGTTAATGACTAGTCTAGGTTTTAGAATATTCTCATCTCTTAATTCGAAGATTATTTTTAGGAGGCTTAAACTGAAAGTCTCTAAAAAACTGATCCACCCACTGTAGAGAGTATCTAGATCAGTATGGTACACAGGAATAGTTTCACTAAAATTATAAAGTGTTATCGTAGGTATACCACTTTGTATAAATGATATCGAATCCATGTAGGGGTGTCCGTAGCCGTCTAGAGTACTTTTCATACTAAATTTATTAGCAAAAAAGTGCCCTAGATCTGGTAGTGAATACGATACATGAATAGGTTCTTTAAATGCTGTATCTATAACAATCGAAATCATTGTTTTTGTTAAGAGATCCTCTATATCAAATATTTTCCCTAGGTAATACCTTGATCCGTAAGCCCAGTACCACCCAGGGTTCTTCGGATCTCCGAACTCTTCTGCTGAGAAACTTAATAATCTTATTGTAGGTAGGTTCTGAGGATGTACCCTATCTAAATTCTTAGCTAAAGATAATAAGGTTAATAGTCCTATCCCATCATCTCTAAAACCTGTGAACCAAGAATCGTGATGAGCTGATAAAATAACTTCTTTATAGGGATCTTCTTCTATTAACATATCAAGTATATATCCTCTCGCCGTATTTACTGTACTTTTAAGATCTATACTAATTCTCTTCCCTAAGTACTTTTTTAGAAAAGGATAATCATTTAGTTTGATATGAACCGCTGGTATAGGAGACTTAATACTTTTATAGAAGGAGTAGTGCCATTCTCCATTAATAACTATTCTTCTTCTTCTCTTAGGGTAGTAGTCATAGAAAACGACTCCTAAGGCTCCTCTCTCAACAGCTAGGTTATACAGGATCCATATATTATCAGGGTAATCCGTCATTGAAATTAGTAATATCTTATCGTGGCAGTTATTTATGTCATTAGTTAAGTTGCCCTCTAGAACTAAATCACCGCTAAATGGAGGCTGAATACTGCACTCAACACTTCTATTAATAACACATCTGTCCTGAGACCATTTCAGTGTCTCTATAGAATGTATCGTTGCTTCACTACATATATTTTTACAAGCAATATCTCTCGAGAATCTGAGCATATCATACTCTCTTTCCCAACCAGTTACTCGCTCACTCATAAGATAGTCATAGATTAGTTCAGTGAGATAATAATTCTCCACTGAACAGCCCTAAGATTTTATTACAGAGCTTCAATCTATTTAAGCATCTAACTCAGTGATGTAATTGCCTTAGTCATGTTTATCTTAAATTATTCTCTTTAGTATTTTTATAATGGGTCTTTTTATGTCTAACATAAATGCTCCTAAGATCATAACAGAGATTCCTGGCCCCAAAACAAAAGAAATCATTAAAGAGTTTAATAAGTACATAGCTACATCTACACATGATCCTATGTATCTGCCACTGGTCATTGAAAAAGGTGATGGTATATGGCTAATTGATATCGATGGTAATGTGTATCTTGATTTCACCTCTGGCGTAGCTGTTAATAATCTTGGTTGGCCCACTCATCCTGAAATCAAAGATATTGTTCTGAAACAATTAGATCTCTTGGCACACGCAGCTGGAACAGATTTCTACAATAGATATCAACTTGAACTAGCTCGAAAATTAGTGAGTATATCACCAGGTTCATTCAATAAAAAAGTTTTTTTCAGCAATAGTGGTACAGAGGCAAATGAGGCAGCAATAAAATTAAGTAGATATGGAACTGGGCGAAAATACTTCATATCTTTCATAGGAGGATTTCATGGACGTAGCATGGGTTCGCTTAGTTTAACTGCTTCAAAGCCTATTCATAAAAAACGCTTCTTCCCATCCATGCCTGGAGTAATTTATGTCCCGTACCCAAATCCTTATAGGAATCCCTGGAATATAGATGGATATGAGTACCCAGATGAATTAGTAGGGAGAGTTCTCGACTTCATAGAGTACTGGGTATTTCAACATATTGTTCCATCTGAGGAGGTTGCTGCAGTTTTTGTGGAACCTATACAGGGCGAGGGAGGATATGTTGTTCCTCCAAAGAATTTCTTTAGAGAACTAAAGAAACTTCTAGATAGATATAATATCCTATTGATAGATGACGAGGTTCAAATGGGTATGGGAAGGACAGGAAGATTCTTTGGTATAGAGAATTTTGATACTGTTCCCGATATAATAACCTTGGCTAAGGCTCTTGGTGGTGGTGTTATACCTATTGGAGCAACAATATTTAGAAGTGATCTCGATCCTGAGCCTGGCGCTCATAGCAATACCTTCGGAGGCCACGCATTAGCTTCAGTAATAGCTCTAAAAACCATTGAGCTAATCGAGAAGATACTTCCATCTGTTAAAAGAAATGAAAATATCTTTGCTAAGAGACTAAATGAATTAAAAGAAAAATATGATCCTGTGGGTGACGTGAGAGGCTTAGGAATGGCCTGGGGTATCGAGTTCGTTAAAGATAGAAAGACAAAAGCTCATGACGTAGATCTGAGGAACAGGGTATTACTGAATGCTTTAAAGAGGGGGCTAGTTCTGTTGGGTAGCGGTAAGAGTAGTGTAAGACTGATCCCTCCACTAACTATATCACCTGAGAAAATAGAGTTGGGATTAGATATTCTCGAAGAAGCAATTAAAGTCTCTATAAGTTAATAGCTAAATAACTTACTTAAAATGATCAGGTTAATTTTTAATAGTTTTTAAGACTTAATATGTAAGTAGTCTAAGGGATGCATATATGCCTACACATGGTTCAATGACTAAAGCAGGTAAAGTTAGAAGTGCTACACCAAAGATTCCTAAAAGACCAAAAAGAAATCTTATTCCGAGAGTTAGAAATAGAAGAGAGTTTTGGATAAGAGAGAGAAAAGCTCAAGGACTTCCTGTTCCAACAGTAGTTCCACCATCGTCTGTTCCTAGAAAAACTAAAAGCTAATTAGACAGAGATTATGGAAAAAAGATCTGATATGTGCGAGAAAGTCGTAGGCATTTTAAGAGATAAGATAATTTCTTTATTAGCTATTCCACATACAGGATATACATTTGACGAATTAAGAGAGACTTTGGAAAGCGAGGGTTTATATATTGATAGTGTGTGTCTAAGAAAAATTCTTTCGGATCTTATAAGAAGAGATCTTATTAAAAAATGCTTCTCTAAGGATAAACACAATAGATTTGTTTTCAAAATTAATTGTTAAGAATTACTGCTGTACTCTAGAGATCTTAATAGATTACAAATTATACCAGTAGTTTTTTAACTTATTTATATTAGATATTGTTTTTGGAGAAACAATATATATGTCTAGAAGTGAAACAAGATCTTTAAGTAAAGAAATTGCGAAAACAAATAACTATAAAGGATCCTTATTCTATGACGAAATAGCAGAAGACTATGAGGAAGAGATCATATATGGATCCTTATTCTACTATGAGCACTATAAAGCCATAGCTGATTTTATACTTAGATATGTTCTCAGCAATGGTTTAAGGAAAGAGGTCAAGATACTAGACATAGGATGTGGAACAGGGTTCTGGACCAAGATCTTTAGAGACTTAGGTTTTGATGTTGTAGGACTGGATCTGTCTTCTAAGTCTATTGAGAAAGCCTTCTCCAGAGGTCTCGAGGTCTTTGTCAATGACGCATCTCATATGTCTCTTAGAAAAGAATCTTTTGATGTAGCCATAGCACTTTCATCTGTGGTTAATCACTTGGATGATCTAAGTGGATTTCTAAGAGATGTTTGGCTAGTTCTTAAGAAAAACGGTTACTTAATCTTTGATTTCGATAGTGCATGGTCTATAGATAACTTCTATGAAGCTCTCTTATTTAAAAATTCTCCTAGAGAGATATTGACTAAATTTATTAGTTTCGGGTTTCTTACTAAAGGCTATAGAATTTACTGGGACTTCGGTGATATATATATAAGGGTGTATTCTCCTCTAGAGGTTATTAATAGTCTAAGACGCTACGGATTCAGAGTACTTAGATTCGAACCCATACATATTATCTCCTCTATAATACCTGTAAGGGTTCAGGAGAAAACAAAGAATCCTTTAATGAAAAGGATTATAGACACGATACATAAAATAGATAATGGATTAAGAAAAAACATACCGTTTTATATTGCCCCGTTCTCAGTGTCTTACGTAGTTCTTGCAAAAAAACAAAATGAGTATTCTTATTCTTCGTAGTCTTCTTTATGGTTCTTAGATACTGTCTCCACTATAATAACTGATACTATTTGACCAAAAGGCGTTACTATAGGTATATACACAGTTTTTCTCATTTATACCTACCCCTAATAGATACTTTTAAATTAAAACTAATTTAAGCCTTTCCATATGTATTTAAAATTAATACATCTAGTATAAGCATACTTAAATCCTTAATTAACAGGTCGAGACAGAATATTTGATAAGAGAAGCCAGCTCACTCCAAGCCGCTTTCGAGCAATTTGTTTATATCACTTCACACTTATCGATAAGATATGCGTAATTCTTCTATGAGTTTAAAGAGTTTGTTGTAGCATTGCTCCTCGCTACATAGTATCTTTATTAATTTGGTAAGATCTTCCCTAGAGGAATTTATAATGTCACGTACGTCATATCCTATAGCGAAGTATCTTATTGCTTGCGCATATGTAGCTAATTTGTCGCATATATGAGCTAGTATGGCCTCTGTTGAGTTTGTTTCCCTATATCTCTTATAAAAACTAGTTATAATCTCTGAATCAATAGTTTCGAGAGCTTTTATCTCGATATGATTCTTTAGTTCTCCTATTTCTTCAGAAACGATTTTATTGATATCGCCCACAATAGCCTCGGGCACGCCATGGATTATTACAATAGCTAGGGAGTTTAATAGCGTTTTCTCTTCAATAACTCTCAGCCTAATTAATTCGTAACCGATCACGAGACATAGTAGTGCAGTCTCATACATATGGGATGCGATAGTCTCAGCAATACACGATGGCACACCTCTCTGAACCCATCCCGTCCGAGGACTATTCTTCAAAGCCTCTAATACCTTCATTATCTTATTCAGGTAAGTCTTCATGAAACATCACATCAGATATAAGGTGTCGGGATAGAATTTAAGTTTTCATATTCTATAGCATATAAATCATGACATAATACTATACCATGGCTATTGCTGTGAAACGCGTATATTTGATCTCATATGCTATTCGCTGAAGATCCACGAGACCTTAAAATGACTCTCTGAAATTAACATTAACTTAGAGTCTTAGACGCCGCGGCCGGGATTTGAACCCGGGTCACGGGCTCGACAGGCCCGCATACTGGGCCGGGCTATACTACCGCGGCTCCATAAAATTATTTTTGAATTGGTTTTTTAAACATTATGCTTTTAATCTATCTTGATATTATTCGTATTTAGGTGTGTATTAAGTGAAGGTACCTAAGGTCATTGTCACGTATTGTCCTAGGTGTAAGGCTCATACCGAGCATAGTGTGACTATTTATAGGCATGGTAAGAGGAGAACTTTGGCTGAGGGTCAGCGTAGGTACCTGAGGAAACAAGAAGGTTATGGTTCTAAGAGGAAGCCTGAGCAGAAGAGATTTGCTAAAGTCACTAAGAAAATTGTTCTTAAATTAAAGTGTCAGAAGTGTGGTATGATAACCCATAGAGAGGGTATAAGGATCAAGAAAATTGATCTAGTGGAGGTCGTTAAGTGATGAAGAAGAGGAAAATTCTTATTCCAGAGCCTAGATCAAGATTTCTAAGAATTAAATGTCCGCAATGCGGTAATGAGCAAATAGTTTTTGACTACGCCACGTATCCCGCTAGATGCTTGATCTGTGGATACCAATTAGTTATACCTACTGGAGGTAAATCTATTATAAGAGGAGAAGTCGTGAGAATACTAGGCTAGTTCCCTAGGAGAAAGAAAATGGTTTTAAAAAGAAAACCTCTACCAGATGTAGGAGAATTAGTCGTGGCTACAGTTACTAGAGTATTTGACTACGGAGCATATGTGAAATTAGATGAGTATAGAGGCTACGAGGCTTTTTTACCGTGGAGTGAGATAACAACAAAGCATTTTAAAGATATTAGAGAGGTTGTGAGAGAGAATCAAAGAATCGTGGCTCGAGTAATTAGAATTGATAGGAAAAAGAATCCTCCCTCAATAGATATCTCCTCTAAGAGAGTGAGACCTGATGAACAAAGATCAAAAGTCATTGAGTGGAAACGTGCACAAAAAGCACATAGTATACTAGAATTGATTGCTCAACAAACTAAAAAGAATATCGAGGAAATATATAAAGAAATAGGTTGGAAATTAGAAGATAAGTATAAAGATATTTTATACGGAATCGAAGAAACTGTTATAAGAGGTCCAGAGGCAGCAATTGAAGCAGGAGTAGATAAAAACCTAGCAGAGATTCTATATGAGGTAGCGAGAAAACACATCGAAATTAAGAAAGTTTCTGTTAAGGGTATATTAACACTAAGATCATTAGAACCTGACGGAATCGATAAAATAAAAGATGTCTTAAAAACAATGTATGATACAGCTTATCACTACAGTAAAAAAGATCTTGATAAAATAGAGATTTATACTGTAGGAGCTCCACGCTATAGATTAGAACTAGAAGGTTTTGATTATAAAGTCCTTGAAAAAATACTTGCACAAGTACTTAACAAAGCTAATGAAATAGCTAATAAAAAACATGTCGAGATATCTTTCGAGAGGATATAACTTCTATGAAATATATGATAAGAAAATGTCCGAAATGCAGGATATATACTCTCAGAGACAAGTGCCCTATATGTGGTTCAGAGACCGTGACTCCTCATCCACCAAAGTTCAATATAGAAGATAAGTATGTTAGGTACAGAGTGCTTGCAAAAAAGGAATCTCAGTAAAGACTTAGCTTCGCTTAAGATTTTAAAGTTATTTCTTCTTAAGCAATTTAATCAATTCCTCAAAAGAAATTACCTCTCTATCACCATTCCTATCTCTAATAACGATCTCTCTCTCATCTACTTTATCGACTAAGTATTTACTTCCTCTTATCTCTATTACATTGTTTTTCTTTATATCGAAGATTCTTAAAGAAATAATTTTTTTAGAAAATCTACCAGAAGCTGAGACTCTTACGTTTTCGTCAGTTACCCCTGCTATAAATCCTTTATATTCTTTAATCAAACTATTAGCTAAATTAAGAGCGATATTCCTCGAAGTCACTTTTATATCGATTCCCCATTTATTCTCCTCGATATCGCTTATGAAATTTCTAATTGTTTCAGGAAGATCCTCAATATATCTCTTTATATCACGTATTTTCTCTAAAGATAGTTTAGGATACCCTCTGACCTGGATTACCGCTTCGTAAGATTTTGTTCTTTGAGCAATACATACTGGACATAGTCTCTTTACTATATCTACCTCAATTACGTAAGTTTTAGCTAATTCTATATCTTCTACTCTACCACTTACTCTTACCTCGGCAAATAATCTCTGATTTCTCTCCACAAGAAGTATATCCTTGATCTCTACTTCATCTATTTCTCTCGCTGGTTTTATTTTGGAGGATAATATTATTGACAGAGGGATCACTAGATCATGTCTAAAATCTTCCGCAGATAACCATGAGTCGCCTATTTTCACAGAACCACAATTTGGGCAAAAAATCATATCTATTCTTTGGGGAAGAATTGCTATATCTCTCTCTTTAATAAAACAATCAACACAAAGATATCCTATGATCCTTGTTTTCTCGTCTTCCTCTCTTCCGCATCTAGCACAGAATCTAGTCATTCTTTGAGCATCTCGCTGATTTTATTACTATTCCAATAGACATAAACAATAACAATATTTTAATATTCAAATACTAATATTTGAACATGTTTTATTCCGTCTATCTCCAAAGCATCTGTTTCACTAGAAATATAACCTATCTCACTTAATCTCCTAATTATCTTATTTCCGATAGCATTAACTATGTTGGCTTTTCTAAGAAGAGGAATTATTTCATCAAACTCTAAGAGTTCTCCGCCGTAAAACAAAGGATCAATTCTTAAATTAATATTAAGCCTAGAATCATTTAATGTCTTTCCTAAAAGCTCTTGGTCACATATAGCTAGTATGATATACTCCTCAGATCTATGTACCTTTACCCAGAAAAGCTCCTTGTCTGAAATATCTATAGTCATGTTACCACGTTGTGTCACACATACTTTACCGTAGTTTCAGCACCGCATGCTAAGCACTTAAGTATATATATTTTTCCTTGTCTTATCAATTTTGTATCAATCGAGCCACATGTAGGGCATCTTACGTATGTTTTTATAAATTTATCAAATAACTCGTAGAGAGATTTTGTTGATATTCTATCATAGATCTCTAGAGAACCAGACGATGTTATTGAGCCAGGTTTACCTAATTCCTTAAGAAAATATCTCATAATTATCTTGGGGTCTCTATCCAGTCTCTCTGATATATGCTGAAGATTTTTTATAGCAGTCTTATTAGTGAAATGCTCGATCTCCAGCTCAGGAAGATCCAGTGCTTTAGTATCTCTTTTCTCTGGAAGACTTTTATAGAGCTTATCTAACAGCTCCAGATACTCCTCATATGTAGACATATCCAGCACCCATCTAATAATCATTTATGGAACTATTAATGATTTACAAAGGATTGAAAGCCTCGCCCTTTTAGGGCGAGGGTCGGCCAATTATGAAAAACACGTACTATATCATATCATTAGCATATTGCTAAGATACCTGTTTTTCTCGAGGAAAACTTATTTTTCCTATAATGCTACTATTCTTTAATAGATGTATAAGATGAGTATTTCCTATAGAGTATATGTAGAGACTTACGGCTGTACTCTGAATAAAGCTGATAGTATGATTATGGCTAGTGAGATAGAGAAGGCTGGAGGTATAGTAACATCTAATATAGATGAGGCAGACGTGATTCTTATTAACACGTGTATTGTTAGGAGAGAAACAGAGGAAAGAATGATACTTAGATTAAAAGAGTTGAGAACAAAATATGTTCCTGATAAAAGAATTATAGTAGCAGGTTGCATGGCCTCTGCTTTACCTGCAACAGTAAGAGAGATCATACCTGAGGCGTCTATTATATCCACACATGGAATATACAGAGTTAATGAAGCACTGAACTCTAAGAAGCCTGTTTATATTGGTTTAAGCAAAGATCTCAGAGAATCTAGAGAGATTAATTTACCAAAAAAATTTTTGTTAGAGAACAAAGAAGATCTGTCAATACCTATACCAATTACTCAAGGTTGTATGAGTGACTGTAGTTTCTGCATAACTAAATACGCTAGACCTGTTCTGAAGAGCTATGAGCCTAAGACTATTAAGAGAGCTGTCGAAGAAGCTGTGAATCTAGGTTATAAGGAGATTGAGTTAACAGCACAGGACACAGCTGTTTACGGATTTGATTTAGAAAAAAGATTCCTCCTCCCAGATCTTCTTAGAGAATTAGTTGATATTGAGGGAGATTTCATGATCAGAGTTGGTATGATGAATCCTCAGTGGCTGAATAAGATAATTGATGATCTTATAGAGATATATAGAGATCCAAAGATCTTTAAATTTGTTCACATACCAATTCAAAGCGGTGATGATCGTGTCTTGAGAATTATGAAACGAGGGTATTCTGTACAGGAATTCATAGACTATGTGAAGGGGTTTAGGAAGAAAATACCCGATATAAATATTGCTACAGATATTATTGTTGGCCATCCAGGTGAAGACGAGGAGGCTTTCGAGAACACCATTAAATTACTCGAGGAATTAAAATTTGATCGAGTTCATATAGCTCAATATAGCATAAGACCCTTTACAGAAGCCGCATCAATGCCTCAAGTAGATGAAAACACTAAGAAAAAGAGATCTACGATATTACAGAAGATTCAAGAGAAAATAGGCTCGGAAATAAACAGATCTTTTGTAAATAAGAGAGTAAAAACCATTGTTGTGAAAAGAGGTTATAGAGGAAGAGGCTACATTGGTAGAAGCATAAGCTACAGAACTGTTGTTATTGATAACATAGATCAGAGCTACTTGGGTAAATGGGTCTACGTTAACATTAGCGATGCCACATACTTTGATTTAAGAGGTTGTGTATCAACAGATTAATTAGAGTAATTGATGAGGAATCACTCTTGAGTAAAAGAAAATTAATCAATGTATTAGAGTACATAGCCACTTTAACAATAGCAGACCTTATTATAGTGTTAGTTTTAGCATATCTATTGAAAATCATGTTATCATCAGGTTATTACA
Source organism: Sulfolobales archaeon (assembly GCA_049976205.1). Lineage (GTDB taxonomy): Archaea > Thermoproteota > Thermoprotei_A > Sulfolobales > AG1 > WYEN01. The sequence goes on along the minus strand of JBMFIR010000005.1, from coordinate 37,505 downwards.
CAAATTCTTTTAATAATTATCCTAATTACTTCTTAGGAGCATCTAGTATAATATCTCTTTTGATTCTAGTTATTATAAGACTCATTATTCAATCAAGAATCTTGACTGATATGATAATCTGTATGCTACCTCTATCTTCATTAATGATCTATGCGGATCTCTTTACTAGAAAAGGGGTTAATATAGAGATACTTCCACTGGTGGTTATATATAGTGGAAATAGTCACTTATCTATATCCCCAGATTTAGCACAGATCAACCTCATAATATTCGTGATCTATATGATCAGAAGACTAACTATGTTAAGAAGATCCGCTAACCCTTATTGATTAAATTTTTGGTTAGGAGATATACTTTGGATGAGTTTAGAGTATGTATAATGAAATAATTCATTCCAAAGCTGATTCGAGTAGAGGTTCACTCGATGTTGATATATATGTGCTAGACATCTCTTACGAGATCATCGGAAATATTCCTGTCATAATGATTTTTGGGATAGATCGCGAGAATAGAAGAGTTTTGATCAGAGATAATAGTTTCAGACCCTACTTCTATGTGATCCCTAATGAAGAAACTGATTTAAGTGATAATGAAATTATCACATATATAAAGAAATTAAGTAATCCGAAATCTCCTATAACGGAGGTTGTTCCTGAAAAAAAGAAATTTTTTGGTAGAGAGATAAAGGTTTTTAAAGTAAAGACAGTGATTCCTGAATTCGTGAGAGAATATAGAGAGAAAGTTAGAGATTACCCCTTCGTAAAAGACGTGTTAGAAGCGGATATTAGATTTGCTATGAGGTATTCTATAGATAAAGATATTGTCCCAAGCGCGTGGCATAGATTTAGAGTTATCGAGACTAAGAAAAGCGGTGTTTATAGAGTAGATATTGAGTATGAGCTAGTGGACATCTTAGAGAGAAATATAAGCACTATCCCACCACCACTAAGAGTAATAGCTTTCGATATCGAGGTATATAATCCCAGAGGATCACCTAGAGCAGAAACTGATCCAATAATAATAATAGCTTTAATGAATGATAAAAAAGAAATTACTCAGCTAGTAGCTAAAGACAAAGATGATTCAAATATAATAAGAGAATTCGTAGAGTACATTCAGAGATATGATCCTGATATAATTGTGGGGTATAACTCCTCTTTATTCGATATACCATATTTGATTGAGAGAGCTAAGAGGAGCAGACTTCCGTTGGATATAGGGAGACGCAGAGGAAGTGAACCTAGACAAAGTGCTTATGGCCATGTATCCATACCTGGTAGACTACATGTGGATCTTTATCATTTTGCAGAGGAAATATCAGAGATCAAGTTAAAGAGCCTAGATTACGTGGCTGAGTTCTTTGGCGTCATGAATAGAAAAGAGAGAACAAATATTGATTGGTATGATATATATAAGTACTGGGATGATCCTTCTAAAAGAGATATTCTCTTAAAATACTCTAGAGACGATGTAGTGTCCACCTATGGGATAGCCGAAAAAATTTTGCCTTACGCGCTGCAGCTATCAGCTCTAACAGGTTTACCCCTAGATCAGGTCGGTGCGGCATCTGTAGGAAATAGATTAGAGTGGTATTTAATGAGAGAAGCGTATAAATACAATGAATTGATCCCTAATAGAGAAGAGAGAGAATACGAACCTTATAAAGGAGCTATTGTTCTAGAGCCTAAACCAGGTATTCACGAAAACATTGCTGTTCTAGACTTCTCCTCAATGTATCCTAGTATAATGATAAAATATAACGTGGGCCCAGACACTTTTGCTCAAGAAGAAGAATGTGAGAAAGTAAGATGTTTCGAAGCTCCCGAGACTAGATATAGATTTAGAAAAGAGCCTCCAGGTTTCTACAAGAGAGTTCTCGAGACATTACTTAAACTAAGAAAGTCTATAAGAGAAGAGATGAAGAAATATCCGCCTCAAAGCACAGAATATAGGGTACTAGACGAGAGACAGAGAGGAGTTAAGATCCTAGCTAACGCAGCCTATGGCTACATGGGTTGGGTAGGGGCTAGATGGTATTATAAACAAGGCGCGGAAGCCGTTACCGCCTGGGGTAGAACAATTATATCGAAAGCAATTAAAATTGCCGAAGAACTGGGTTTGAAAGTCATATATGGAGACACAGACTCGTTATTTGTAGGCTACGATGAGAAGAAGATAAATATATTTATTGAGAGAATCACTAAGGAACTTGATCTCGAGATCAAGATCGATAAGATATATAAGAGAGTGTTTTTCACAGAAGCTAAGAAAAGATATATTGGTTTAACCACAGAGGATCATATTGATATAGTTGGTTTTGAAGCTGTCAGAGGGGATTGGACTGATCTAGCTAAAGAGGTACAGGAAGAAGTTGCAGAGATCGTACTTAAAACAAGTAGCGTTGATAAAGCTATTCAATACGTGAGAAACATTATTAGAGATCTTGAGGAGAAAAAAATTCCTCTGGAAAAATTAGTTATATGGAAAACCTTAACTAAGAGATTAGAAGAATATGAGGCGTCAGCACCGCATGTTAAAGCAGCTAAGATAATGATCTCGAAGGGAATTAGAGTGACTGTAGGTGACAAGATCGGTTACGTTATAGTTAAGGGTTCCGGAAGAATTAGTGACAGAGCAATACCTTATATGTATGCTAGTATAAATGATATAGATACGGACTACTATATAGATCATCAGATCATACCTGCTGCATTAAGAATACTTGGGTACTACGGAGTATCAGAGCGTAGTCTTAGAGGAGCCAAATCAACAAAAAGTTTATTTGAGTTTACTGGGAAGAAGTCTTAGGAATAATATCATCAAAAAGATAAATTCTTAGATCATTAATTTCTCTGGATACCTGACTACCAAGTCTATAACCAATTATTACCTTGACTCCTTTCCTGAGTGCTAGATTTACTAAACGCTGTGTAACTATTCCATCTAGAATTATAGCATAGATATTCTTATCCTCTTCGTTTTTCTCTAAGTATTCAAAGAGATCTCTTACACTAAGTTTCTTAATAATTCCCCAGTTCTGATCATATACTGCACTTGTTAATGTACCTATCATGTCTTTCATGTCTTGCATAACGCTTTCAGGAATCTCGATGAGTTTAGGAAGAGCTGAACTCTCAACCTCTGCTTTCACAACCTCTGTGGGAGGTTGTTTATGTAGTGGTTCTTCCAGAACTTCTTGTGTCTGTTCCTCTGGTTGTGCAGAAGGTGCTGTTTCTAAATAAGTTTCCTCACTCACCTCTCTCCGGATCTCTTCAGTAGGTCTTGATTCTGTTGATGCTTGAGGCTTTACCTCCTCTTTTAAGATTTGCATAGGCTGTTCTATTTTAATCTCCTCCTTTTCTAAGGGAATAGCCTCAGGCACCTTCTTCTTCTCTAATTGCTTCAGATACTCTGATATGGGAACCATATTCTTGAGAGCCTTCTCCACCTCCCTTATACTTAATTCCTCAACCTCTCTACCCGAGGGGGCTTTTGCTACATAATCAATTTTTACTCCGTTATCCAGTAATGTTCTGAGTATCATATCACCTGCTCTATCACCATCAACGAAGGCAATAACAGTTTTTTTCTGAGCCAGCTTCTTAAGTGTATCAGGTACTTTACTGTGAGCACCCTCTATAGCAATAACATTCTTATATCCTGCTCTCAAGAGATTCAGTACATCAGCTCTGCCCTCCACAATAATTATTGTATCGCTAGATGCCACTTCAGGTCCTGCGGGTAGTCTCTCAGGTCCGTAAGTTGTTATAGATGCTATCTTAAGTACGCTATTAATCTCTGATAATATCTCTTTGAGATCAGGTGTTCTCTCTCTACCCCACTTACTTAATATCTCTTTTGCTCTTTCAACAATTTTTCTCATCTTCTCAACTCTGAGATCCACAAGATCTGTGACCACAATCTTCGCGTTATAAGGACCAACTTTCTCAACACTCTCTATCATTGCAGCTAACAAAGCTGTTTCGCTTTTGTCTAAGTTGGAGGGGACGTAGATCTCTCCAATAGTTTTGCCTCCGCTGGTTTTACTCTCTACATAGATCCTTCCTATTCTTCCTTTTTCTTGAAGATCTCTTAGATCAAATTCTGTTCCGAAGATCCCCTCTGTTTGTCCAAATATCGCACCTATTATATCGGGTTTATCTACTACTCCGTCAACCTCGATCTTTGCTTTAATGATATACTTCAATCCTCACTATCCTCCAATATTTTTTATTTTTGAACTTCTAAAAACTTAATGATACTTAATTATACGGTTGATTTTGAAGGATCTTATCTACGAGCTCTTAATAACTTTATCACTAAAATAATTATTCGGTACATAGCCATTGAGTACACAGAGAAGTTATGAACCAAAGCTTATGGAGAAGAGATGGAGTATAGATCTAGAGTTAAAACTCCTAGATCAATGGGAGAAAGAGGATCATTATAAACACGATACATTTGGAGATTCTGATAAGATAATTGTTGTAGATACTCCCCCACCGTATCCCTCAGGAAAATGGCACGTTGGTGCAGCCGCTCACTACGCACAAATCGATATGATCGGTAGGTACCTAAGAATGAAAGGGTATAGAGCCTATGTACCTTGGTATGCAGACAGAAATGGTCTTCCCGTAGAGGTTCAGGTTGAGAGATCAACGGGCATAAATCCGCACGAGATCGCTAGAACTCCCGAGGGAAGAGAAAAATTCCTTGATTTATGTAGAAAAGAACTCGATAAGATAGAGAGAGATCTAGTAAAGATCTGGAAGAGACTAGGATGCTCTTTTGAGTACTGGAGGGAAGGAACTGACAGTCCCTCATACAGATTATTAACACAAACAACTTTTATAGAACTGTGGAAGAGAAATTTAATTTATGAGGCAGATAGACCTGTTTATTGGTGCCCTCGTTGTAGAACCGCACTGGCTGAAGCCGAACTTGAATATCAAATAAATAGAATGAAATTATATTATATTAGAATAGATCTTTCCAACAGAACTAGTGCTGTAATAGCTACTACAAGACCAGAGCTCATAGGAGCTATGGTTGCGCTAGCGTATAATCCTAAAGACGAAAGATATAAAGGGTTGGCAGGTCAAAGAGGCATTGTTCCTATATATAATTACGAGGTTCCTATCATAGAACTTGATGACGTTGATCCTAATTTTGGTACAGGTTTTATGATGATCTCTACATACGGCGATATTAGAGATGTAAGAGTCGTGAGAGAGCTAGGTTTTAAACCCAGAGTAATTATAGATAAAGATGGTTTAATGAACAAGTTAGCAGGTCCCCTGGCAGGTCTGAGTATTAGAGAGGCTAGGGATAGGATAGTGAAACTACTAAAGGAGAAGGGTTACTTAGTTAAGGAGGAGATTTTAGGGGAGAGAGAAGTTCCTGTTTGCTGGAGATGTAAGACACCTATAGAGATAATTCACTCCAAGGAATTCTTCTTAAAACAACTTGATTATAGAGAAGATCTCCTTAAATTAATTGATCAGATAAAATTTTACCCTGAGACTCACAAGAGCAAACTAATAGAATGGATCAAGAGTTTGAGAATGGATTGGCCAATATCTAGATCGAGATATTACGGAACTGAAATACCTCTTTGGAAGTGTAGCATATGTGGAAACTACCTAGTTCCTGAGCCTGGGAGATATTACCGACCGTGGAAAGATCCGCCACCGGTGGACAAGTGTCCTTACTGTGGTGCGAGTAAAGATAAGATCGTGGGAGAGACGAGAGTATTTGATACATGGTTTGATTCGAGCATATCAGTACTGTATGTAACTAAGTGGAGAAGAGATCCTGAATTTTACGAGAAAGCCTCTAAAAATACTTTAAGACCTCAAGGATATGACATAATAAGAACATGGCTTTACTATTCTATATTAAGGATTTATCAGATAACAGGTCAACCAGCATTTAAGTGGGTCAGAATAAGTGGTATGGGTCTCGACGAGAAAGGAGAGGCTATGCATAAAAGCAAAGGCAATGTAATAGATCCTGAGCCATTCATAGAGAAGTACGGAGCTGACGCTTTCAGGTTTTGGGCTGCAACAGCAAGTAAACTAGGTTATGACTATAGATTTAGTGAGAATATTATAAAAACAGGATCTCTATTCGTTACTAAACTAATTAATATAGCGCGATTCATATCAGCATTTGACAATCCTCCCGAGAATAGCACATCGCTCAGAGAAATTGATAAGGCCCTCTTGAAAAAACTTAATGAAGTTATCAAGAAAGTTGATGAGAGTCTCAGCAACTTCGACGTGTTTGAAGCCGCTCAAGAAATCTATAGATTCACATGGGATATATTTGCTAGTAATTATTTAGAGATGGTGAAACAGAGGGCGTACAACCAAGATAATAAATATATACCCGAGGAACAGAGGGCAGCTTGGTTTACACTTCATAAAACACTTTCTACGATACTGCTTCTCTTAGCACCTATAATGCCTTTCGCTACTGACTATGTATGGAGAATGCTCTATGGAGGAAGTATACATAGACAGAGCTTTCCGAAAATCGATGAAAAGTACTTGGAATACGATGATAGATTACTCAATTTAGCAATAGAGATAAACAGTTTAATTTGGAAATACAAGAAAAGTAAAAATATAAGGTTCTCTGAAGAATTAAGAGGAGTACTCTATATAGACAATGAAGACGCAAGATATCTAATTGAGGAATTAAAAGATCTTCACAAAATCAAAGAGATAAAAATAGGGAGACCTCAGACTACTAAAAAAGTGATCAAGTTAAATAACAACATCTTCTTGGAAGTAGAGGATTAGATTAGTTCTAGATTATCTCCTCCTCTAATCTCTTTAACACGATCCTCCTTAGCCACAATGCGAGACCTAATACTATCAGGACAATCGCTATACCAATATAAACATAGGTGAATCTGAGAAGAAGAGTTTGAATTTGAGGGACTAGAACAATTCTCTTATTAATATCAGATTTCACAAATATCATATCCGAGTATTTTTCATATCCACTACTAGAAATTTCTAGTGTGTAATATCCAGCTGGAATGTTCAATATTCCTAATCCGTCAGTATCTGTATTCATCTCATACACATACGCGGAATTCTCAGTGCTGGTAAAAACGATTTTCGACACGAGTGGTTTTCCTAGATCATCGGTTATTGTGAATGTAACCCTATATATTTTTCTCATAATAACAAGAGTCGTGTTTAATGATTTATCGATAAATCCTAGATCTTTAGAGAATTGCTGATAAATGTCTGAGTTCTCTTCAAGAGGAATTATCTTCAGAGAGATGTTATAACCAGTAGGTATATAGAAAGAGATCATACTTCTGTTAATGATTTGTCTCAAATACATTTTTCCCCCTGCATAGATCTCTGCAACAAATCCTCCTTTCAACGATGATCCTAATTGATCCTTTAAAGTTAGATTTAGAGGCACTAATACGTTAGGCAATGAGATAGTTAAAGATAATGCTTCGCTAACGTTTCGAGGAGGTTGGATAGATACTCTCACAGGTTCTCTATAAGGTGCTGATATATCTGCAAAGTATTTTCCATAAGGTATAGTTATCTCGGCTATTCCTCTCGCAGAAGTTAAGTTATACGATAAATCAGCGTTTTCAACAGAAGTGATTCTTATATTAGCATCAACAGCTGTTCCTAACTGATCCTCTACGAAAAATCTTATTTTCATAGGGGCTCTCAAAAGATTTATAGTGAGTTCAGTATCGTTGAGAAAGAGTCTAGTAGTGTTGTATGGATAGTATATTTTAATTTGATCAGGCGCTGACTCAACATATATTTCTAATGTACCTACAGGAATACTTAGATTCACACGTCTTACTACTGTTTCAATGCTACTCACTAAATTACCATCTATGAATGCAGAGATTTTAATTGGGATGATCGGGTCGCCGGATATAGGATCTATTAAATTAAGAGTCAGCATTTTTCGTGAAGCATTTATTCTCAGGATCATATCTGTTTTGTCTATAACCATTTTCAAAGTAGTAGGTTTATAGTAAATCTGATTCTCAGGATATATATCTATGGTGTATACTCCATATACAACATCTTTAACAATGGCAACGCCTTCCTCGTCAGACACTGTTGAATATTCTGCTCCTGTTAATATATTCTTCATATAAATACTCGCCTTGCCGACATTTCTACCCAAATCATCCACTAAATGTAGCTTAAGATCAAAGGGTATTGGAATTACCTTAAGGGTCTTATTAATGTCATTAAAAAGCTCTATATCGGCTATTGTATACATATAAAATATGGAGGAGAGGCTTAGTCGATAGAATCCTAGTGGGAGCTCTAAATATGTTGTTTTCAGGGGAGCGACTAACCCTCTCCATATAGGGCCTTCAAAGGTTATTGTTAGATTAAGTGCGTTTGAATCAACTATTGTGTTATTAAGTTCATTAATAACTGTGACCCTGAGCTTTGCCGTTTTGGCAATAAGGTCAGCGAATGTTAATCCTGGATCTGAAATATTTATTCTTCCAAACGCTAATTGTACTCCATTATATATTACATTGATCTCGTATGCTCCTTTCGACATATATATGGGTAAGGGATTACTCGTTAGTAATAGAGATAATGAGTAGTTAGTGTCAATATTCCTTATGTTAATTCCGATTCCCAAGGGAGCTTCGATCGGAGATAATGGTATCGATGATCTCTCAGACCTAATTCTGATAAATAGATCTACAGGAATCACTGAAACCTTTAAATTCACGATATTAGTTTCTCTTATCACAATATCATTATATTCTACCCTTCCTGTTTGAACTGACTCAGCAACGATTCTATATGTTGAGTATGGTAGATATACCAGAGCCTCTGAGTCTCTGATATAAGTAGTAGCAACAAGATCTGTTCCTTCGTAGACGTATAAAACTCCTAGTATCCCCAGATACCTTTTTTGTACTGACTCTATCTCTGGAGTTAATTTTATTATGATTCTTTCTATGGGACATCTAGTGATTATTGTATTAGTGTTTATAATTAGGCTTTTATCCCTTCCTACAACAAATGCGTTGGAGCCGTCCCTAAATATATACGTGTAGAGATCTGCTCCACTTAGGTACTCGGTATAATAATTAGATCTTAAACAAGGCCTAAGAACACCGTCTTCAATTTTAAAGATATTAGTTTCTCCACTAATAGATGTTGCTACCAAAATCTGGTTATTAGATAGATCAATGCCCGCTAGTTCTGTACCAAATACATAAGATGATGTCAGAATATGCCTCCTGAGCTCAGGCACATATCTTGCTAAATAGATCTTTGAGTCAATCGATAAAGATAGGTACTCACCACTAGCAGAGATCTTAGCATTGATCTTCTCAGGATTTTTAATTAGTAAATAATAATCAATGTAGTTTCTATCTTCTACCTTAACTATATTATATTGAGAATCATAGTAGGTCACATAGAAACCCTCTTTAGTAGCGTATACAGCCAAATACCTATACCGATCAGAATAAATATTATTATAAGGCTCGTAGAAGAAGGCTTTAGAGATTTTTGCTGGTATGATCAGAGAGCTTTTTAGCGTTGCCTTATATGGAATTGATGAGAGATCTAGTTCATATATAGCAACAAAACTTCTCTCAGGTACCGGTCTGAGAAGCTCTGATAATCCTTGACCAGGTCTCATAACAATTAACAAAGATAACGTCTCATCAGGTCTCTGAGGTCTCGGTATTGATACAACATCTATATAAGTCTCGTATGATGGATGCGTCACCTTAAGTTCGTAATTTGATACATCAGTATCTAGAACAGGAACATATAATACTGCAGATCCATTTGATGATATAGTGGAGTAATATATGTCTCTGTTCTTTAGATATGTAAGAGTTATCAGAGCATTATTTATTGGTAGACCCGAGGGATCTGTTACATTCAATACTAATTTTACTGTGGGTGGAGAATAGATTACAAATAACTTAGTTAAATCATACTCAATATGATCTCTCATAACTCTAATCAGAGGAGACACGTAAAAAACTGATGCGGAGCTGTAGCCCATAAGCATTGTGCTGTTTACTGGACCGATCTCAAGCCAACCACCTCGAGAATATTTATACGAGTATATGAATGATCCGTCAAATGCTATAATATACGTATCTACTCCTATATTGCCTACATACACCTCCTTAATTGATTCTCTAGAAGCTTGTATATAAGTGATTCGGTTTTGTAATAGATCTATAGCAGCAATCTCACCAGCATTTGTACCAGCAACTACTAGATTAGGAGTCTTTGTGTTAGGTACACTAAGACTAGTCACATAACCATGAACTATATAATCATTATAGGTTGCTTTCTTTAGATCCTCGGAGAAGTCAAAGATTCTGATAATACCTGTCTCATTAGATGATCCTGCTACTACTAAAATATTATTATCAAGGGCTAAAGCTTTCGACGCTTTTATTCCTAGATCAATATATTTAGTATAGTATAGATCTGATGAATTTAAATTAATCTTTGATGAATAGAACTGAGCTTTACCACTTGGGATAATTTCTCTGAAAGGATAAATTAGTATATTTGTTATTGATAGAGCTAGGATCAGTAGCAAAATAATTGAGGATACTATCCTTTGAGAACGGCTTTTCTTGCTTAATATCTCTTTCCAGAACTCTGGGACCATCAACTATACCTATATTAAATGCTCGACAGAGATAATATATTAATGCTAAAGATCTCTAGTGCTTTTTACTTTATTGAAAATATAAGCTTCCAAGTCAATAAGATTGATGTAGAAAATGTACGAGCATATAATAATTCTTCTAGGGCTAGTCATGGTCTTAGTAGGAGTATTATTAATAACACTATCTCTTCTACCAAGGAAAAAAATCTCTAAGGAAATAATTTCATTTGAAAAAGAGAAGAAATATAATAGAGAGCACTCAAAGAGTATAGGGATCATAGTAATAGGGCCTTTCCCAATCATGATTAGATCTTCTTCAGTAAAGTTATTTATAATTCTCTCACTAATCTTCATAATATTCATTTTTTTGATACTGATGCTTGTAATTTCACAGGGACTCATATAATCTATGCTTATGTTCTTATTTTATAAGTTAATATAGGAGGTTTCTAAACGCTTGAGATTAGAGAAAACAATAGATTATAGAGAGCTACTCGATGTATCTCAAGTATCTCTTGAATTAGCTAGAGAATTAACTAAATACGCGAGATACTCTATAGACTACTATTTCGAGAATCAAGAATCTCCTCCGGAGCCTAAGGAACTTATAGAGAGATTCCCTATAACTAGGAAAAAATCGGCTGTTTTTATAACACTTGAGAAATTAAGTGGTTCAGGAAGAGAATTAAGAGGATGCATAGGTTTCGTAATACCTTATATGCCTCTCTGGAAAGCGGTTTCTGAATCTGCCATATCATCTGCTTTTAAAGATCCTAGATTTAATCCTTTGGAGAGATCTGAGATGAAAGATATTGTTATTGAGTTATCTATACTGAGCTTGTCACGTAGATTAACAGATCCCTTAAGAGAGATATTGATAGGTAGGGACGGTCTCTATATAGTGAGAGGATTATACAGTGGGGTTCTTCTACCACAAGTCCCTATAGATTATTGTTGGGATAATGAAACTTTCTTAGCAGAGACTTGTATGAAAGCTGGTTTAGAACCTGATTGTTGGCTTGATAATAAAACAGAGATCTATGGTATACCAGGTAGAATATTTGCTGAGATGGAACCTAATGGAGAAGTTGTTGAAAGAGATCTGCTTCGTGAATATAGAGAAAGATGTAAATATTCCTCAGAGCTTTAATTGATCATCATAATAATCTGCCTATTAATGATACTATAGCCTCGTATTGTTTAGCTGTTACCTCCTCAACACTCTCTCCAATAATTACTCTGTCCCATGGTAGTACTTCACCATATTTATACCCGTTATAAATTATTTCTATGATCTGAGAATCTTTTAAATTCATTAATAGATTAATTAGCGCATTGATCCTTCTACCAGATCTGCTCCACCTAACCAATAAATTTCCAAGAGGCTTATTAGCCATTGAGATAAACGCTTGAGCATAAGCCCATCTAATGTCTAGTGGTCTCGTATCCACTAAGCCTCTTAGCTCCTTTATATAGAGATTAAGCATCTCCTCAAGATCCTCTAATGCTCTCATACCTAGCCACTGAAAAACAGTCTTAGGTTTAGGAATCAGTGGGTTAAGTGAAATGCTAATTCTTCTCTTCTTCTCTTTAGCGTATCTATAGATCTGTTTTATATATTCGATATTTCTCTTAACATCTTCTGTAGTCTCCCACTTACTACCATATATTAAATAAATCTTAAGATCAAATCCCTTATTGATTATATCTTTTATATGCTCTATGAGGATATTTTCATTAGACAAATACTTCATATAGACCCTGTGAAGCTTGAATAAAAAGCTCTCTGGAGCTACAGTAAGTGTTCTTTGCCCCAATTTTTTAACTAGCTCAAAGAAATCATCACTATAGAGAAATAATGTATCTAGCCTAATAGATGGTATAGAGGCTTTGAAACCTTCATTAGCTAAATACTCCAAAAATTTTAGTTGATTCTTTGAAGCAGGTATGAGGAGTGTGTATAAAATCACTCTTTTACCCGAGATGGTGTATCTGAGTCCTTCTTCCACGATCTCTTTCAATCTCTCGTAGCCTCTTTCTCTATAGGGTTGAAACAATCTTGTCTCACCGCAGAAAGAGCACCAAAATTTACATCCTCTACTGAGCTCTAGTTTAATGCCTCTACCATAGACAGGCTCTATCTCTAAATTCTCTATTTGCTTAATGGGATAGAAAGCACTATCTAGATTCTTAACATATCTTCTCACGGCACTCTCTTTAAAATCTGGTACATAAACATATTCTAATTCTGCGACTTCTTCCAAGAACCTTTTCTTATCATCTTTATTCTCGATCCATAGATCAATTACTTCATTTAATGTATCTTCGATTTCTCCTATGATAAAGACATCTACGATGTCCGCGAAAGGAATTGGGTTACTCATTACACCAGGGCCTCCAACCACAAGAGGCTTATCTCTTCTTTTTCTAAATGGGTCTATTCCACCTGCTTCTAAAATATTGATCAGATTTACTATATCTAATTCATAAGATATACTTGATATATACAGATCAAAGTCTCTTAGAGGAGAGTCTGTCTCTATGCTCCTAGGATCCTTCTCATCATCTACTAATTTCAATGAGTAGAATCTTTCTAAATAAACATCTTCTCTACTATTAACAATATGGTATATAAGATCTGTAGCTAAACTCGTTAACATTACTTGATAAAGACTTGGATAGATAAAGGCTATTCTAGAAATAACTTTTAGAGGGTTTCGATAAATGATGTTAACCTCAAGATCTCTTAATGGCCTCTTGACTTTACGCGAACTCCTCATATAAATCTAGTCTCACTATCAAACTTTAATAGATCATCTTAATAAAAATCTTACTAAGTGTTTTTAGTATTATTAAGCAAAATATATATTGGTGATGAACTTTGTTTATAGAATTTAGAGATGTTGCTATTTTAGAAGCCGTTAGAACCCCAATTGGTAGATTCGGGAAATCTCTAAAAGATCTTCATCCATCAGACTTAGCCGCTCTACTTATACGTGAAATTCTTCAAAGACTTGAAATAAAGAGCGATGAAATAGACCTTGTCGCGCTCGGAAATGTTATAAAGTGCGGATTAGGTCAATTACCAGCAAAACAGGCGCTTGTAAAGGCGGGTCTACCACCTACTATAGAGAGTATGAATATTGATATGGTTTGCTCATCTGGTATGGCCGCCATAGAGATTGGTGCTCTCCATGTATCTCATGGATCAGCTAAACTGGTTATTGTAGGTGGTATGGAGAGTATGAGCTATTCTCCTCTCATATTATCTAATCGATTCAGATGGGGAGTGCAACATCTTACTGGGAAAACAATTGAGATCGTGGATTCAATGGTTTACGACGGTCTAACAGATCCTTTCAAGAATTATCATATGGGGCATATAGCAGATTTATTTGCTCGTAAGCACGGTTTCTCAAGAGAAGAACTAGATCTAATTGCTTACGAGAGTCATATGAGAGCTGCCAAGGCTCGTGATAGTGGATATTTCAAGAGAGAGATTGTACCAGTAAAAGTAAGATCAGATACTTCAGAGATTGAGTTGTATAATGATGAGGGTATAAGAGATGATACTTCATTGGATAAATTAGCTAAACTAAGGCCAGTATTTACACCAGAAGGCCCACATACAGCAGGTAACTCGTCTCAACTAAGTGATGGAGCATCTATTACTGTTCTTGCAAACAAGGATTATGCTAAGGAGAGAGGATTTAAAATAAGAGGTATATTGAGAGGTTTCGCAGGTGTAGATGTAGATCCTCTCGAATTCCCTGGAGCTCCAGTTCCAGCTGTTAAAAAACTTCTAAAAGGTTTCTCTCTAGAGGTGTCAGACATAGATCTCTTCGAAAACAATGAGGCTTTCGCGGTATCTACAACCATCTTCACGAGAGAGCTAGGGGTCAGCAGAGATAAATTAAATATATTCGGTGGATCTATAGCACTAGGACATCCTATAGGAGCTACTGGAGCTAGAATAACAACAACTTTATTAAATGCCTTAGAGATAAAGAACTTAAGATATGGAGTGGCTTCTCTATGCCACGGACTTGGTGGGGCAACAGCTATTCTTATTGAGAGGGTGTAGAAAGTGATGAAATTTGAATCTTTATTTGGATTACCTAGTCTCGACGCATGCATAAAGGCGACGAGTAGGAATCATCTAGTTTTTATAGTAGGTTCTTCAGGTGCTGGGAAATCTGTTCTTATCAGAAATTCAGTAGTCGCTCATCTCACTACAGATAGAGGAGCAATTGCGGTTCTGCTAGATGAAGATCCTAGTGATTTTCTCGACTCCCTGTCTAATTTAATCGAGCCCGAAAAAATCACAGGCTTCTTAAAAGATAGAAGATTAAGAATCATAGATGCATTTTCTTTTAGAGCTAAGGAGAAAGGATTTCTACGTGAAAAAACAGGATTAGAGATTAGATATGCTAACCCAAATAATCTAATGGATCTTATTGATATAATAAGATCTTATCTTGAGGAGAATAGAGGTCGTGGTTTAGAAACTGTCGTCGTTATAGATTCTCTTAATGAGATCTATACAGCAACTGATCCTGTGAGAACAGCTGAATTTATTAAATACTCAAAGGCTCTCTTTACAAGATCCTACGGATCTCTGGTATTAGTCACCATACACACAGATTCGGAAAGTATAGCTAATTGGCTTAAGGACTATGCTTATGTAGCCGATGGAATAGTGGTATTAGATATAGGTACAGATCAGAAAGGAAGATTCTTCAGATATTTCCAAGTGAAGAGATTTAGAGCATCAGATCACTGTAGAGAACCAATAATATACAAGCTTGAGTCTGGGAGAATCTCCTTTTAATCTCATGAATCATGCTCCGAGTTTTTTATAGAAGAATTTCTTGAACACCAAAAATACTTCTATCTTCATCAGCGGTTAACGTGATCTCTATATTATCTTTTTCTGTAGCGCCTTGATTACCCATGATTTTGTCTATGAACCACTCAATGTTTGGAGGATCTGTGACCTTAAAAACTCTTCCATTGATTCTTACATAGATTTCTCTTTTAGTTAAAGTAAATTTCATATTTACAAGATCATCTGTAGGCAATACATAGATCTTTCTCTTATGATTTATTCTTACTATCCTGGCAGCTTCTATAGCGTTCTTCATGGTAGCATAGAATAGATCGTTTAATCCGCCAAAGATCTCTATATAATCCTCTCTTTTAGTGTTTTCAATAGAAGACATATCTATCAAATTAATTCCTTGCTATTAATTCGGTTAAAAAGAATATCTCCCTTATACAATTACTTAGCCAGAAGAAGAGAAGCTGTTGCCTTAGATAAATGATCTATTTTATTACTAGAGTCGTCTAGAGCTAAACTGTTAGACTTAAGTATATACCCTATTATATCTTAATTACTTCTTATTAACCCCCTCCTATTAAATATGTTACAAATGGCAGAGTACAAAAAAGATATTCCGTGGAGTCCTCACTTTGAGAAATACAGAAAAGAGTTACTAAAAGATCTAATATATGTAGCAAAAGGTCTCTATAAAGCAAATATTATTGTGAGAAACACAACATTATTCTCTGTATCAACAGGAGAATTAATTGATAACTCAAGTATCGTGATATTCAACAAATTTATTGCTCGAGTATTAGTTAGTAAAGATCCTAGTAAGTACTTAGGTGATGACACTCTTGTTATAGACGGCAAAGATCTTATCGCTGTCCCAGGTTTTATAGATGCTCACGTACATATAGAGTCAAGTTATGTCTCACCTATAGAATTCTCAAAAATTGCTGTTTTACACGGAACAACTACCGTAGTGGCTGATCCGCATGAGGTGGCTAATGTAGGAGGCGTGGAAGCCTTGAATCAATTTATTGAAATGAGTAAAAAATCTTTTATAAAAATACTTCTGCAGGTTCCTAGCTGCGTTCCTCCTTTAGATCCCTCTATACCAATAGATAGTCCTGGAACAATATTTGACAATAATATACTTAGGGAGTTAATTGATCAAGAAGATTTTCATAGCTTGGGAGAATACATGGATTATCTATCGGTGGTTGAGGGATCTGACAAAGCATTAGAAATTGTCGCAGATACCATACTCAAACGAAAAAAGGTGTACGGTCATATTCCTTCATTAGATGATGAGTTTCTTGATAGATATATTTTAACAGGAGTCTCTTCATGCCATGAATCAACTTCTTCTATTGAAGCTTTAGAGAAACTTAGAAGAGGACTTTACTTAATGATTAGACAAGGTTCTTCGTGGAAGGATCTTAATATATTAGAAGATCTATTGAAGAAAAAAGTTAAGCTAGATAGAGTTATGTTAGTATCCGATGATATAAATATCATAGATCTCTATGAGAGAGGTTATATGGATAATATAGTTAGAGAAGCTATTGAACTAGGCATAGATCCTCTAGAAGCCATTAGATTAGTAACAATCATTCCCGCAACATATATTCAAGCTGACGATATAGTTGGCGTGATAGCTCCTGGAAGATTCGCTGATATAGTTCTTCTAAAAGATCTTAGTAAAGTGATTATCGACACCGTAATCTCCAACGGGAGAATCTTTGTTTATAAAGGAGAAAGTATGTTAAGTAATTATCTATCAAGTAATCACGAAGAATTTATGTGCTATATTAAATGTAGGAGATTTGGAAAAGCACTTAAAAATATAGGACCAGAAGATTTTCTTATCAAAGTTAATTATAGGAGCGGATCGGCAAAAGTAAGAGTTATTAAGCTTGTTATAGGAAAAACCATTACTTTAAGTGATCAAGAGATTTTAGAGATTAAAGATGGTTTCCTAACCATAGATCCTTCAAAAGATCTCGTGTATGCAGCAGTAATCGATCGATATAATGAGAAGAGGGTTATTGGGAGAGGATTTATTAAAGGACTAGGTCTACTTGAAGGAGCCTTAGCTCAAACCATTGCTCATGATACACATAATATCCTGGTCGTAGGGAAAGATCCTTTATCTATGATTAGCGCTGTTAATAGACTAATAGAGATTGGTGGCGGTATAGTTATTGCACTAGGTAATAAGATATTATCAGAGCTGGTTTTAGAAGGTTATGGATTATTCTCTACGAGACCTTACATTAAGGTATACGAGGAATTAAAGCATCTCGAGAAAACATTAAGAGAACTAGGGGTTGCTGGTGAGAGAGTTTTCATGACACTCTCTCTAGTGCCTTTACCAGTTATACCTAGTTTAAGATTAACTCCTAAAGGTTTAGTAGATGTTGAGAATATGAAACTGATAGATCCCGTGATTGAATACCTATAGCAATAAGTAGAAATAACCGGCAGTGATAAACTAACTCAGGATCTTGATAAGACCACGTAGCCGTAAATAATATCTCGCTCAGTAATTATACCAATAATTTCGTCTCCTGAAGTAACAAGTAAGTAATCTATATTCTGAGAAAGCATTTTCTCGGAGGCTTCACCTATATCCGCCTCAGGACTTATAGTGGCAATATCCCTTGCAACTATACCAGAAGGCAATTTACAAAACTCCTCATATAATCCTGTTGATGCATATTTAAAGAACGCGTGGCTTCCAATAAAATCAATTATATCACGTGCTAATACGATGCCTGAAACAGATCTGTCTTCTCTTACGAGAGGTATTCTTCTTATATTCAAAATATTCATTTCTCGGATCACATCACAGAGATTACTTGTAAGATTCATTGTTATTAATTGAGAACTCATAACTTCACTAACTTTTATCCCTACTCTTTTTTCTCTGAAAAATTCAATTATATCTCTATCTGTTATATAGCCAACGAGATTATCATCTTTATCTACTACAATCACATAACCTTTCTCACCTAATATAAGTGTCTCTAAGACCTCCTCTAAATCAGCTTCTTCACGTACCATAGGAAAATCTCTTCTAGATATGGATTTAGCAGGTTCTCTGTTTAACGCTTCTATTAATTTGCCTCCGTGCTTAACCTCGATCAGAGAAGTATAAACACCTCCTAGCAACGAAATTAATTCCCTCACTGATACTACAGAATCTATTCTCCTCCCAATCTTTATTAGCGGAAGAACCTGGATACTTTCTCTGTAAAATATCTCAAAAATCTGAAGTATAGAGATCCCTGGAGAATAAATCTCTTTACATCTTTTTGCTAAGAGAGCTGCCGTGCCAGGTCTCTTAACGACTCTCTGATTAAAATTAGGAGCTCCATCACTTCTTAACCATCTATATCTGTCATAAACACCTGTAAATCTTCCTCTAGATAAGTTTATCACCTCTTCTAAATCATTCCAGTATCCAATATTATCTTTATAATATCTGACCTATCTATTACACCCACTAACTTATTTTCTTCTGAGACAATCGGGATCCTACCTATGTTCCTAGACACAAGCAATTTAACAACTTCCACTAGATCTGTGTTCTCTTTAGCTACTATAGCAGGTCTATTCATGAGAGAAGAGACTTTGTAGCCTCTCTTCGGGCCGCTCTCACTTTGGAAAGCAATAGTTGCTCTAAGAAGATCTTGCTGAGACACGAAACCTATAACTCTACCATGATCGTCTGTGACAGGAAATCCCGCGAATTTATACTTGATCATGTTTTTCCAAAGAGTTGATACAAACGTGTCTGGTTTCACCGAGATCGGATCTTTGCTCATAATGTCGCTAGCACGAAATTCTCTTAGCTTATTAGCTATATGAGTCTCCCTCACTATTTTCTCTAAAAGATGCTCGAAACCAAAAACTCCTTTATATATTAATTCACTCTGATTATTCACTACGGGAACATACCATGTGTCTAGCTCAAGCATTTTTCTAAGAAGCGTGTTTAAGGGATCTCCTAAAGAGGCTATTAAGAGAGGTTCTTGCATTATGTCATTTACTACTAAATTTGTTTTTGATGAAGATATAGCGAGAATATTCTCTCTCCAAACTATACCAATTATTCTCTCAAGATCGTCTGTAACAACAAGTATTCTATAACCTAGGTCTCTCATGATGGATCTTGCCTTAGATGCTTGATCATGTTTCTTAATTGATGGAATTTTTCTTAAAAGAAGTTCTTCTAAAACATAATTTTTATTCATGTAAATACCACGTAATATATATTTCTTAAGCTAATATGTTTTATTTATAAATTTCTTATAAGTGTAGTAATAGGATCTGACCATACTAATTTGAAAGAATATAATCTTTAGTTAAAGTAATTAATTAGGAGAGTGAATTTATTGGCTCCTAAAGTCGATAATTACATGAGTTCTCCTGTCATTTCAGTATACCCTCATGATAGTATTGCTCACGTAAGGAACTTAATGCTAAAACATAAGATAAGTCGTGTTGTAGTTATTGACAGTAGTTATAGACCTATTGGTATTGTCTCTAAATCAGACATAGTGAGATATTTTATCGATAGACGAAGGGCAAAAAGATCTCTTGAAGAAGTATTTGTTCGCGAAGTCATGACATCACCTGTGATCACGATCCCTCCCAGCACCTCCATCAAAAAGGCTGCTGAGATTCTTCTGGGTAGAAATATTAGTAGTCTACCTGTGTACTCACCCGAGAAAGGTTTATTAGGCATTATCACAGCTACAGATCTGTTAAAAGCTTTTAGTGAACACGGATCTGGTAAAGCTAGAGCTAGTGATTATATGAGGAAAGATTTTACTATTGCTAGAAGAAATCATTCTATATTTCGCGTAATTGATCTCATGAATAAAGACCCTGATAAAAAAGTTATCGTAGTTGAGAATAATACCGTAGTGGGTGTTATCACAGAGACTGATATAGTATTTGTGGAACCGAGATCCGAGTGGACCTCTCATAGCTATATTAAGAAAAGAAAATACAATGCCACAAAAGGATTTATATCTATAGTTCGAGACTACATAGTCCCGATCGCGGAGGACATCATGACACCAGATCCTATAGTAGTTAGCGAAGACGAGGATCTCAGCACAGCATCTGATCTAATGTATAAATACAGGATCGGTTGCCTACCAGTTGTGAATAAAGAAATGAATGTAAAAGGTCTTATTACTAAAAGAAGTATTTTAAGAGCTATAAAAGATCTGCTCTAGAAAACATAGGATCCTACTGCTAAAAGTTATACATGGCCTCTTCCTAAGATCGCCAGAACCAATAATATTCATTCTAGAAGTAGGAGATATAAGTCAAAGTTATCGAGTTCTCATTCACAAATAGTTCATCTCAAATAATCTTAAGTCCTATTCCACATCCATACGGATTTATAGATTTAATATTTTACCTCAAATCATTTAAATTAGATTGGGAGTGTATATTATAATGATCTTAGAGATCCTGACTGTATCTATTTTATTCTCATCTGCATTCATACAGGGTCTACACATATTCTATGGCTTAGGCTTTATGTTAAGAAATAAAGTAAATAAATATTATAATAATAATCAGTATTATAGCTTAACTACGCATTTCATAAAGAACTATCCAAAGGTCTCAATAATAGTGCCTATTAAAAACGAGGATCTAGATATTGTGAGAAAAACTCTTGAGAAGTTAGCCGAATTAGAGTGGGATAAGGAATCTCTTGAGATAATTATTGCGTCCGATGATCCTGTCGAAAGATGGAAGAGTATTGAAGATCTATCTACTGATATAAGTACTAGATATAAGGTTAAGGTCTGGGTTAATTTCCGCGAGAATCCTGTAGGTGGTAGAAATGGTGCTATTAATGATGTTATTAAAAAGTGTAATGGAGATTTTATTTTGATACTTGATGCTGACAGTATTCCTGAAAAAGATTTTCTTCTAAAGCTTTATAGCAAGGCTCGTACCAAGAACTGTGATGCTGTGGTTGGTAGATGGATTGGGTACAGCTATTTTAAAAGTAGAATAGGAGATGCCTTAAACGCGTCGACAGATTTCATAAGCTCTTTATTATTCTACGGAAGAGAATATTGGGGTTTCTATATAGTTCCTTTAGGTAGCGGAACATTATTTTCTAGAGACGTGTTTGACAGGATCGGCTTATTGGAACACGATATTGTTCAAGATGATTACTGGATCGGTTTGAAAATGTTTAGCAAAGGTCTGAAAACATGTTACGAAGATACTGCTGTAGTAAAAGTCATGGTTCCGTCTACATATATGGCTCTCAAGATTCAGCAGAGTAGGTGGTCTTTTGGAGCAGTTCAAGCAGGATTGAGAGGTATTAGTATTGTAATGGCCGCAAGAGATAAACTATATAAAAAACTAGAGATCTTATTGTACGCATTTCAATACTTACCTACTATCCTAACAGCTTACTCCCCTATAGCGTATGCTATTGCCTATATTTTCATCAAACCTGACACAGATCCTATAGCGAATATACTTCCCTATTTAATAATATGGGTCATGATATCTATTCTCTATGCGATCACACATTATTATATAATTACCACTAGGAGAGGAAACGTTGGGCTTAGAAGCATGAAATGGCTTGGGACCTCAAGTGCTCTATTAACCTCACTGTCGCCCTTTATAGCGTATAATCAATTAAGAGCAATATTCAAGAGAAAAATTTATTCTTACAGAGTAACGCCTAAGGGTTCTCTGGAGAAGAATTTCTCTATTCTATCAGATATCTCTATAGAAACGATCATACTATTGATATTGATTATATCGACTATAAATATGTTTTTAATGAGGCATTTCTTGTCTATATTATTTGTTGCAATGTTTATTGCATCATACACATACACGATTTTTGTATATTATGAAAATATCAGGAAATAATGATTGTAGTAAATATCTTAAACACATAAATAGATCCTTAGTATCTATAAAGAGTTTTAAACTATCATATTCTATAACATCTTGGTGGCATACATTGGCTAAAAAGATTCTCATGGATAAACCACTAGTGGAGTTAGACGGAGATGAAATGACACGTGTTATGTGGGCGTGGGTTAAAGAAAAGCTACTATATCCCTATATAGATCTAAAAACCGAGTATTACGATCTTCATATTAAACATCGTGACGAAACAGATGACCGTGTCACCATAGAAGCTGCAGAGGCTATTAAAAGACACGGTGTAGGAGTTAAGTGCGCGACTATTACACCAAATGCCGAGAGAGTAAAGGAGTATAATCTTAAGAAGGAGTGGAGAAGTCCAAACGCTACAATAAGAGAGATTCTTGATGGGACAATATTTAGAGCGCCTATAATGCTCAGAAACATAATACCTGCCGTAAGGTTCTGGAAGAAGCCGATTGTGGTGGCTCGACACGCTTACGGAGACATATACTCTGGTATTGGTATAAGATTTGAGGAGCCGGGAGAAGCGGAGGTTATATATAGATCTCGATCCGGTAAAGAAATTAGGATTAGATTACCAACCCTTCAAGGATCGGGGGTTCTCCAGGCTTATCACAATCTAGATAAGTCTATCGAGAGTTTCGCTCGCGCATCATTTAAATATGCATTACTTAATAAACTGGATCTATGGTTCGCCACAAAGGATACGATATCTAAAGTTTATGATGCAAGATTCAAAGAGATATTTAATAGAATATATGAGGAGGAATTTAAAAAAGAATTCGAGAAAGCTAATTTGAAATACGAGTATTATCTAATTGATGATGCATACTCTAGAGTAATGAGATCTGAGGGAGGATTTGTTTGGGCTACTAAAAACTATGACGGTGACGTTATCTCAGATATGGTGGCTTCAGCTTTCTCAGGTAGCCTGGCCTTAATGACCTCAGAGTTATTCTCACCAGAGGGCTACTACATGTCTGAGGCAGCTCACGGTACTGTGCAGAGGCACTACTACAGATATCTCAGAGGAGAGAAGACGTCTACTAATCCAACAGCTATAATATTTGCGTGGACAAGGGCCTTAAGAGAGAGAGGTAAAAGAGATGGATTAACAGATCTGATGAAATTCGCCGAGCTATTAGAGACAGCTGTTAAAAAGACTATTGAGGATGATAAGATAATGACCCAAGATGTTGCCAGAGTCGCTGAGCCGCCTATCAACGCTGTTGTGTCAACTGAGGAATTTATTGAAGCTGTTAAAAAGAACCTAGATAAGCTTATCGAGAAAGAAGGACTATTAAAATAAAAATTAAATTCGTGATCAAAGAACTTTTAAATTTCTTCTTTTTTCAATTCTTTGGATATGTATTTAAACATGTTAATCATCGTAGAACATTTAGAAGAATTTATGGGGCCTTGGATATTGATAGAGTATAGAAGCGCTTATGAACATGCTAAGAAAACTAATATCCCTATACTTTTTACTGGTATCAAAACAAAAGATCTTCCCAGCACTAACAAGAGATTTTATGAGATCATAAATCCGAGAAACGTTGTGATATTAGATCCTCAGGCAGAGATAACGTTAACACCTGAGGAAGCTAAGTCGTATAGATATTTTGTGATTGGAGGGATCTTAGGCGATCACCCGCCTAGAGGTAGAACAAAAAAATTATTATCTGACAAATTTCCTGAGGCAACGAAAAGGAATATAGGTAAGAAACAATTTAGTATTGATGGCGCAGTATATATTCTTACTCAAATTCTTAGGGGAAGAAGACTGGAGGAGATACCTATAGCCTATGGAGTAAGAATTTTTTTTAGAGGATCTGTTGAATACGAAATATATCTACCTTACGCATATCCGCTCGATAAAGAGACCAACAGGATCATTATTCCAAAAGAATTAATTGATTATTTGACAAGTTCAGCGAGAGAGGTAATAATAACATTTGATCAATACTTAAGAAACGAGTATATTGAAAATAGATAAAAAGTCTCTTTAATAAAGATTTATTATGGGGCCGGTAGCTCAGCCTGGAAGAGCGCTGCCCTCGCACGGCAGAGGTCCCGGGTTCAAATCCCGGCCGGTCCACCTTGTTGTATCAACTCTCTTAATCAATAAGAGAGTTGCTTAGAGGTCTTTCAAATGCTCAAGATCAATTATACTGAGATACTTAATGTATTTGAAAGTAAATTAAATATCAATGACAGTATTAAGAGTATAGCTTCTAAGTATGGATATCAACCCTATATGATAGCTAGATATATTGATATTCTCGGCCTCGACGAGACTTTAAATCTATTAGATATTTTTGAGAGAAGCGAACTTTTTAAGCATAGTATAAGATGTAATGATCTAAGATGTCACTGTAATAAAGTAATCGATTCTTTGGAGAGACAGGGTTTCGTCCTAAAATCAGTAGAGTGGGCTAGGTACTCCTACGTGGTTTTAAGAAAACCTCAAAAACCATCTATTGGAGCCACTCACGAATACATGAAAGGCTGTTATTATCTCTATAGAGATACCGCCTCATTAATACCTGTAGTATTATTTAGACCATTGCCAGGTGATTATGTGCTAGATTCCTGTGCTGCGCCTGGAGGTAAGACTGTGCATATGCTTCTCGAAATGAAAGATGAGGGTATGGTAATAGCTAATGATATATCTACAGAGAGATTAGTGGCTCTCAAATTCAATTTAATTAGGATGGGTTTTAAGAGCTATATCATAACGAAGTTTGATGCTAGAAAAACCCACGAAATCTTCAAAAACGAGATACCTAAGATCCTGATAGATGCTCCATGCAGTGCTGAGGGCGCTATAATGTTTGATCCGGGGCGAAAAACCAAAACAGATTACTTGACACTAGCTAAATTAGTCTCTCGAGAAATAGAGATCCTCTCATCATCAATTGAAGCTCTCGCCCCAGGTGGTTTGATCGCGTACATTACATGCTCCATAGCTCCCGAGGAGAATGAATATGTGATATCAAAGATCTTGGATTTTTATAGAGAGAATATAGAAATCATTGCTCTTCCTAATAATCTCTGGTCAAAAGGCGTCGAAAAATTTCTGGGATACGAATTTAACCCCGAGGTGCAAAAGTGTGTGAGAGTTTGGCCTCATAAGCATTTTATGGAGGGCTACTTTATATGTCTTCTGAAAAAGAGATAGGAAATTTCATTATTATTAATAAACCAGCTGAGTTTAAACCATTAAAAGAGTACTTTGAAAAAATCTTCGACATGTACACACTAGAATCTTTTTTCAGCAACAAAAGATTAGTTTACCTAGAGAATAAATATAGAGAACTTTACGCAATCAGCAAAAATTTTCTAGATTATATTAATGAGACGCTGGTTAGTAAAAGGATCAAAATTATTTCTCTAGGTCTATTCATAGGATTTGTTAGAGAAAACAGATTTATACCATCACCTCAATTCCTTGAAGAGCTATACTTATTAAGTAGAAGAATTCGAGGAGCCATTGTAGCGAAGGAGAAAGGTGTTAAAGCTTTTTTATATGGCAATGATTTACTTTATGAAAGTATTCATAGGATCTATGAACCTTTTAAGAGAGGTTATGTTGTAGGAGTCATTGACAAATATGATATGAGAGTTATCGGGGTTGGTATAGCGGCAGCGGATCTCGAAGAGATTAAAGAGTGGATTAATAAAACAGACTTTCGTCTCAAGCCTGTGGTTTATAATGAATTTGACTTAGGATTCTTTCTAAGAGAGCAGAAAGAGCATGTTGAGTAATCTCTTAGTGGAAATCAATATCTTTTTCTTTGAGATAGAGAATTTCTTCATAGAGTGTCTCTTATGAAGTACCTAATTGAAGCAGATATAGCTCTCGTAGGTGAAGAACTAGAGATCCGGAGAAACACTTCTATTTATGTAGAAGACGGAGAAATAAAGAGTATAGGTTTATCAGGTTTCTCTACAGACTCTTCCACAAAGAAAATATCTCTAAGAAGAGGTGTTGTTATGCCTCCACTAGTTAATGCTCATATACACACTGCTGATATAGGTTTTGAGGAACTTGGATGGGATCTAGATATAGACTCAGTGGTTGGGGAGCCATATGGTTTAAAATATCGTTTACTAAGCATCTATGAGGAATATACAGAGAATTTTATAAAAAGAAGCCTAGAATTATCACTCGAATCAGGTGTTTTGATAATTAATGATTTTAGAGAAAATGGTTTAAGAGGGCTTACCTACGGTTTAAAAGCCGCTGAAAAAATTAGAGGAGGAATTATTTACATACCATCCTACATGCCCACATTACAACGTGATAATTCTTTGGATCTGGCAGAAATTTACGAAGCCTCAAGATACACTAAATGGATCGGTATCTCATCGCCTCATTACTATAGCCTTGAAAATCTTAAGAAGATAGACTCTATAGCTGAGACAAAAGAGTTATGGATAATTTCCCATGTGGCTGAGACAAAAGACGTGAGAGAAGAGAAAGATTTTGAGTTAATTAAAGATCTGAGAAGACTTAAAGCCATTGTGCACGGTATTTATTTATCTACCGAAGATCTGTATATTTTGAAAGAGAGAGGTATAGCACTTATTCTGTGTCCAAGAAGTAATATGTGGTTTGGATCAGGTATAGCCGATCTTAGAAATATATTTAGTGCTGAAGTTACTTTGGGATTAGGTACTGATAACTCAGGTTGGATTAAGCCAGACATGTGGAGAGAGATTGAGTTCCTTACTGAGTTATTGAGGATCCAAGATCTGTTACTGGATCCTAGAGAGATTCTTAAGATCTCTACGATTAATAATGCAGAGATCTTTGGTATAAGAAATGTTATTGAAGAGGGTGAGAAAGCAAGATTTATAGGTCTTCGATCAGAATGGATTAATACTGAGAATTCTGGAAATATTTATCTTAGTATAGCTAAGAGAGGAGGCCCGGAATCACTGAGACTCTTAGTTAATGAGGAATACATAAAGATCATATAAGATCTCTTTATAAATCTAAATATTTTTTATGCTCAGGTACTTTATATTTACATATAATGTCTTAAGACTTTCATTAAAAATATTTATTAGAGGGAAGTCAATGAGCTCAAAAAAAGACTTGGCTAGAAGAGAAATAGAGCTTGCAGTAGAGACGGCTAAACCTCGAGATGTTGCTAAGAAATATGCCAGGATCCCTAGAAGGGTCATGAAAGAAATCGGTTTAGAGCCTGGTGATTTTATTGGGATAAGAAGTGGTAAAGGCTCTGTAGCGTATGCTCAAGCAATGCCGGGATACCCGGAGGATGAGGATAGAAATATTATAAGAATCGATGGTTATATAAGAGAGACTCTCGAGGTAGGTGTTGGAGACATCGTGTCAATCTTTCCAGAGACTAAGATTTCACCTGCTGATAGAATTATTTTGATTCCTATGGAGACGCCTGAGGATATCTATATTGTGCCATTTATAACTCCTACACAGGATTATATGAAAGGATTCGCTGAGACCTTAAATCAATATAATACGTATATAAGGCAGCAACTTGTTAATAAACCAATTGCAAGGGGAGAGATCATCGGAGTATTTATACAACCTATATATGGTAGACCAATCAAATTCTTTGTGAGGACTACATCACCTTCGAATGTTGTTTATGTAACTGATGAAACAGAGATCACAGTCAAATACGAACCTATCGAAGAAATTAAGAGAGCCTTAGAAGGGATCCCGAAGGTTTCTTGGGAAGATATCGGAGATCTTGAGGAAGTTAAAGAGAGATTAAGAGAAATCGTAGAGCTTCCCATGAGACATCCCGAGATCTTTAGACATCTAGGTATTGAGCCTCCTAAGGGAATACTTCTATACGGACCACCTGGTGTGGGAAAAACATTACTGGCAAAGGCTTTAGCGAATGAGGTAGGTGCCTACTTCATAGCGATAAATGGTCCAGAGATAATGAGTAAGTTCTATGGAGAATCTGAGGAGAGATTAAGAGAAGTCTTTAAGAAAGCTCAAGAGAATGCTCCAGCAATAATATTCATTGATGAGATAGATGCTATAGCACCTAAACGTAGCGAGGTTGTTGGAGAGGTTGAGAAAAGAGTCGTTGCTCAGCTACTGACCCTAATGGACGGTTTGCAGAGTAGAGGAAGGGTTGTTGTGATCGGCGCAACCAATAGGATTGAGGCTATAGATCCTGCTCTTAGGAGACCTGGAAGGTTTGATAGAGAAATAGAGATTCCACCGCCTGATCGCAGAGCTAGAAGAGAGATATTAGCTGTTCATACAAGAAACGTTCCTTTAGCTGAAGATGTAGATCTTGACAAATTAGCTGATATGACACACGGCTATACAGGAGCTGATATCGCTGCTCTAGTCAAAGAAGCCGCTATGAGTGCTCTAAGAAGATTCATTAAAGATCAAGCTATAGATCTCTCAAAGCCTATACCTCCTGATAAACTATCTCAATTAAAGGTTGAGATGAAAGATTTCCTCCATGCCATGAATAGTGTTCAACCAACACTTATCAGGGAGGTATTTGTCGAAGTCCCAGAGGTTAGGTGGAGCGATGTTGGAGGCCTTGAGAATGTTAAACAGCAATTAAGAGAAGCTGTTGAGTGGCCTCTTAAATACCCACACGTGTTTGAGAAAATGGGTATTAGACCTCCTAAGGGAATACTTCTATACGGACCACCTGGTGTGGGAAAAACATTACTAGCTAAAGCTGCGGCTACAGAGAGTGAAGCAAACTTCATTGCGGTTAATGGCCCAGAGATCTTGAGTAAGTGGGTTGGTGAAAGCGAGAAGGCTATTAGAGAGATTTTTAGAAGAGCTCGTATGGTGGCTCCGGTAATAGTGTTCTTTGACGAGATTGACGCTATAGCACCTATTAGGGGACACGATGTTTCAGGAGTAACTGATAGAATAGTTAATCAATTGTTAACAGAGCTAGACGGGATCAAACCATTAAGAGGAGTTGTTGTTATAGCAGCTACTAACAGGCCTGATTTAGTAGATCCTGCTTTGTTGAGACCAGGCAGATTCGATAGAGTCATATATGTTCCACCTCCTGATAAAAACGCTAGACTAGAGATTCTTAAGATCCACACTAGAAAAGTGCCCTTAGCTGAAGATGTTGATTTGACTAAGTTAGCTGAGATGACTGAGGGTTATAGTGGCGCTGATCTGGAGGCTCTTGTGAGAGAAGCAGTTTTACTGGCTCTACGAGAGAGACTAGAGGTTAGACCAGTCTCAATGGAGTACTTCCTAAGAGCTCTAAAGATCATTAAACCAAGTCTCCATGGTGAAATCGATAAGAAATATGAGAGTGCTATTGAGAAACTCATCAGAAGCTCATATATATAGAAAGCTTTTTATATAGAGGTTCTTCTTAAACAGAAATATATTTGATCAGTAGGTAAGAGGTTTTCTATAATATTCTGATCTTTTAGCGTCAATATAACTAGGAAGCCCCATAAACTTATTATGACCTTCTCGCCTATTTCATCCTTTTTAATTCCTGCTACAATCCCTCTAGCACAGAAATCTACACCATCTTTATACTGTGGAAGTTCTTTCCCTATTACTAAATTGAGTATCTCCCCTTCTTTGACTGTAAACACTTCTCTGTGAAGATCCATGGTAACACTAGATTTTGAACCCTCAAGATCCACAATTAGTACCTTTGGCACTAAACTTTTTCTTGTACTCTTAACAATAACTTGATCTTCGAGAATAATAATAGTAGGCACCTATTTATATTGTAGATGTTCCTGACTTATATATGATTAATGTATGCGTAGTATAATATCCCACGGATCTAGCATGTCTCTCCACGGATCATAGATCGTATTACCTTACTTCATTGAAGCATTTAATTAGTAGATGGGTTTATTATATACTCTTTTATTTATCACTATCTACACAGGTACTATAATTATGCCAAAGGAGAATACAACATCTACAAATATTGAGATGCTTCTATCAGATTTTTTAATAAGATATGGTGAAAGGGGCAGAGCTGTTTTAGAAGCGGCGATTAGAGCAACAAATAAGTTAGCACAAAGTAGAAGTGGAATACCTTCTTTACCTGGAGATTTTGATTATAGAAGCCTCGTGGAAGAATTAGGCGTTATGGGATATAGTTATAATCCATCACCTATTCTGAGGATCCTTGAGAGAGAATATGGATTTATCAAAACGACACTGCACACGTCCCGGCAGAGATGGTTTGTTTTTAGCAGTAGAGAAATTAGAGAGATAATTGAAAACTACATTATTAATACGAGAGAGAATCTAGGTGACGCAGATCCTGATCTTCTCATAACAAAAATACAGTTGATCTCGGTGATGCCGGAGAAGATCAAGACATTCCTAGAGAAATTGACAACCAAAAACATGTGGAGTGAGGCAGATTACAAGAAACTAAGAAAATTAAGTAAAGAGGAACTTCCTCTTCTAAGAAAGATCTATAAGAAGGCTAGTGGGAAAGACGACGAAAGCTGGCAAAATATAGCCAGAGAAATAGAAGAGATATTCAAACTTCTAAATAAGGTTATAGTAGTCGCTTATAGAAGAGGTAGTGAGAAAGTTGGGACAGACGATATCGAAGAACTTGAGGAGACACTAGAGAAATTCGCAAAAGATCAGCCCTAAAAATATTTCAGTTTTATAAACTAAATGTGAATAAGTTTATTTAATGAATCTCATTAATACCTGCACTACACAATGCGATTAATTTATTATTTTGGTAAATTAATTACGTTATTGATGATGACGCCGCTCCATTCGGATGAATGAAGATCTCGCGACGATCTGATTAATCTAAAAATGTTAATTTCAATCCTTGATCCTTTAGATCTATAAAAGAAATTTTATATTTGTTTATTGAAATATAAGAGACAAGAAAGAGGTTTTTTATAAGATGAGTCTCACTGATGAATTCATGGTGCTTACATGGGAAGATGTGTTTAGCCGTATAAGAACTTTGTCGAAAAAGATCTATAGTAGTGGATATATACCTGACGCGATACTAGGAATTTTTAGAAATGGCTGGATCATAAGTAGATTACTAGGCGATCTATTAGGCGTAGACGAGATAGGGGGCATAGGTATAAAATTCTATAGAGGAGTAGGGGAGACGAGAGAGAGACCTTTAGTAACTTCAGGAGCAACTATTAATATCAGAGACTTAAGAATACTCTTAGTCGATGATGTAAGTGATAGCGGTAGAACTCTTCAAGTAGCTGTTGACCTGGCGAGATTATATGGTGCAAGAGAAGTTAGAACAGCTACTCTCTATATAAAGAAGAAGACTATGCTTATACCAGACTACTTTGTTGAGGAAGTAGATCGATGGATCGTTTTTCCGTGGGAGTATGGTGAAGTTATAAGAGAGTTAGCCTTGAAGAGATACGGGGATCTCAGTATCTCATCTATTAAGAAAGTTTCTGATTCTCTGAATATACATGATGAAGAATTAATAAATATAATATACGAGTCACATATAACAAAGATCAGAAGAAAAATATAAGTTATAGATATTACGCTAAGTAATATTGTAGTATAAATCTGAGTGTTTAGTGATCAGAGGCTACTAGAATATTAGGTATAATAAGGAATCCTTTAGTGGAGTAAATATGAGTAATAAAAGAATTAAAGTAATTTCCTTCAAGTTGCAAGAACACGAATTAATTGAATTAGATAAATACGCGGAGAAAAAAGGTGTAAGCAGATCAGAAGTTATTCGAGAAGCTCTATATAGATTAATTAGGAAAGGAGGCGATGGTGCTGAAAATGATGATGAATATTTAGCTATTGATTTCTCTAGTAAAAAAATAGAGAGCGATATTCACATAATGAGCGATATTACCACTAAAAACAATAGTGGTAATAAGTATAGCGGAGAAAGTATAAGAAAGCATTTAATTTCCATAGATTGTTGCATAGATCAAGATACGTGAATTAACGTACTGAATCCTGATACTTTCGGAACTTTCATCAATTGTGTAATATGGCTTCTATTGAATAATTTAAAATATAATATGTTGTTATGTGAAAAGTTATTGAGCTTGCGCTATGTTTATTTTTAGAAATTCAGCTAATTCTTTATATCTGTTTCGGACTGTTACTTCTGTTACACCGGCAGCAACAGCTATTTCTTTTTGAGATCTCTTTTCATTTGTTAGCAATGTTGCTATATAAACAGCTGCAGCAGCAATTCCTGCGGGATCTTTACCTGCGCCTATTCCTGTATTTCTTATTTTATTAACGATATCTTTAGCGATCGCTTCAACTGCCCCGCTGAGACCTAGTTGGGCAACGATTCGTGGTATATATAGAGAAGGATCTGGTTTAGGTATCTCGATATTAAGCTCCTCCCAATTCAATTCTTTCCATAGCAATCTGAAGCATCGAGCTATTTCTTTTCTATCACTTTTAGTGTACTTAACTATCTCATCTAGTGTTCGGGGTGTCTTCATTATTCTACATGCAGCATAAAGAGCCGCTGCAACTATACTCTCGATAGCTCTTCCTCTAACAAGTCCGGATTCAATTGCTTTCTTATATATTATAGCTGCCTGATCAATTACTTCCTTAGATAAACCTAGAGCACTACCTAATTTCTGGAGTTCCGCATATGCTTGGGAGATATTCCTATCTAAAGTATTCTGAACTTTCGTCCTAAGCTGCAGTTTTCTCATTCTAGCAAACTCAATTCTTTTCTTAAGATCCAGTTTCTTCCCTGTCGCGTCTTTACCTCCCATATCAATAATACTAGTCACATCACTACCTTGTAAAATAGGTGATATAGGAGAACCGGCTCTAGCTCTCTTCTCTCTCTCCTCACTAGTATAAGCTCTCCAATCTGGCCCTGTATCGATCATTCTATCTTCAATAACTTCGCCAGTATCTAGACAAATCTTCTCTCCTCTAGCCTCGTCATAAATTATTCTACCTGGAGGACACGGAATTTTATCTTCAACCTGTTTTTCTTGAGAAGTAGTTTCCTGCGAATAACTCATTTTTATATGCACCGAGATATTAGCCAATAAATTATATATGGTTTCAAAGTTTATAAACCTAACTCTTGATCACTATAACTATAAAAATTACACTTATGATAAATCTCATGATAAGTCCTGTTTTCCCAGATTTTATCTAACGAGACTACTTAAGTAGTTCATATTATGAGAATTCCTTAATACCAACTATGGTAAATTTGATCTTTGTAAAATAGATCTGTATTGCCGCGGCCGGGATTTGAACCCGGGTCTCCCGCACACAAAATGTGACACGGGCTCGAAAGGCCCGCATACTTGTCCGGGCTATACTACCGCGGCTCTATATACCGTAATATATTATGTAAAGAATATAATTTTAAATTTTTCCTCCTCATACATCCTGTATATACTTGTGCATTATTACGTCTAAAAATATTGGGATAATAAATAATTATTTTTATTTTCAGGAAATCATTCTTAAAATACTCTTTAAGGAAGAACTGATTTAGCCATGTCTATCTCTTCTTCAGCAAATCTAGCCCAGAATAGTAGTTATATATTGGAATAATTGCTAAGTAGCTTAGTAAAATAATCCATGGAGTGTAAATAAAGCATTTTCCCCCCACATAAAATTCTATGGGGGGAGGTAGAGCACATGAAGATAGAGTTGCTAAAGAGATCTCCCCATATAGTGAGACTAACGTAAGAAATATTATGCTCATACCAATTACGGGTATTACTGCAGAGATCATTGATATGGCGAATATTTTTCTCCTGAGTAGAGAAACTTTTGTTGCAATTATCTCTTTCTTTTTCCTGGAGCCTCTATACAGAGCTCTCTCGGATATCTTAGTGAACTTCTCGATCTCCTCAGCCAAAATCTCAGGTTTAGTAACAGCTCTACTCACAAAAGATAAGAAAATAAATAGATTTACTGATAATATTACCAGGTAAAACGCAAAAAGATTCATGTCTCAGCCCTATACTATAATATTATCTTATGACGCTATATTTTTTATAGTGAGACGAGAATTTAATGTCAAAGAAAACATCTATCGTTAGTACTAGAAGAAGCAAAGAGATAGCGAAACTCTACGAATTAAGGATCTTAGCAGACTACATAGAAGAGGAATTAGATTGCGAAAAAGTTCAAGTGCACATTTCGCCAGATATAGAAAAAGCATATCTTATACTGATTCAATGCTCTGAAAAGCTTGATAATAGAAGTATAGATGAATTGATTAATGAATTAAACCTGCTTCAATGGAGTAGTAATACCTTACTTATAACATACGATTCTCATTATAGTTTTGCTTACTATTCGGAAGATTTAATCATGAATAGAATTCTAAGGTATATTACCCATGAAATCATAGATGATTTTAGAGAAAGTCTCAAATCATTTATTCACAATGCTTTTGACAAAGAGATCGAGTATCTTTTTATTTTACATAGAAAAGGAGAGTGGTTGATCTTAGAAGGTGAGAAATATAGAATTAATATTCCTAGGATAAACGATGTGATAGCAAGTATTCATACTCACCCAACTTCTTCATGTATTCCCTCTCGCGCAGATCTTGAGAGTATGATAGATTTATTAACTAGTGGGGGTGTTTTATTTGGCATAGTTAGCAGAACATGTTTATTCACAGCTGAGCTAATCAATTTTATTAATGAATACACTTATGAAAGATTAATGCGTCTTCTAAATAATTATGATGATTTTATACAGTTTCTGAAAAGAGCCTCAGGAGATGTTATAAGGATCGGAGAAGACTTGATTCTGAAAGTACGATATAAGATTTAAGGATATAAGATATAGAGCGTGTAGCTCATGTAAATCTACGTGAGAACATCTATGAACTTGTGAAACTTGGGGGAAAAGGAATCATTTATTAATTATAAGGATATAGATGAGGAAAAGAGCTGATTTGCAAATCTCCATTATATACAAATATGATGCATCAAATATATTTTATTATAATTATATATATGTGAGCCATTTTCTATACTTTGGTATTTTGCCTCTTACTACATCCTCGTATAATTGCTGTAAAGCCTTGGTAACAGGCCCCGGCGTACCACTCCCTATTTTTATATTATCTACCTCAACTATGGGTGTTATCTCAGCTGCTGTTCCTGTGAAGAAGGCTTCATCAGCTGAGTATAGCATACCTAAACTAATATCATCTTCGAATACGTCAATACCTATTTCTCTATCAAGTAATATCTTAATTGTCTCTCTTGTTATACCTGGTAAAACTGATGCGTAGAGAGGAGGTGTTATCGCTTTACCATTCTTAATAATAAAGATGTTTTGTCCAGGGCCTTCACTTACAAAACCTCTTATATCGAGGAGTAGAGCCTCATCGTAACCTCGTAAAGCCGCATCTATACTGGCTAAGTAACTATTTATGTAGTGTCCTGTTGCCTTAGCATTCATAGGTAAGCTATTGGGAGGTATTCTTCTCCAAGCAGAGGTTACTACTCTGGCTCCTTTTGTATAAGCTTCTCCCATATATTTACCCATTTTAAGAACTCCTATCGCTAAAGAAGCCTTTCTCTGAGGAGGTCTGACACCTAATTTAGGTATGTTTAGGAATACGAGAGGTCTTATATAACATTCTTCAAAGCCTGATGCTTTAACAGTCTCAATAATAGCTTTTTCAACTTCCTCCGGTGTATAAGGAATCTCCAGCTTATAGATCTTCATTGAATCAAATAATCTTTCAACATGCTCTCTTAATCTAAATATAGCTGTTTTGCCATCAACAGTCTTATAAGCTCTTATCCCTTCAAAAACTCCTACTCCATAGTGAAGAGAATAAGTCATTACACTGATCTTTGCTTCATTAAATGGAACTAATTCTCCGTCGAACCAAACATATTCTCCAAATTCACCTATAGAGTCCAAGAAATTTCCCTTATTAATTATTCTTTAGATTACTAATAAACTAATCTTTTATTAAAAGGTATCTGTTTACTAACCTGTACACAATCTGTTGAATAGATATTGATGTTATGAAGTGTGTGCATGAAGAGAGCTCTTTACGAAAAAGAATTTATTGATGAAACTAAGCTTGTAATCTTAAACTGGGTCTTGCAACACTACTTCTTTGGGAGAAGGTATTCTTTCTCTCTTATGCTTATTTTTAAGATATCTATCAACAACAAAATCTACTAGTCCCTTAGGATAGTTAAATTCTTCAACTACTCGATCCTTGCTTATTCTCAAGTCAAATAGAGCATACATTATAGGATCCAGGATATCGTAATCAGCCGGTAATTCATCTAATAGTTTATGTCCAGGATATAGTTGAGGGGAAGACGGTTTATAGGCTATTCTATCTGGGAGGCCTAACCATCTAGCGAATCTTCTTAATTGCGTCTTGTATATATGTGATATTATGAAAAGATCTGCTGCACCATCACCATATTTGGTAAAGAAGCCTAGTATATATTCACTTTTATCAGATGTGCCTGCTACTAAATAATTTCTCTTATTAGCTAGTAAATAGAGAAGTGTCATCCTAACTCTAGCTCTCAGATTAGCAACGGCCATCTTATCCTGTACTTCATTGAAGCCGATCTTTTTAATATATTGATTCACTATATCGTCTATTTCAATGTACATAGTCTCTACACCTAATCTCGACGCTAATTCTAAAGCGTCTCTGATATCCTCCTTTGGAGTAAAATATGTAGGCATTATAAGAGCCAGAACCTTAGAGGAACCTAACGCGCTGGCTAAGATAGTTGCTACAACAGAACTATCTAATCCTCCGCTTAAGCCTACTATCACTCCTGATGCATTTGCTTTTTCGAGATAAGTTCTTATAAAATTTGATATAACTTCGTACTCCTTACTCCATTCAAGTTCTACTGGGAAGAAATCTTTTTTCATTTTTATCAATTTTTACTCCTTTAAATCATTCATTTCTAAATAATAATAAACCTAAATTAATTACTTAGAGGAATATCTCGCCCTTGGCTACTGTCTTTGGTTTTATGTTGGTTTATGGCTATTATAGTATTCTCGAGGAGGTTCTCATAATTT
>JBMFIR010000004.1:0-65547 GCA_049976205.1 Sulfolobales archaeon | reverse complement strand
CTAGAACAAATTTTATTTTTCCAAGATCTCTTATCCTAGCCACCCATCCATAGACCTCGTATCTTTCCCCATCGACTCCTTTCTCTAGAATATCTATTGTATAGTACTTCTTCACGAGTATCCCTAATTCACTAATTATTTAGAGATATAAAAGAAAATCGGATCTAGGCTGAATTTTTTGACTATAAATAAGTGATTGAGTAATTTAAATAAGAGATTTAATGAAGCCGTCTACAAACTCTAGCTTTTAGATGTTTTATTAAGTGAATAATTATATTAGGTTTGGGAAAGCTGAATGAGTAAATTGACTATAACGATACTTGCGGGAGGAGTCTCAGAGAAACTATATTTATTGTCTGGTGAAGTAAATAAAACATATATAAAGATCATGGGTAAAAGTATTTTAGAGCATATTCTAGAGTCTCTCAAAGAAGTCGGTCCACAAAAAATAGTTTTGATAACAGATGATGTGGCAAAAGGTGAGACTATTACTAAGAGGATCACTGTTCCTGAGGTAAAAGTGCGGAAACAGAGTGGAGCAGGTATATTAGGTGCTTTTAGAACTACTAGAGATCTTCTTACTAACGAGGATCAATATATACTAATTGTTTATGGAGACATTATTGTGAGCGGTGAAGCCTACAGATCTATTGTAGCCTATACTGAAGAAATGCATGAAGAGGATCTAGGAGGAGTATTCCTCGGAGTCGCTGAGGAGCCTAGAAGAAATCATTGGTTAATTGAATCAGATGAGAGAGGTTTTGTAAAGAATGTTTCACCATCAACAGTTAATGTCTCGGGCTATATAGCTGGTGGTATCTACTTAGTCAGAAAAGAATTCTTTGAGTTAGTAGATAGATACGATGAGTTATACAAGATATTTAATGAGTATGTGAAGAGATTCAGGGTAAAGCTTCTTCACTGGGGTCATTACTGGGTTGATATTGGTTCTCCATGGGATCTTCTTAAAGCAAGTTACGTACTATTAAGTGAGTTAAGGGTATCAAGAATTCATTCAGGTGCTAGGATCTCTCATAGAGCAGTTATTGAGGGCCCTGTAATTATTGAGGAGGATGCTGAAATAGATCATTATGCAATTATTAAGGGTCCTGTATATATAGGTAGAGAAGTTTTTGTAGGTGCATATTCATTTGTTAGAGACCATACTAGTATCGAGGACGAGGCCTCTGTAGCTTCAAATACTGAGGTAAACAGATCTTTTATTATGCAGAAAGCGACTATAGGTAGAGGCAGCTATGTTAGCTACTCAGTTATTGGTTCGGAGGCTGTTTTAGAGCCTAATGTATTAATTAAATCTATTTCTCCGAGAGAATCTGAGGAAGCCTATAAATCTATTATTAGGGGGAAAAGGTACCTTAAGATAGGTGCAGTTATCTATGGTAAAGCCCGTGTCTCAGCAGGAAGAGTCTTAGAAGCAGGTGAAGAAATAGGGAGAGAATAATTTTTTAAAAAAAAGATAATTTCGAGAAAAATTATCTCTTGTCTATAGGAACGTATTCTTTATCTAGCTCTCCCACATATAGATCTAGTGGTCTTATCAATCTGGGATCTTTCAGATACTCCATAGCTTTAGCAGTCCAACCAACAATTCTTGAGGCTGCGAATATCGTTGTGAAGTACTCTGGGGGTACGCCTAGTGCTGTGTAGGCTATAGGTGTGTAATAATCTATGTTGGGTTGTATATCCATTCTACCTTTCTCAGCGAAAACTTTCAGGGCCACGTCCTCTAATTTAATAGCTATCTCGTAGAGTAGCTTAGGCTCGCCACCATAGATCTTGGCTATCTCACCATCTAACTCCTTCATAAACTTTGCTCTAGGATCATAAGTCTTGTAAACTCTATGACCCATACCCATTATTCTTTTCTTAGTGGCGAACGCCTTTTCCACCCATTCCTCAACTTTATCAGGGCTACCAATCTCCTTGAACTGATAGTAGGCAGCCTCGGCAGCGCCTCCGTGCAGAGGTCCTTTTAGAGTAGCTATTCCACTAACAACTGCAGAGTATATGTCAGAGAGTGTAGATATCGTCACTAACGAAGCAAATGCTGAGGCATTCATGCCATGCTCAGCGTGTAGAATGAATATAACATCCATAACTTTTTTCTCAAACTCTGTTGGTCTCTTCCCATGCATCATATATAAGAAGTTTTCGACGTGCGAATAATCTTTTCTGGGAGGTATGTAATCTAGTCCTCTAGAGAATCTGTACATAGCAGCTATGATCGAGGGTGCTTTAGCAAGTATTCTCACAGATTTCCTAAGATTAGACTCTGGGGTATTCACAGCAACCTCAGGATCGAATGCTGCGAGATAAGAAACAGCTGTTCTTAAAATATCCATTGGATGAGCCTTAAGCGAAACCATTCTCTTGATAACATCAAGAACTTCTGGAGGAAGATCCCTTGCTTCATTCATAAAGGCTTTAAAGAGATCTAACTCATCTTTTTTAGGCAGTCTGAGATGATATAGCAGAAAAGCAACTTCCTCATACGTAGAATTCTTAGCTAATGTGTCAATAGAGTATCCAACATAGTAAAGTCTTGATCTGAGACCATCTATGAAACTCAGTTTAGTCTCTGTAACATATACACCTTCTAGACCTTTATAGACTTTTGGTTTTTCGGCTTCTGCAGACATTCAAAAACACCTTCAAATAATAAAATAGGTTTGGGAGAAAATAAATATTTTCAAATCTTTACTATGATATTAAGATGATATTTGTTAAATGTATAAAAAGATTTCATGACCCAATAAAAGACTAATTAATTAAATTAAAAGTCCTAGAATTAATTTATGAATACTTGGATCAAATATAAAATGCTAGTAAAATTATTTTCATTAATTTATGTCTTTCTTCGGTTTATAACTCCACACGAATTCAGTGCTAATCACGTAATTAGCTATAAAGCCCAAGACTATTCCTATGAAACTAGCGATTAAATAAAACATAAAGAGGCTTAGTAAAACAGTTACAGAGTAGTTAATTAATAAACCTGCTAATTGTGCTGTGTGATATTCAATTAGTCTTCTGAACCAACTCTTATACTTCTTCTCTCTACGGAATGTCCAGAGATCATTAAAGATAAAGTTAGAGATAAGTGAAGTCTCAACAGAGACGGCATATGAGATATATGTGGGGTACTTCATTAATTCGTATAACAGATAAAGAATACCCCAGTTAACACTTATTCCACTAGCGCCAACTATAGCGAATTTAAGTATTTTATAATCACTTAGTCTAAGGATCTGTATGAGGAAACGAGTGATCTCTAAGAAACCAAGTTTACTTACTCCTCGAGTTCTTTTCTTAAAAATATAGGGGTACTCGTATATATTTGATATATTTCCTCTAACCACCACCTCTAAAAGAACCTTAGAGCCCTCTCCTCTTAATTCTGATACATCGACTCTGTCTCTCCTAAATAGGAAGTATCCTGACATAGGATCTCTTATTTTTCTGGCGTGGGGAACAATTATTCTTGCTATGAGAGAAGCTGTTTTAGAAATAATTCTCCTATGAATCCCCCAGCCCTCAACCCCTCCTCCCTTCACATATCTAGACGCGATGACTAAGTCATAGTTATTCTCTAATGCTTTATTCAACATATTAATAAGCTCCTCCGGAGGATGCTGAAGATCTGCATCCATTACAGCTACATATCTCCCCTTAGCCTCTCTTATACCTGTTACAATAGCTGATCCTATTCCTCTGATATTTTCTCTTATAATAACTACGCCGTCAAGACCTAATTTATTTAGATTCTCATAAGCTATTCTCCAAGTACTATCTGGAGAGTTATCGTCTACAATAATAATCTCGAAGCATTTATCTCTTAGTTCCTTGGACAAGATCTTTAGTCTACTCAAGACCTCTGGCACATTATCTGCTTCGTTGTATGTTGGAATAATAATTGATAGAAAATATTCATCATTATCTAGACATTTCCTATTCTCTAACTTCTTCATTAGTATCACAGTTGTTTATGCTTCACCCAGTATTTTCTTAAGCATTGGATACGCCTCTAGAGCTCTCTCATATACTATGAGTGTATAGAATTGCTCAACTATACCAACAGCCAGCAGGATCCCTGTTCCTGTTCCATAGGTCGTGAAGATATCTGCTACAATAACTATCGCAACAACAATTAGTGTACTGAGTATAGTTAGCGGATAAATGTATTTCGCCAAGATCATTTCAAGAACCTTTGGATTTCTTCTTAGACCAGGTATCTCTAGACCAGAAGCGATTAATCTCTCGGCTTGTCCCGAAGGATTTAATCCTGCTACCTCGATCCACATTAATCCGAACATTATGGCTAGTAAGGCAAATAGTGCTATATGAATAGCTGCTCTACCGGGATCAGCAAGTATCTCATAAAACCCATTGATAGGCCTCAGATAATACATAGCCCAACCAAAGAACTGGGCCACGGAGGGATTATATGAAGCGATGCTGTAGAAGATATATAGATCACTGTATAGAATAGATACCAGTAGAACCGGTAGATTTGTTACATAGAGGAATTGTAGAGGGACTCTTGTTCTGATACCTCTTAGTCTCTGTGTGGTGACTGGTATATAAACCTTCATTCTCTGTAAATATATCAGTGAGATCATTACTACAATAAGTGCTATAAGACCCATTAAATTAGGTAGATAAACACCATTACTGAATCTAACCATTATATTCTCAAAGGAATATCCACTATTATAGCCACTCCAGATCAAGTATGGGACGAGACCGAACGGCTCTGAACTCCCAGTTCCGGTTGGGAGCGGTGAGAATAATCTATTGAATACATCTCGAGCAACACCTGCTAGTATAAATAGTGATATCCCACTCCCAATACCCCAGCCCATTTGGAGAGCTTCATCCATTAACATGATGAGGTATGTGGCCACTACTAGCTGAGCCCAGACAGCTAATCTAATCCAGAAGCTGGCGGATACATCAAAAATAGGGTTAGGACCAGTGGTTGTCCAGAACTGTGGCCCCGCCAGCACGTATCCGCCTGCCTCTACGCCCGCGACTATGAGAGCAAGTGTTTTTTGAGATAAAGTGAATTTTCTCCTATCAT
This sequence comes from Sulfolobales archaeon, assembly GCA_049976205.1. Lineage (GTDB taxonomy): Archaea > Thermoproteota > Thermoprotei_A > Sulfolobales > AG1 > WYEN01. The sequence continues at coordinate 60,446 of JBMFIR010000004.1, read as the reverse complement.
CAGGCTTAGAAAGATCTAGTGATATAAGCTTTGAACCAACTAAGATCTGCATTATCAAACCAGCTGTTACTATGGGGCCTATACCCAGCTGAGCTAATGTTCCACCAGACATTGCAAAGACTATCTGAACTATCTGTGGTAGCTGTGTTAAGAGCCTAGGTGGGTGCTCTATACCATAGAGAGGTATTGTTGTCATAAACATGTATAGGATCAATGCTATGCCAGTAAATAACAGTCTCATTCCTAGTGATGGTCTTATCTTGGGTCTAGCTACGCCGGGTAAATATTCTCCTGCTTTAGCTAGAGCACCCAGTACGTCAGGCAATAGTTTCTACACCGCTAATTAAATTATGTACACAAACCTTATTATAATTTCTAATAAGTTGAAAATCAATAATTGGAGACTAGAGAATAACTATGTGGATGAAGAAGGGTGCAAAAACTGATTATATGATGAGCGCGCTCTTCGCGGATACGAGATCTCATATTCATTTTTAAGATTTCTAACACATTTTCTATAAAGAGGCGACGTGTTTGGCTCAAATGCTAATAAGTAATCTAGATGAATGGATCAAGATGCAGAAGAGAATGCTAGAAGCATTTAAACAATTGAATGATGAGATCGTGTCAGGTGGAGATAGACTCCAGATAGTGTTGGCCACAAGAGCTGTTTTTCAACACATGATCAAGACTTTGAGAGCCTTTGACCAGTGGTTGCAGGATCCCATAATACTATCTAGTCTAGACAGATCAAGTCTTGAGCAAGTTTGGAAAGCAATGTATGATATCGCGGTTAAGTTACTGGAGCTCGATATATCACATACATCAAGTTTCAGAGATATGGCTACAGCAATGATCAGAGAAGGTAAATTAACACCCTTAATGGCTCTCAGACTTGGGACACAGCCTGCCACAGAAGAAGGGGAGAAAGAGAGGCGACCTATAGTAACTATGTGATAATATTAATGGATCTATTCAGAGTATTTATCGCTAAAAATACTTAAAGAAATAATAATTTATTGATTAGAGAGATTATGTGGAAGACCTCTTCTAAGAACTTCCTCAGGGATGTAATCTTTATATTTATTCAAGAAATCAATATCTTCTTTTTTGTTTCTATATTCATCAGGTAGCATTCTCGGTATCTCATTAATTATGGGGTACCATCTACCACATTTCGGGCATATAAGTATTCCCTCGGAGATCTCGTATTTAAAACACTCCTCACATGGTGGTTCCTCGCCTTTCTCTCTTAATTCTTTTATTTCTCTGCCTAGAAAGGAGCAGTAGAGTTCACAAACAGGTTTTCTTCCTCTAAACTCTCTCTTATAGGTATTTCGAGAGAAGATTATTAGCTTTAGAGGAAAAGTTTTACATATCGGGCACGCGAGAAGATCCATTAATCGATACTTCATAATTTATCAACCACCAAGAGAACCTCCTTTAGAACCTCCTCAGCTTTCTCTTTTGTTTTTGCCTCAATCATTATTCTCAGAATAGGCTCTGTTCCTGAGGGTCTCACTAAGAACCAGTAATCATCCCCAATTACTTTAACACCGTCAACTGTTATGATTCTCTTGCTGGAATAAACATTCTTTAACTCCTCAAGCACTCTCTTTGTCTTCTCGGGGTTAGTAGGTCTTTTAGTTTTTATAACATGCAGTTTTGGAAGTTCACTCATTAACTCTCTTAAGCTCTTCTTCTCATAGGCCAGATACTCTAAGATCAGCGCGGTCTTCATGCCGCCGTCTCTTACGTATTGATGCTCAGGATATATAAAACCTGTATTTTCCTCGAAACCGCATAATCCACCTCCTAATCTAATTAATTCTCTAGCGATCACTATAGATCCCACCCTAGTCCACACAACCTCTATCCCGTAAGGCTTCAGCATTTCTTCAACTAACGTGGAGGAAGAGACAGCCGTAACTATTCTCTTGGGCATCTTGCTTTTTCTATTAAGATAAATATGCTTAGCAAGTAAGACTGCGTCTCGATCACCCCAGTAGGCTTCTCCTTCCTCATCAACAAACATTGCTCTATCAGCGTCTCCGTCATGTGCGACTCCGAGATCAGCTTTTAATTCTTTAACAATTGCTCTGAGATCAGTTATAGTCTCTGGAGTAGGTTCATAAGGTCTTGACGGCTCAGGTCTTAACTCAGCATTTATTGTAAATACCTTGGCTCCTAATCTCTCAAGTATATAAGGTGTCGTTAAACCACCTACGCTATTGGCAGGATCAACAACTACTCTGAAACTTCTGGAGACGATTTTTTCTTTATCAACTGATTCTACGATCTTAGATATATAATATTCATTAACTAGAGGATCTCTTAACACAGTGTACTGAACTTCTTTCCAAGAAACCTTCCTGAATCTAGTCTCGTAATATATTTTCTCTACCTCTTCTTCAACTTCTCTAGGAGCCTCTACGCCATCACTAGTTATGAATTTCATACCCACATACTCGGGGGGGTTATGACTAGCAGTAACCATGACACCAGCATCATAGCCTCTGTCTCTAACACTTAGTTGCATAGAGGGTGTTGGTGCGGGACCTCCATCATATACCTTAACGCCTCCAGCCATTAAACCTGCTATAACCGCGTAGTATATATTCTCTGAACCCGCTCTACCGTCTCTAGCCACCAGAACTCTAGATCCTCTAGGCAAATATGTTGCTATTGAGAAAGCCAGTCTCATTGCCATAAAAGGATCCATTTCAGCGTTAAATACACCTCTTACACCATCTGTGCCAAATAGTCTCTCCATAGCCATCAAATAACGATTAGTCTACAAGTATTTAAAGCATCTAACTCCATGACTCCTGGAGTTTCGTTTGAGAAGAGTGATTTGGTTTGATGCTTTAACAAGTAAACAATTGTTAATTGGTGCTTCACTGAAGAGATACCTAGCTGAGAGAGGATATGAAACGATTCTAACAGCAAGAGAATACGATGTGATCAGAGGAATCGTAGAGAAATTAGGTATTGATGCGATCATTTTCGGTAAATATGCTGAGAATCTCTATGAGAAAATAATTAGCGAGAGCGAAAGAATGATACATGCTGTGGAGATCTTATCAAGATATCGCGGGGAGTTAATTGCTGGGGTATCGTATCCTAACCCTGTTGAGGCCAGAGTAGTATATGGAGTTGGAAAACCTTATATTGTATTATCTGATAGTCCACATGCGAAGCATCCACATAGACTAGCTCTTCCACTAGCAAGGTACCTAGTTTATTCAAAATGTATACCTGAAAGTGCTTGGCGTGAGTACACTCTTCCTAGTTTGATTCTCGTGGCTTATGACGGCTTTGATGAACTTGCTTGGATCAAAGATTTTCCAGAGGCTTCTTCGAGAAAATACGTTGAGGAACTAGGTCTCGATGAATACTCATATGTTGTTCTTAGACCCGAGGAGCATAAAGCTTCATACTACGAATGGGGGTTTAATCGAGAGTTTTGGTTTAGATTATCGCAAAAACTTATTGAGAGAAAACTGAGAGTAGTTGTACTTCCTAGATATAGTGACCAGAAAACAATCTTATCAAATGATCTTCGGGACTTCATTGAGAGAAAAATGGTGATTTTTCCTGAGCAGAGCTACGCGATTGGTCCAGCATTGGTTAAGTATTCACTTGCTGTAATCACCGGAGGCGGCACTATGGCTAGAGAAGCTGCTCTACAAGGGGTCTTAGGAATAACAACTTTTCCCACGCCTCTCTATGTGGATAAATGCGCAGAGGAACTCGGGCTACCGCTCTATTATATCAGAGATATAAATGACATATGTGAATTAATTGACGTATATATGAAAGATATCGATAGATATAGAGAGAAAACACAGTTTATAGTATCAAGGAAGAAATCTCCTAACGAAGTAATATATGATTTATTAAGAGATCTTGAGTGAGTTTAAATAAATAAGAGTTTATCTAAATAAAACGCTAAGAACAAAATTGCTAGATAAGGGCTCAAGAACTTAAAAGTTTTTCTTAACTCCACACTGTCTACTGAAGATCTCGCGTAGTGTCTTAATGTATGGTTCAATATAGCGATGGTCATTAGCGTAGATGTTATGAGAAGAATCCATGGTTTAGGACTTAGTGAAATGAATAACACTACAACAACCACGTATATCAAGAGAATCATTATTGTAGACGCTAAACCAGTTGCTCTCAGACCATATAGAACCGGTATTGTTGGTATATTTGCTTTCTTATAGTCCTCTAGATAGTAAGCACTTATATACCATATATGAGGAGAACTCCATAAAGCAACAATCAACATAAGAGACACACCCACCAGATCTATGGCTCCTGTATACGCCACATAACCCCCTAAAGCAGGTGCTCCTCCAGCGAAACCTCCGAAAACAACACTTAGCCAAGTTTTTCTCTTCATAATAAGTGTATACACTACAAGATCTATTGCCGCCCCCAAGAGAGCTACAAACATGTAGAGTGGAGATATTAGGTACGAGACTAATAAACCTATGAGTAACGTGACTCCTGAGACTACAGAGGCTCTTCCTCTACTAATAATATTTGATGGAATAACCCTGTTTCTAGTTCTCATCATGATAGCGTCTAGATCAGCGTCAAGCACCATATTAAAACCTGTTGTTCCACCAATAGTTAAGAATTGAGATATCATAATCAAAACAAGCTTCAGAATATCTATCTTGGTCACAGCAGCAATTAAGTATCCGAAGATCCCTACATACATAAGCAATAACGTCTGCTTAACCTTAAACAAGTCATTTATTATATAGAAGAAATTCTTCTCCTTAGAATAGTTGCTTAAATCAGTTAACTCATGCAATATTATTTCTCCGCTAAATATGAGATTACACTATATTTATTTTTACTTAGTTATTCTTTGAGGGTTATATAATGAGAATTGGTATAACAGCTAGTGGAGGAGGACATACGGGCTATGCCGTGGCGTTAGCACAGAGGATATATGGTAAGGCTGAGATAGTCTTTTATATACCTACAGGTGATGAGTGGAGTAGAAGCAAAGTATATAGATATGGAGACGTTATCGAGATACGAAAGGCGAGAGGACCTAATGAGGGATTCCAGAAACTCTTAACAGGGATCCCAAAAGCATTTTTCGAGAGTATTGATAAGGTTAAGAATATAGATGTTTTTGTTAGCACAGGATCTAATCATAGCGTCCCCCCAGCACTTGTTGCTAAGTTTAAGAGAGTACCTGTTATAAATATTGAGAGTTCCGTGAGATTCACTAGGCCCAGCTCCTCAGCAAAATATCTCTCATATATATCGGATCTAACTGTTCTTCAGTGGGAGGAGCAGAAGAAGATTCTTCCTAGAGGAAGATTTTTCGGACCTCTCTACGAGAGACCCGAATACGAAATTAGAGATGAGGGGTACATACTAGTAACCGCGGGCACATATGGATTCAAGGAATTATTTGATGCGATAGTGAAGACAGGACTTGACAATATCGTTCTGCAGACGGGGAGGGTCGATCCCAGACCCTATAAAGAGACTAAGAAGAATTGGGTTATTTTTGATTTTGATCCAGAGATTAATAGATGGATAGCTAGAGCGTCTCTAGTGATAACTCATTTAGGAAAAACAGTTATTGATGCAGCGTTGACGTATAAGAAACCAACTGTCGTGATCCCGAACCCGAATTGGAGATTAACAGCAGGATACGAAGATGCTAAGATACTAGCCGAGAAACTTGGTGTATGCTACCAAGAGAGTCTTGATCCCTGGAAATTACTAGAGATTATCGAAAAATGCAGAGGAGTAAAACCAAGGGAGTATAGAGATGGGGCTGAGGAACTAGCAAGAGAGATACTCAAGAGATTCTCATAAAAACTAGTCTCTGGTAATTATCTTCTTCGTTAATCTTATACCTAGTATCACAACATCTCTCTCAATTAAATAGAATGAAAGCAGCATGAGAATAGTTGCTATTATAGATAGAGACGCTATAGGTAAGAGAACAAGATCTATTCTATTAATTAAGAATCCTATAATCACATAGACAAATGCTGGCGCTATTCCAATACTAGACACAAAAGCTGTCATAGGATCTATTGGAAGACCAACAAACATAACAGCCATACCTATACCAATAAATGAGAAAATCAAGGGCCCTATGAGCATACCCGCAACCTTTTCATCACTCACCAACATACCTACTATAACACCTATGGCGCTAGTAAAGACTAGACCCAGAATGAATAATACTATAATTGTAATGATCATGGCCGGGTTCATAGTCTCTATGAAGTACTGTGCAAAATATGATGGGTTAGAGCTTTGTGATGCTCCATAAATTAATCTATTGACGTCGCTATCAAGTGATCCGGGCACCTTTGAGATTGGAAGTGAGAAGTAGAACATTAGTAAGAGACCAATGGCAAAGACTACTCCTTCGATCAAAGAGGCAATAATTCCACCAAGTATTTTTGCTAAAACAATATTTCTTCTCCTAATAGGCTGAGCTAGTAGCATCTCAAATGCTTTCTGCGTCTTTTCGGAAGTCATGAATTGCATAGAGAATGATGCGCTAAACATGAATATAATCGCTATAAACATGATGGATGTGGAGAAGAATCCTACGACTGATAAATATCTTAGGCTATTGAGTCTAACCCCATCTAATTCGTAGAAGATCTGTATACTTGGTGTAAAGTTATTAGGTGTTGTTAAGCTATTATTTAACGAAATCTTATAGTAAGTATCTTTTAATGGTTCCAAGACACTATTTAGTGAACCATAGATCCCTATAGATAATCCGCCTACTCTAGAGACTCTCTGATAGAAAACTATCTCTGCTACTCCTCTTAAGAAATTCTCGGAGAAATTCTTGGGAATATACATAACTACGTTATAAAGTTCTAGTCCCTGTGTCAATGAATTAGCAATAAATAATCTTTTGCCTAGACTCTCATTGAGATATTCAATAATCTTAAGCGCGACAGGGCTATGATCATTGATTACCACACCCATAGGCTCATTTATAAGAGAGATATTGCTCTCTACAGAATAGCCTATTAATTTGCCTAAACCAGCGTAGAATGCCACGAGGATTATTAGAGATATAATGAATCCAGGACTCTTAATAAGTGCCTTGATCTCTCTTTGGAGTAGTAGCTTAACTACCAATTTCCCTCACCTTTTTAATGAATACTTCCTCGAGATTTCTTGAGTCTGTATCTTCTTTTAGTCTGCTTATCTCTCCTTCGATCAATAATTTACCTCTGTATAATATACCTACTCTATCACACAAGTACTCTACCTCAAGCATGTTATGACTACTGATTAGAACAGTTGTTTTATACTCTCTATTATATCTAAGGATCAGATCTCTTATTTGTATACTTCTTTCGACATCGAGTCCTGAAGTGGGTTCATCTAATATAAGAAGTCTTGGTCTCGAAGCTAATACTACGCTTAGAGCCAAGATCCTCTTCATACCTTTACTATATGTTCTCACAGGTCTCTTAAGAGCATTTCCTAAACCACTGATTTCTACAGCTTCGTCTATTGCTCGCTCCAGTTGTGATCCTCTTAATCTTATTGATAACATGAATCTTATGAAATCTAGGCCACTTAAATCACTATATGCACCGGCTTCCTCAGGTAGGTAATTTATTAGTTCTCTAGCCTTCAAAGAGTTCTCTACAACATTGATCCCATAGATATAGGCTTTACCATATGTAGGTCTTATTAAACCAGCGATTATTCTAAGAGTAGTTGTTTTTCCAGACCCGTTCGGCCCTATTAATCCATATATCTCTCCGTCTCTAACACGTAGATTAAGATGAGCTACGCCCACGACATCTTGTCCATAGATCTTGGTGAGATCCTCAGTATATATAGCATACTCATTAAAGCTCATATTTTTCTCATTAATCAATTGTGTCAGAAAATAAAAGCATTGGTGAAAAACCTTAGCAATAACTTTATTTTTAATTAATATAATAAAAATTCATTAAGAGTCGAGAGGAGAGATATATGGAGATAAGATATTCAGGTGATCTGAGAAGAATAGTTTTTCTAACATTAGCTATTTCGCCTAGTGGTGCTCTGAGCCCGGGGCCACTCTCTATATCAGCTATTGCTCTCGGGGCTTTACTAGGCCCTCTAGCAGGCTTATCAATAGGATTTGGTCATATGCTCTTTGAGTTGCCCTATGTATTTATTCTCCACAGATTCACTTTAGTAGCTAGAAGTTTTCTTGAGAGAATAAAATACTATCTTAATATAGGAGTATTCATCTTCTTAGTATACTTTTCATATCTGTTAATCATTGATGCCCTCAAAATTTTATCGGGGATGGGATCAGGAGTGTCTTTCGTGTCGAGAGGTTTCTCATTACTGGATGCCTTACTAACAGGACTTCTCCTAACAGGATTCAATGCATATTTTCTCATATGGTGGATCACTGTTGGGTATCCGCTTATCGAGACCTCATCAAAGAATGGTTCTATGGGTTTCGCTGTTATGTACTCTAGTCATGTTTGGATGGATTATGTGTGGCTGACATTGCTCGCCTCAGGCGGCAGATTTATTGAGACCACTGGCAAGGTACCTTACTCGATCCTATTAATGAGTTTAGCAGGTGTTCTACTATATTTCGCGATAAAAATCTTTATCGACGCTATAAGTGGTTTAGTGGAGAAATTTAGTGGAATAAACCTAAAGTCTTAGTCTCCTCAATATAGCCTCCACGTATCTACTCTCCCTCTCGATCAATATAAAGTGTCTCTCTAGACTTCTGGCAACCACACCAGTAGTTCCTGTACCAGCCATAGGGTCTAGAACAACGTCTCCCTTTCTTGTAGAGACCTCAATAACTCTCCTTAGCAACTCTTCCGGTTTCTGTGTGGGATGTAGTCTCCTTCCTCTCTCGTCTCTGATCCTCTCTCGACCTCTGACTATAGGTATTCTCCACACACTCAAGGCTATACGAGACCCGAAATCATTGAAGCTATATTCTTTAGCCACATCGTGATTATATACATAGTCCTTAGCCTCCCTATCTCTGACAGCCCATATGAGGATCTCTGTCGAATTAGTGAATCTAACGTTTAACCAATTGGGCATAGGATTAGACTTGAACCAGATCACGTCATTTAGTATCCAGAAGCCTAGGTCTTGCATAATCTTACCTATTCTAAAAATGTTGTGATAGGTTCCGATAGCCCATATGGTGGCGTTTCTCTTCATAACTCTTCTAATCTCTTTTAGCACTCTTGATATGAAGGTATCGTACTCATCCCATGAATCAAACTCATCCCAGTACTCCTCAGGGCTCTCAACCACTGTCTTAACATACCATCTAATCAATCTCTTGTTCTTAGGTAACTGAAGATAGTAAGGTGGATCGAAGAAAACCATATCAATACTCTCGGAAGGAATCTTCCCTAAGACGTGAAGACAATCGCCATGTATCACAGAATCTAATAAATCGCTAAGCTCAACTTTTTCCGAAAGCTCTTCCTGCCTATAGTACTTGATCATTACATAATCCACTAATTAAAAAGATTCATTGAAAAATAAAAATCTAAACACATTATCTAATGACGGGTGCATCTTCTGAAGATATATTCCAAGACACTAGTTATTGAGACCACGAAGAAATTTCAGGTGGTAAGAATCACTAGAGAAGTAGAAAACGCAGTAAGAGAGAGCGGGATATCCGAAGGCGTGTGCCTAATACATGCACCACACGCAACCGCAGCGATTATCCTAAATGAGTATGAGCCAAGAATCGTGGAGGATTACATAAGGTGGATCGTTGAAACATTTAGACCAGGTAGTGGGTGGAGACACGATGAGATAGATGATAATGCTCATGCTCACTTAGCCTCTAGCTTCATAGGATCAGGAAGATTCCTGCCAGTATCAAAAGGATCTCTGGTTAGAGGAACATGGCAAGAAGTTATGTTAGTTGAATTAGATGGTCCGAGAAAAAGAAACATATTTATTCAGGTGATGGGAGAATAAAAATCCTTGGAGCTTGATGAACTAAATATTTTTCGATGGTATCCCTGGACTAGTTAATCTCCTTGGATCAAGTATTCTATTAATATCCTCCTCACTAAAACCTAGCTCCCTGAGAGCTTGTCTAATTGACACCCCTCTCAAAAGAATCTTAGATAATTCCGCTGCCTTGTCGTAGCCTATTAAAGGAGACACAAGAGTTATCAGAGCCTGACTCTTTTCAGTTAATTCAATTAATCTCTCACGTAGTGGAGTAATTCTTCTAATAACATATTCAGATAATTTCTCTAAGGCTTGATCCAATAGCTTTATCTGAGAAACAATATTGTAGCCAACTAATGGTATAGCTATACTCAACTCGAATACACCGAGTAAATTAGCGTAGCTATTAGAGGTGTCTAACCCAATTACCTGAGCCGAGGCCAGCATAGCGGCTTCTACAGTGACTGGATTTGTTTTACAACTGAAAAGCCTCGCCCTTTTAAGGCGGGGGATGATGTTTATAAGCTCTGTATCCTCTAATATCTCTGATGATGATTGATTTGAATATGAGTCTCGGGGGCCAATCTATAGCAATACTCGATAGAAATGCTAGATACACAAGACTAAATCTACGCCCCCGAGGCAATGATAAAACCATAACCCCGAGCCCCGAGAGGGGTAGGGGTAATGGGCTGGAGACCCGGCCCAGAGCTAAACCAGGCAATAACATAGAACGATCTACTATAGAATTGAAAGAAACCTGTGTTTGGGCCTGAGTATATTAATCTGATATCCTGAGATAGTCTAAGTAAATCTAGCGCCATGATCCTTAGAACGCCACTTAAATTAACTAAGTTACTCAATGTCCTCATCGCCCTAAACCTGTTGCTAGCTACTCTAAAACCTAGATTCGTTAACTTATTTATTTCCTCAACAACTAATTCACCGAATCTAGGATGAGTATTTAGACCTGTTCCGACAGCGGTTCCTCCTATGGGTAATTCCCTGACGTACTCAGCGGCTCTCGTGAGAAGAACAAGATCGTGTTCAAAAGCATCAAGATAAGCAGAGAATTCTTGACCCATTGTCGCTGGGAGAGCATCTCTTAGATGTGTTCTCCCTGGCTTGATCACGTTAGATGTTCTATTTACTAGATCCCTGAGATCATCAGTGAATCTCTTGAGAGATGGAATAAGCTTACTCTCCACCTCGTAGACAGCAGCGATCCTAATAGCACTTGGAACAACATCATTTGATGACTGACCTATGTTAACATGATCATTTGGATGAATATTTTTACCGAGGAGCTGTGTAGCTTTGGTAGCTATTATTTCATTAATATTCATATTTAGACCTGTCCCAGAACCGGTTTGAAACACATCTACAATAACTAAATCATCGTATAATCCATCGGCAAGCTCTTTGGAGACCTTCATTATGGCTTCGCCAATATCCTTATCCAATAAACCCAACTCGGTGTTCACTTTAGCCGCAGCGTATTTTAGGAGACCCATGGCCCAAATAATAGATCTGGGAAACTTAGTTCCTGTCTCTAGGAAAACTTCTACTGCCTTCTCTGTGTATTTATTCATATAGAGACCTCGTATCTCTAATAAAATTGATATAGAGGATTAATAAGATGCTTAGCCGTTCACTTAACTAGGTCTTTATAAAAGAACTATCGCTTCTGTCCAAAGAATCATTTTCTCCGTCTGGAACTTCACGAATTTTCTGTGAAGTTCTTCGCTGAACTCATTTATTCTCTTTTCAATATATTCTGCTAATTCTCTATAGGCATCTATGTAGCTTCTGCTTCTAATCTCTGCTTCTTTAACTATTCTCCAGAGCTTCTCATTGATTATCATACCCTCAAGCTCTGATCTAAGATCTTTCCACACAGATCTTGGTCTCTTACGATGCTTTAAAGCTGGTTTACCTAGACACATATTATCCCCCAGCTCATCAGCTATTTTCTTCGCGAAGAGACCTGACCATATATCATCGAATCTATCAATACCCATATACTTCATGTAGAGTTGATAGAAAGCAGGGATCAATTTCTTCTTGAACGAAGTATTCATTGAGCACACCGCGTAAAAAGATCCTTTGTCAATAAATACTTTATCGATCAATAGTCTCCTAGCTTTTATCTTTGAAACACCGTCTAAACCCCCGTAGTGAAGTATGGTAACAGCATCTAGGTCAGGAGATTCCGTCCAGAGACCCATGTTAAGTACACATTCACCACTGTCCTCCTTATACTTGTAAGCGTATTCTCTCACAACAGGGTCGTAGGGATGTCCTCTAGGGAAAATTTTCTCGGATCTATTCTGATTAATATCTAAGAAATCTATTGTATTAACCCATGAAGAAGAGGATGAAATTCTGACTCCCTTCGAATCACTTAAATTACTTAAGTGATCTCTCACAAAACTATAGTTCTCTTCACTATATACATCATCATCAACCTCAATAACTACTTCAGCATCTTCCTCATAAGCAACTAAAAAACCAAAGCTCGTCTCCGCATGACTTCTCTCAGGAATTAAGCTTAAGTACTTCTCATATGATGATCCGTAGCGGCTCTTAAACCACTCAGTTCTTTCTCTAGGTCCATAGAAGAATATTTTCTCTAGGTCTAGCTCCTTGAGTATTTCTCTATTTTTTTCTCTAATTTTCTCATCTCCCTCATCAATAACCAAGATCTTGTCTGGTTGAATAGTTTCGTTTTTAAGTAGATCGAGTAAATTATCCAGAGGATAAATCGAGGCGGTCACCACATAGATCTTCGGGATCCCCATTAGAAACACCTCTAAATCAATTTATAGAAATCTTTATAAAAGAGTGTTTGGGATGAGTAAAAGAACTCTACAAATAACATTAATAGTATCACTAGCTGTATTCATAACAACAATAAATGCGCACTACTATACTGGGTACACGAAGCCTCTCATAGAGCTGTCTAGGAATATGTGTAGTCTCAACTTCTACTTAAACAAGATCGAGTGGTACTATACAGACTACGTGGTTATAAGCCCCAGTAAATATGTCTTCGCGGCACCAATCGGAACTCCGCTAATATTATCTATACCTATGTGCCTACTAGGAGGAGTACTGGATCCTTTATTCATTGGAGGTCTAGTGATGAGTCTCTCGATATTTACTTCAATGATTATTCTCTACAAACTCATTAGAGAGATGGATCAGAGCGACGATAGATATATATTAACATCAATTATTTTATCTATATATGCTTCTCTTCCATGGATCTATTCATCACATATCTTTCCACAAGCACTTTTAACACTATTTTTCACGGGATCTCTATACACAAGTATTAAGATTATAAAGCAAGTAAATCATGAAGTATCTTATAAATATGTTATTCTAAACGCTGTTTTCTCGGGACTAATGTTTTTAACAGATCCCTCCACGATAATATTGGTGATCTCCTACACAATATATCTACTTATTCTAATGATCCTAGATCCCGAGAAAAATCTCGTGAACAAAACCATATATATATTAAATAGATCGTTTATTTGGTTGTTGGTATTTGTATTATTCATATTATTTCAACTATACTATGACTATATCACAACAGGTAATCCATTTCTGCCACCTGAACTCCTCTACTCAAATAGTAGAGGTTTTGGCACAGGTTTCACACTTAATCCTCTAGATATTATGTATGCAATCTATACACAATTAATTGATCCTAGAAAGAGTCTAATGGCACTATATCCTCTATCACTATTCTCATTAATCTATTTAGTAACTTTTCCCGAGATGTTTCCTAGAAGAATATGGTTGGCTATTATTATCTACGTATTTGCGCCATTAATAACATATTCTGCGTGGCATGACTACCATGGCGGCCTAGCATATGGACCCCGATTCCTCACGCCTATAACCGCCATATTATCGATCCCGCTTGTTTATATATTTAGAACAAGTACAGCAAGACTCCACTTAATAATGATATTGTTAGCCTCGTACTCGATCATTGAGAATAATATTGTTCTAATAACAAACGTTTATCCATGTGCTATACAGGATCTTGCTCCACTAGAGAATCAGTTCTTTAAGTGCTCTATTAATAATCTACTTAAGGGAACTAGATCATCATTTATATATGATATATATGCATTTTACCTAAGATTCTCAGATCCTTTATCAACGATCCTCTCAATATTAACAGATCTATCCTTAGTATATCTGATCCTCATTATGAATTATTTGAGGAGGAAATAATTCGAGTTAGCTTATAAATTGCTTTACACAATGTATTTATTTAGGAGTGATTAATGAATATCTCTGAAATAATTGAGTCTTGGAGAAAAATAATTGAGTTAGCTAGGAGACCAGACCCCGAGGAATACAAGTTATTCCTGAGAATAATTTTCCTAGGATTCTTCTTAGTCGGCGCAATAGGGTTTGCTATAGGAATGATCTCTTATCTAATACTCACTTACTTAGGAGGCGTAGGAGGAACATGAATAGTGAAGAAAAAAATACTGAGGAAAAGAAGAATGAATTAGCAGAGAAGAAAGAATTATCTGAGGAACTTAGAAAATTACAACTATTTGCTGTCAGAACAATTGGGGGTAGAGAATTCGATGTTGCTTTTACCGTAGAGACTATAGTGAATTCTCTAAAAAGTCAAAGCGACGTAAATAATCCGGTGGCTTCTTATCTAGGCGATATCAGAGCACTGATCATTCCACCAGACATCAAGGGCTACGTGATATTTGAGGTTCAGAACCTACACACAGTCTATCTAGCTGTTAGAGACGTGCCATATGTGAAGGGTAGGGCTGCAGGAGCCGTAAGCTATAAAGATCTCGAGGAAATGATCAGGGTTAAGCCAATTATTGAGATGCTTAAAGAGAGAATGGTTGTAGAGGTTGTTGCAGGACCGTTCAAGGGCTCTAAAGGAACTATACAAGCTATTGATCGTGAGAGAGAAGAAGTTACAATATATATAGCAGAGTCATTGTTCCCGCTAACAATAACTCTACCAGCTGAGTTTGTACGACCTGTCCAGCAGTAGGTTTATTCCTCTATAAGCTCTTTAAGCACCTCTATAGATATCATGTAGCCTCCTCCTTCACGAATTAATCTCTCTACTTCATTAATATCCAGATAATCTCTGTATAAATAATCTCTAGATGTTTTCACGAGAAGATCTTTTTCTACACCAAGAATTCTAGAGTATTGATCTAATGCATCATCAAATCTTCTCATTGCCTCTCGTAATGTCTCGGAATAAATTGTTTTTATAAGATCTCTTAATCCAGTCATAAGATTCTCGTGAATAGTTAATGTGCAACAATGATATTCTCCAAGAAACTCTCTATACGGAGAAGTCTTGAAACCTTTCTCTTGAAGGTATGTTGCGTAAGGCTCCCACGTACTCATAACCACATTACTTCTCTTCTTATTTCTCTCAACTAATTCTCCTGGGTCTCTATAGAATCTTATCTCGTATCTACTCCTCATTCTTCTCATGAGTGCGTGTGAGAGGATCTCCATAGTTGATATCTGACTGCTATAAACAGAGATCTTCTCATAGGAATCTATTAACTCTTTAATTTCTCCACCTCTGTAGACAACGAATCCTCCGCCAACTGCTCCTCCTTGAATACTCTTTATTGGTGCTCCAAAGAATCTATATGCTAACTGCGTGTATATTGGTAGCATTGCTATATGCAATCTGCCTTTAGCCAGTGAAGTCGCTAATTCTCTGACGTTGGGATAGAAAACAAGTTCTGTCTCGTAGCCTCTGTCTCTTAATTTCTTTAGTAGAATTGGTAGAAATATATATTCTGTTGATTTAACAATGCCGAATCTTATGAATTTACCTGTGGATGGATGAGTGTACTTAGTTAATTTAACAACAACAGTTTTTCCAGGGCCTCTGTATCTTACCACGACACCACTTTTCTCTAGTTGAGATACTATAAGTGATAAATAGCCTTTTGATACTCCTAATATGTAAATTAACTCTCTCTGTGTATAGCCTCGAGGACCAGCTTCTTCAAGGATCCTTATTAGTTTTTGTTTAATATCTGTCTTCATCTAATCCAATATCCTTATTTTCTAAACAAAATATTTTATTAGGTAGGTGCATAAGCTATTGCCGAAATTAGGGGATCCCTCAGAGTATAGACTGAAGACTTTTATTGATCATGGGTATCATAGAAGGATATGCAAGATCTGTCAAACACCTTTCTGGACAAAGGGTCCCTGGGAGATATGCAATGATATACCCTGCACAGACTACAGGTTCTTTGATATCCCTCTTAAGATAAAGAATCTGTCCTATGAGGACACAGTTAATCTCTTCCTAAGATTCTTTGAGGAGAGAGGTCACAAAATAATTGATCCAGCACCAGTCGTCGCTAGATGGAGAGAGGATCTCTATCTAACAATAGCTTCAATAGTGGTCTTCCAACCACATGTGACCTCGGGCAAGGTTCCTCCACCAGCTAATCCACTAGTTATTGCTCAACCATGTATCAGGCTTGAAGATATTGATAACATAGGCTTAACATTCGGTAGACACATGACGAGCTTCACAATGGGTGGTCATCACGCATTCAATTACCCTGATAAATATGTGTACTGGAAAGATGAGACAGTAAAGTACGCTGAGGAATTCTTCATAGACACTATAGGCGTTCCTGAAGATGAACTCACCTTCAAGGAGAGTTGGTGGGAGGGTGGAGGAAACGCGGGTCCCTCAATGGAGGTTACAGTAGGAGGCTTAGAGGTAGCTACTCTGGTTTTTATGCAGTATGAAACCTTAGAAAATGGTTATAGAGAGATCCCTATGAAAATAGTTGATGTGGGCTATGGTATAGAGAGAATAACGTGGTTAACACAGAAAACACCCACGGCTTTCCACGCCGTCTTCGGTAGCAATATGGTCTCTAGATTCTTTAGTAAATTAGGTGTGTCAGAGCCTGATAGAGACTTTATGTATATAGCATCTATATACTCAGGTAAAATAGATCCTTCCGAGCCGAGGACAATTGATTCATTTATTGATCGTATGTCTAAGGATCTTGGTAGAAATAGAGTAGATGTAGAGGAAACATTTAAACAATTAGTTAATGTATTCTCAGTACTTGATCACACCAAAACACTGACTCTGATGCTAGGAGACGGAATTGTTCCTTCTAATACAGGGGAGGGATACTTAGCTAGACTTGTTCTGAGAAGAATCATGAGAACACTAGCTAGATTAAAAACCGATGTTTCTCTTAAGGAATTAATTATGTTGCAAATAGAGAGATGGGGCAACACATTCAGGAGCATAGGCAGAAATTACAGGTACATACTTGATGTAATTGATTTCGAAGAGGAGAGATACCGCGAGAATATTAAGAGAGCGCCTGTGATTATTAAAAGATACTCTGGTGGTGGTTTGTCCCTGGATGATCTCATAGAGATCTATGATAGCCACGGTATACCTCCGGAGATTGTTTCGGAGATCTCCTCCTCGATGGGTCTAAAGGTTGATATCCCGAGAAACTTCTACTCATTGGTGGCATCCAGACACTCGAGAGCTCCTATTAAATCTAAAGAGAAGATTGAGCCTACCCTTAGAGACTGGGTTAAGAAGTTCCCAGAGACCCGCAGACTCTTTCACGAAGATCCGATGATTAAAGAGTTTGATGCAAAGATCCTGGGCATTAAAGGCAATATTGTTGTTCTTGATCAAACGCTCTTCTACCCATTAGGAGGAGGCCAAGCAAGTGATCAGGGGCACATTATTATTGATGGGGAGAAGTACAGCGTCGTAGATGTGAAGATGATTGATAATGTGATTATTCACTATTTAGATAAAGAGTTGAGAGAAGAGTTTATAGGATCCAGGATCAGAGGATTTATTGATTGGGGCAGGAGATATAGGATAATGAGACATCACACAGCAACACACGTATTGCTAGGCACACTTAGAAGAATTCTGGGAGAGCATGTCTGGCAGGCAGGTGCCGACAAGAATGAGTTTAGAGGAAGATTAGACGTGACACACTACCAGCTCCCCTCTCGTGAGGAGATCTCTAAGATAGAGGAGTTAGTTAATAGAGTTATTGATGAGAGAAGAAAAGTGATAGTGAGATACCTAAGCAGATACGAGGCTGAGAATAAGTATGGTCTAAGTATTTATCAAGGAGGTGTCCCAGAGGATCCTGTTATTAGAATAGTTGAGATCGAGAATTGGGATGCTCAAGCATGCTTTGGCACCCATCTACCTCACACAGGTGAGATAGGTGGCTTCAAGATAATTAATGTTTCGAAGATAGCCGACGGTGTAATAAGATTCGAATACGTCGCTGGTAGTAGAGTATCTGAGGAAGCAACAAGGTACCAGAGTATTTTGAGAGAAATATCATCTCTGATAGGAGGATCTGCTGATGAAGGTCTCGTGAGTAGAGCAAAGACACTGATTGAAGAGAGAGAAGCTGTTGAGAAGATCCTTAGTAGATATAGAGCTATATGGGAGAAAATGATCTCAGAGACCCTGTCTAGAGCAGAGACTATTAACAACGTGAAGATATTGTTAATAAAAGATCCTCCTGAGGAAGATATTGCGAGAGAGTATATTAAGAAACTAAGTAGACAAGATAATATAGTCTCGATACTTCTAACGAATATATCAAAAGATTCATCAAGAATCGAGATATCACTATCAGCTAACCTATTGAGTAAATTAGATGCGAGAGAGTTATTGAGTAAGATTATCTCTAGGGCCGGGGGTAGAGGTGGTGGTAAAAAGGATCACGCGACGGGGAGCTTGAGTAAAAACGCTGATAATGCTGAAGAGATAATTAGAGAAGTAGTCTCTGAGGTTCTCAGGGTCTGAGTATAGGAGAATGTATTGAATTAGATGAGAGACTTATTGAGGCTTCTAAAGACTACAAGTATTTATTATCAAGAGGTTATAGCCAGAAAATATCTCTTAATACTATATGTAGTAGGTATATGTTAAGTAAATTAGAGAGAAGTTTATTAATGAGATGTATTCATAGACCTGATTACGTGTCTAAAGCAAATATAAAGAAGGTGTCTGTAGAGGAGATCAAGCAAAAAACACTTGTAGTAGATCTACTAAATACGCTCAGTACATTAACCACTGCGATATCGGGAGGATGCGTGTATTTATGTGATGATGGTTTAATAAGAGACTTGGGTGGGTCAAAAAAAGTATCTATTGATAATCTTTACGTAGCTAGAGCAATAGATCTTATAATAAAGATCTTTAGAGAATTAGATGTCTTAGAAGTTATTTATGTCATTGATAAAAATGTTTCTTATAGCTTAGATCTAGGTAAGTACGTAGTTAATAAAAGTAGAGAGACGGGTTTGTTATCGAGTTATTTATTAGCTGAGAAAGCTGATAGATCTATAATTGATTTATCTAGAAATAATATTGTGGTTACTACAGATTTTGTTATTATTGATAATGTGGAGAAGATATTTGATTTAGTGAATTACGTTATTAATAAGGGATTTATAGATAAGGACTCTTTTAAGTTAATAGATCTATCTGCTATAAATTTTAGGTAGTGCCTAAAAACTTAAAAGCAATTAATTTAATTATTTTTTAAGGGCTCTCACTATGAGAATTAACTATGATATCAAAAGAATTTCTAAGATATATCTTTTAGTAATATTGCTATCAATGATTCTTATAGCGAATATATCTATAGCAGAATCACAGTCTCTAGAAAAGATAAAGATAGCGGTGGTGCCACCCTCGTATGCTTCTTTGCTAAGATTAGCTTTAGGGAGCTACGTGGATGTGATTTCTCCCATACCCCCCGGCGTTGATCCTCACACTTATGAGGGTACTCCACAAGATATTCAAAGAGCTCTTCAAGCAGATTTAATTATCGTAGACGTAATAGGTCACCTGCCTATAACCACGAAACTTATTGATGCAGCTAGGGCGTCGGGGAAACCGTATATAATACTCTACGAGGAGTTAATCAAGAGAGGTTGGGAGCCTCTCAAGAAGTCTACTGGTGTATATAATGAGCATATAGGTTTTGATTATAGAGCTCAGATAATGCTCCTAGAGATTGCAAGAGATAAGGTGCTTGAGATCGCTAGAGAGAAATACTCTCCAGGAGAGTATACTGTATTTAGCTCAGCAATTAATTCCTCTACTCAGGTAGCTATAAACGTTATTAATAGTTCATATAGTTATGCGAGATACATAGTCTCAGGACTCAAGGGCGTCGCTATATATAGTGCCGCGGGTCAATACATGATTTATTCCTTAGGTCTAGAACCTGTCTACATGCTTACCCCCGAGCCTGAGCAAGAGCCAACACCACAATCTCTTCAAGGTCTAAAGAACTCAGGTGCTAGATGCGTATTGATTCTTCAGGGAACTGAGGAGTACTCAGATATGGTAATATCAACTATAAAGAGCATGGGTGTGACCCCGGTCATAGTCAATGTCAGAGAAACTATTATGAAAAATGTTCCTTATTTAGCACCTGTCGTAGTCGCACTTGAACTAAAGAGATACTGTGGTTCTACATCCTCTGAGGCAGTCATTACATCTCCGCAGAGTTCGGGGACTAGTGTTAACACTTATATGATTGTGATATCTGCGGCAATAATCGTAGTAATAATACTGGTAGCCGTATATTACTATATTAATGTGAAACGTAGGGTGAAATGATCTTGGTTTATGAGGAGTACGCGGTTTATACAAAAGATCTTAGTGTTTATCTAGGAGAGAATTTGGTTCTGGACAATGTATCTTTTTCCTTGAAGCATCCCTCTGCACTAATCGTTATGGGTCCTAATGGTGCTGGTAAGACAACTCTTCTTAGAACTATACTTGGTATGATTAAGAGAAGAAGTGGTGTACTAAAAGTATTTGGATATGATCCTGAGAAAGATCAGGATCAGATAAGAAGATTAGTGAGTTACATGCCGCAAATAAGTAATGTTTATCAATATATTCCATTGAAAGTTAAGGAAATAGTGGCGTCTCCATATATTCTTAAAGTGTCAGAGGATCCTGATCAAGTAGAGAGAGCTATTCAAATAACGGGTTTAGAAGAGTACCTGGACAAATACTTCTATGAGTTGTCAGGAGGCTATAAACAGAGAGTTCTAATAGCCAGAGCTCTGGCTATGAAGGCTAAACTACTGGTTTTTGATGAGCCTTTATCAATGGTTGATGCATCCGCTAGAGAACATATAGTAGATCTTTTATTCGACTTATTGAATAAAAAGGAGGTAAGTATGATAGTTGTTTCACATGACATCTCCAGATGTCTGAGATACGACCCTGATATACTCTTTCTAAATAGAAGAGTACTAGCCTATGGAAAAGCACGTGAGGTTTTAAAACCAGAGGTGTTGGAGAAGGTATATGGATTAGCTACTCTCAATGGAAAAACAATTTATCTAGGAGAAGAACATGGACCTTATCACTAACATATTTCTCGACCCCATATACCTAAGAGGATTAATAGGTGTCTTACTAGCCTCAGTTCTAGGAGGTATAGTGAGTCTACTTATTCGATACACACAAACACAGTTTCTCGCAATAGAATCTCTCCACATGATCCTCGCAGCAGCCGCTACGGGGTACCTAATTAATCTCTTCATACCATATCTTTACCCTGAGGCTATAGCGTATGTTGTTATGAGTCTCTTCGTTATCTTAATAGTATTTTTATCTCAGAGAGGATATGAACAAAATATTTCTATAGCAACTATTGCTTTTGTCGCCGCAGCAATATCTTCTTTAGCATCATATGGATTAGCGATCTACTCTCCAGTAGGCCCATCTATTGTATACAATATCTTGTTTGGATCTCCATTCTTTCTGAGAGAGCAAGATCTTTTACTAAGTTTCTTAACTATACTAATTTTCCTAGGTGTCTTGCTATTTACTTGGAAAAAGATTCTTTTGTTATCATTCGATCCTGAATACTTCTCCTATATGAAAGGTCCTGTATCAACACTACTCTACAGAACAATGATCTATGCTATAGTGGCATTATCAGCAGTCTACGTAACTAGACTAGTTGGTGCAATAGCAGCTCACGTACTTTTCATAGCTCCTAGCATAACACCTTTTCTAAAAAGAATATCAGTTGTTTCAGCCACTGCGATAATAGTTTTAGTATCAGTGGCTTCGTTAATTCTAGCAGTTATACTCAACATGCCTTACGGAGGTGTTCTTGGAGTACTTAGTATAGCTCTATATGCTATTCCCTCTCTCCTAATGAAAAAATAATTTTTTATATTTCTACGATAATTGTTTGAGTAGAGATACTATCTCGTCAATAGTTTGAGAAACACTATTGAATAATCGATCTGATTTAGCCGCTAGATCAGGTGGAACACTTTTGGTATTTATAGCATTATTAACATCTGATAAGAGATTCTCTAGATTTGCTCTCGTAATTAGGATCCTGTCTCTGATCTGATCCAATATATAAGCCTCTGATTGTGAAGTTGTTAGGTTTCTCGCGGTTCTTATATTATCCAAGATTCTATTAGATAAATTAACTGCCGTCTCAAGATTAATTTTTGCTATTGAGAGAAGCTCAGGAGAAGATGTTAAATTAGATATTGAAACAATTACTCTAGTATCTGCCACAAGAACGACTAAGCTTCTCAGATCATATAGTAACCCCATGTAGATATATCTTCTTAGTAAAATACTTAACTGCTGATAACTAGTGTTTAGATCTTGACATTGTGAAATAATTTGCTTATCTTGTGGAGAGAATATATATTTTAGATCGGTTAATGATGTTGTTGCAAAACCTATCAAGAAACCCACTACTAAACTCGAGATTATTAAACCTAGTGTAACAAGGCTGAAGCCCGTGAGTTTAGGCATATGAGACCCTAGTAGAGTTTCTCCTCAAAAATATAAGCTGTTTATCAGGAATCAAGTTGTTGTGAAAGTTATTAAATCAGCTACTAATCTAAACTTGTCTGTATAGATCTCTGCTCTGAGAGGCACTCCTGACACCAGATCTGAGTAAATAATCATGTAGCCTTCGCTGAGAGAGACATTATATATCGCTATATATCTCGAAGGGACATAGATCCTCATATCCTTGAAATATACAGCAACTTCTTTAATTCCTAGATATGAAGTATTCTTCTCAGAAGTCACATTATAGAATAGATCTAGTAGAGACACGATCGCGAAATAAGGTCTAGAACCCTGGCCAATAAAGAGATCTCTCATAACCTCAGGATTACCTAAACAAAAAACACTATAGATCGATGCATTAGGATTATAATTCACGGCGCAGTCAACCCTAGAGAGTGTTGAGAGTTCATAACTTGATTGCTGACCTACTAAACTAACCGCGTATGAGAGCATAAGGGTCTTATTTCTATACGTGATAAACTCGTAGTAGATCTTATCTAGAGACACTCTAGAATAATTCTCATAGCCTCTATAAATACTTATTGACATATAGACTATGTAGCCTACTAATAGAAGAGCTATGATTATTAGAAAAGTGATTCTTTTTATCTTCAGCACGTATTTCAATTCTTCTCTCAAGATGCACCAAGTATATTCTCAGACTAAGATTATTAAGCTTGTCTCAGTAGATTACCTGGAGTATGTTTTGAAGATAAGGATCCTTATACTAGACTATGACATGACACTGGTGAATAATCTAGTTGATTTCTACGAAACATTCAATACCACACTTAGTCTCTGTGGTGAAGAGATACTCACCTACGACAAGTTCTATAGACTATATATTGAGAACAATCTATCAAAAAAGATCGTTAGGTGCTCAAGAGAAAATTTCTGGAGAACATTCAGAAGACTCTATAGAACTAAAACAGGTTTTCTTAATAGAGGTGCTCGAGAACTTCTTATTTACTCAAGAAGTATTGGTCTCAGAAACGTAATAGCTACGGGACGTGAGTGTCCTAGAGAAACAGTTTTTGATGAATTGAGAATATTTGGTGTAGAAGATTTAGTTGATGATATATACACCTTGGACAGAGCCTATACGAGAGATTTAGAAGAGGAATTCTTATTTGATAAATCAGATATTATTAAAAAGATCTTGAGAGACTATGGCGCAGATCCTGATGAAGCAATTTTTCTCGGAGATTATTTAACAGATTATTTAAGTAGTATAAAATCAGGGGTCAGATTCATAGGAGTAGTAGACAATGATTCTAAGAAAAAACTACTAGAGAACCAAGGTGCAAAATGCGTCGCAAGAGATCTTTTTGAAGCTATCGAGAAAATATACATGGTCAAAAACAATATGTGCTGATGATCACGTGTCGCATAAGATCTATTAATCAAGTATCTCATGATACTAGCAAGATTTTTGGCGAACCTCGTCTTTTAAGGCGGGGCAGGATTTTTAAGCCTTTGAGCATAAATGCTTCTCGATGATGAGATCTAAGAGTTTGAGGGTTTGGGGATCAGTTTCCAGGGGCTATATGCTTCTCGATGACCCGGTGGGGGAGGATCCCCGCTCATTACCCCTAACCCGATGATTATGGATAGAAATAATCTCTTTAGGAGGGGTAGCGCCCTAGACCCCGGCAAAAAGATCTTCTATAGAATTGAAAACTGATAGATTCTTGCTGATTCTCTCGAGGTGTATTAAAGTCTGGTAGGCTTTAAGAGATGTATTTATCAATATTATATTTAGATCCTTGATTGTCTCGTATCTTTCTAAAATAAGTTATGAGTATTATAATGGGTTATGTGTCAGTATTAAGTAGCGATTATTTAAGCTCGTGAAGTTAGATAGAAAGAATCAATTGATGTCTTCTTCGTATGTTAAAAGATCGGCTTTTGATCTTTTTTGTGCTAATGAGATTAATTTGCTTAGGGTTCTAGCTAATAGTCTGATCTCTGTTTTTGTCATATTCGCCTTATACAATATTCTCATCAGAGATGCTCTAATATCTTCTCTTCGATTAGGTGGATACACTAACTCAACTATCTTACTTACTACTGTCTCCAAGATCCTGAGGTCTTCTTTATCGATTTTCTCGAGTGTCTCGAGACTTTTCTGGGTACTGTATTTCTTGTGTATTTCATAGAGTGTTATTGCTACTGCGTGTGAGAGATTAAGTACTGGGTAATTTTGATCAGCCTCTATGTGTATATAGAGATGACATTTTCTTAGTTCTTCTCTTGTTAATCCTGTGCTTTCTCTCCCAAAAACCACTGCTATGGATCTGTATTTATCTATTAGTTCAATAAATTCACTTAGTTCCATGGGTTGCCTGAGAGGATCTCTATCAATTGGGACTACGGATGATGTGCATGCCACGAGATCTACTTCATTCACTAACTGATCCATTGATTCAAGTATCTTGATCTTATCAAGGATCTCTCGACCTCTCATAGCGTATCTATAGGCTTCATCATCTATTGACGCGGAGGGTTTAACAAGGTAGAGTTTCTCTACACCAAAATTCTTACATAATCTAGCTACGAAACCTAGGTTAATGGATCCCTCGACACCTACTAGAACAATTCTTATGTCCTTATTAATCATCTAAATCACTTTCTCTCTATAAAATCTCTTGCTACCAAGGATCTTCATTACTTCATTAATAAAATTCTCGATCTCTTGCCTCGAAACACCTTTCCTAGATGCTTCTGAAACAACAATATTCTCAACGATTGAGTAGCTCTTATATCTCTCATTCAACTCTCTCCACCTAATACCTCTCAGAGCCTCAGCAATTCTCTTATTAAAAGGTAGAAAACCTCTGATCATTAAAACAGACAATATAGGATACCCAATATAGCCTCGATAAACAGTCCCATTATCAGAGCTATCAACAACTCCTCTAGAAAGATCTGTATAGACCTTATAAACACGATCACCCTCAGAACTCACCACCTCAGCATAGTGATCATCAATAATCTTCACTCTACCATCAGCAACAGCGCCCAAAGCCTCTAAGACCTTGATCCTGGGAGGAAGCCTCAGAGTAATCATTACTACTCAGCCAATTAAAATATTCACTTCTCATAAAAATAATACATATGTAGTCTATGAGAGATATTAACTTAATCACTCAAAAATAATCATGGGGCCCGTCGCCTAGCCAGGATAGGGCGTCGGCCTGCGGAGCCGGAGGTCCCGGGTTCAAATCCCGGCGGGCCCGCTATTCAATAAGATCCATAATTCACAGAAGCTTTAGTCACTACGTTCAGATATTGTGCGTCTTCGAGCAAAAACTTACTTCTCGAATGATTACAACCTAAAATCTCGTCTTTCGGGGTGATGATGGATCTATAAGTTCTGTATCCTCTAGTATCTATGATGATTATAATGCATGTGTGCCTTGGGGACTAATCTCTGGTGATACTCAATAGAGATGCTGGATACACAAGGTTGAATTTATGTCTCCGAGGCGGTGATAAAGTTCATAACCCTAACCCCTGAGGGGGGATGGGCCGGAGAACCGGTTCAGGGTTGAACCTAGGAGAACCTGTGTTGATCTGATATAGAATTGAGAAGAAGGTCAGTTCATTAAAAAACAGATCTGAATCATTATGAGGATCTGTATTAAGATCTTTATTTCATGTATTTAAAGATCCTTTAGAGCTCAAGGGTAAGCGTAAAGATCTTTTATAGTGTAAGTGATAAGAACAAGTTTTTGGGTATAAATTTTATCTCGGATATTTATTATGTAAAGAGCCGAGATGAGGAGGTTTTCTTGAGAATCAATGTAGGGAGGTTAAAATTTGATATAGCTGTTCATAAAGTGAAGAAAGCAACTGGAGATGAATATAGTGGCGATATGTTGATTATAGAGAGAAGAGACACAGAAGATCTCTATAAGATCAGTGATAAAGACTACATTAAACTAAGCTTTATAGAGGGAGAAAATAGCTTATTATTTAATGTTGAAGGGAAATCTGAAACCACACCATTTAGTAAAGAACCATTGTCGCTGAAAGTAGATTTTTTCGAATCACCAGGGAAAATACTTGCCTTAACGATCTATAATATAGGATTTGATTATGAGAAAGGATTCGAATATTATAATCTGGTGGGATTAGAGAGAGTACCTAGTGTACCTAGGCCATCTGATTATATTGAATATCCTAAGGATCCTAAGGATAAATTATTTAGGATTAGTAGCTGGGCGTTTCCTTATCAAATTGATTCGTTTAATAAGTTATTTCCTTACACCATATTTATATTAGCTAAGTATCATCATGGTTATCTATCGATTCTTACATTAACCAACGGAGCTTTGTCGGCGTATGCATCACCTAATTTAGTTATTGAAACTTTCTCTGGAAAAGTTGTTAATGAGATCAAAAGAAGTAATATTCTGGCGATAGCTTATGCCGAGAGACCCTATGAATCAATTGAGAGATTAATCGATCTAGTTTCACAATACACATTTATCAAACACCGACTTCAGAAGCCTGCTCCTAGGGTGTTGAGTAAGCTTGGGTGGTGTAGTTGGAATGCTCTTCAACTAGTTGACTTGAGCTCAGATGATATCAAGAAGATCGTTGGTGGTTTAGTGAGAAGAGGTGTTCCGGTGAAATGGGTTATTGTGGATGATGGGTGGCAAATTGAGGAGATTAAGGAGCTTAGACTTAGGCAACCTGAGTTCGGAGCTATTAGTGTGAGGATCCTTAAGTCTTTACAGCCTAGAAGAGACAAATTCCCAGCTGGTTTCAGAGAATTGATAGAGTCAGTTAAGAGGCTGGGGGTTGAGGAGATTGGATTGTGGCACACTATAAATCTGCATTGGGGCGGTGCACATAAGGATGTATTTAATGAATTAGGTTCCGAGGCAGTAATTGATTACAGAACTGGGACTCATGTACCATCTCCTGAGTTTGAGAAGGCACTTGATTTCTTCAGAAGATTCTTCAGATACTTAAGAGAACAAGGATTTGATTTTGTTAAAATAGATAATCAATACTACATAAAATTAGCTTATGAAGACCAGATAGATATTGCGAGAGCTTCAGAGAATATAATGATTAGTTCACAATTAGCAGCTCATGAGCATAACATGTGGATCCTTAATTCAATGGCGATGAATCCGGAGAACTATAGTTTTATGCCTCTCAGCAACATAGCCAGAGTATCTCTTGATTACATACCTTTGTGGAGATCTGCGGCTAAGCTACATGTTATGTGGAGTATATTTAACTCAGTATTCTTCAGCTTTATAACATATCCTGATTATGATATGTGGATGAGCTATGATCCCTTTGCCAAACTTTATGCAGTAGCTAGTGTACTGAGTGGTGGACCTATTTACTTAACCGATAGAGACCCGGATAAAACAAATATAGATCTTCTTAAGAAAATAGTTTTGCCGAATGGTGAAGTCGTAAGAGTTGATGAACCAGCTCTACCCACAGAAGATTCTTTATTTACGGATCCCTATAATGAGACTAGGCTTCTTAAAGTAGCCTCAAGATCAAAAGATTCTATTGTTATTGGCGTATTCAATATCTATAAAGACCCGATATCAATAAGAGATTCAATAGATCCGTTGCTAACGAGATACGTGTTAAGAGAAGGAGAGTATTTATATTACAAAGTATTCAGTGGTGGCTATAGATTACTTAAGATACCTGGAGATAAGATAGATATTGAGTTAGGAACCGATGATGCTGAAATAATAATCTTGGTGCCTATTAAAGCTGGCAAAGCTGTGGTAGGTATCCAAGAATATCTTCTTCCGCAATATCCGATCATGTATGAGTATATAAATGATACTTATTACGTTAGATCAAAAATCAGTGGAACACTAATATACTATGTGGATGGTAAGATCAAAAGTATGTGGATAAGTGAAAAAGATGTAGTTCAAATATAGTGTAAGATACTGATCTATGGTAGAAGATTCTTATCGCTATCTGGGGCATTTAGTTTATAATGTTACTTACGTATAACCTCAATGTGGGAAACTCGTTATGTGAAGCTAATATATCATAGTCCTTAAGGGGAGAGATATATGATTGATTTTAAACGAGAATCAAGAGATCAAGTATATTATCGAATCAAATCAATACTTGAGATTTTAGAAAAGATCAGAGGTGTGTGAAAATACTGAGAATGAGAGAAGTCTCATTTAATGAGTATCTTGAGTATGTGGCGAAGCATAAAGAAATTGTGCTAGAGGATCAAGTCATTAGTCTTCAGCCGGTTAGGATTAAGCGTCTAGCTCCTGAGCCCGAGGAGTTGACTGATGTATCAACTACTGTCTGGAGTTTCCCTAGGAGAGGTTCTTGGGCTACTCATAGAGGGGATTACAGAGGGAATTGGGCTCCTCAGATACCTAGGGCTCTTATACTTATGTACACTAAACCCGGTGACATTGTCCTGGATCCTATGATGGGTAGTGGGACCACATTGATAGAGGCTAAGCTCCTGGGGAGAAACTCTATTGGTGTAGACATAAACTATAACGCTGTGATACTAACACTCCACAGACTCTACTACCTCGAGGAGGCCTTGAAAAACCTCTATGAGAGCACTGATGCAAAAATTGAGGGAGTTGATGTAGAGGATACTAAGAAGGTGTGGTACAAGGTCTATCTAGGGGATGCGAGGAAACTAGACTTGATCGGGGACGAGAGCATTGATCTCGTGGCTACTCACCCACCTTACTTCAATATAATCAAGTACGGTGATGGGGATAGAGTTGATGGAGATCTCTCTAAGACTAGGAGCCTCGAGGAGTATCTGAGATGGATGAGAGATGTAGCTAGAGAGATATATAGAGTGCTGAGACCTGGGAAATATTGTGCAATATTAATTGGGGATACGAGAATTAGAAAACACTATGTGCCAATATCACATTATGTAATGCAAGTCTTTCTAGATGCGGGCTTTGTGTTGAAGGAGGAGGTTATTAAGATACAGCACAAGATGAAGACCACGAGAGAAGTGTGGAGCAGATTAAGAAAAAGAGATTTTCTACTCATATACCACGAGAAACTATTTGTCTTCAGAAAACCTGGGTCAAGAGAAGAGATAAGAGACTTAGAATATAGTAAAAGACTTGATTTCTTAAAACTCGATATATAGCCCTAATTACTGATTAGTTCATCTGGGAGTCGGTATGCGTATTTGTTTATCTATCACTTAATTATGCGATAAACGCCTTGAAAAAGATTATGAGCATATATCATATACACGAACTTTTCTGCCTCTTTTAGTCTGTGTCTCGAAGCATATATACCCTTGCTCAATTAGACTATGAATAGACTTGTAGATTCCGCGGAGAGAATATTTCTGATTTTCTTTCCATATTTCGTAAGCGGTCATAGGACCCCTCCTCTTGATTGTCTCGAGAATAATTTTTTTGAGACCTTTATCTCGATATATTTTGGCAGTAGGTTTATAGCCTGCCGTTATTACGGCGATGGCTCTACTCATATTCTTTGCCACATAGTAAGCTGTTGCAGAGAGTGGAGGAGTATTTATTCTATGGCTAACCAATTCTTTTAATGATTCAAGAATTTCTCTATGAGGCACTTCTATAACTTTGATCTTTCTTGTTTCTCTGAGGATCTCTGGAATAGGATTGTTTTTTGGTAGTGTGGCGATTATCTCATAACCTGTATTTAAGCCGGATTTCTCGAGATCGTTCATACCCTTAGCCAGAGAATACGCTAATATACCTGTCTTCGCTGGAACTACTATGTAATCTACATTAATCTTCTTTTCGTATAGCTCAAATACAATTGTTTTTAAACCTTCTATAGTTAGAGGATTAGCGTAGTTTAATACTAATGTGTTTTCAATATGTTTATCTCCGCATATCTCTATCTCTCCTATCTTCATTAAATAAACTAGATCATTTATTGGTATATTAGTGAGATCCTCATTTTCAATACAGAATCTAATATTTGTTAAATTAGATAGATAGTAGGCTAGAGATTTAGAAAATACTTCTTCATATTCTACTACAACATCTCTTACTCTAAAATTGCTTATATAAGAAGCAATTAACGCTGATGCTCTATCTACGTAGCTACCCGTTGGGTTAATTTTCTCATTCTTAATATATACTCCTCCAACGCGTTTTATAGGAGTATATCCTTCTCCACGAGATATGATCTCTTTGAAATTCGGTAGAAGAGATCTATATCTCCATATACCTGGCTTATCTTTATCAATCATAAACACAGGTTTTTCGTACTCTATTACGAGAAGACCTTTGCAGAATGGGCATCTAAAAATTATATTTGATGAATCTATTTCTCTGCCGCAACGCACACATCTAAATTTATACTGTGTTGAATTCATATCAACTCGGCTTGTCACAAGGATGAGGTTCTATGAGCCTATTTCTTAATTATCTCTAGAAGGAACTTATATATCTTGGTATCGCTTGTGATTTCTGGATGAAAGGTTATGGCTATGAGATTATTTTGTGCTGCGGCTACCCCTACTCTGCCGGTAGTGGGATGATCTATGTAGCCTATAATTTTAGCGGGTTCCCACGCATCTATTATCCCAGGAGCTCTGATGAATGCCGCGTCTATTTCTCCTATATTCTCAATATATACTCGTGTTCTAAAAGAATTCTTTTGTCTACCGAAGATATTTCTGATAACACTTATATTCATTAAACCTAGTGTGAATTGATTTGTTTCACCTACTACTCTATCAACTACTTTTTTCGCTAACGTTATGGCGCCGGCACAAACTCCCATGATAGGTACGCCTGAATCAGCTAATCTAATTATTGGTTCTGCTAAATTTCTAAAATTAATTAAGCCACCGATAGTTGTTGATTCTCCTCCAGGAATTATTAAAGCATCTATTTTGTATAAATCATCGACTTTCTTAACATATACGGACTCTACCCCCGCTTCTCTGAGAATTTCTAAGTGCTCTAGAAAATCTCCTTGAACAGCTAATACTCCTACTTTAACCATTTAATTACTCACCTCGTATCTGCATTAATTGCTCTGGTTTTAGTGTTCTAACATCTATTCCCAACATGGCTTGTCTCTCAGAAACCATTTTCTGAGCCTCAACAACAGTCTCTGGATCATCATAAAATGCTGTTGCTAAGACTATGGCTCGCGCCCTAGACTCAGGATCGCTACTCTTAAATATTCCTGAACCAACAAAAACCCCGTCAGCTCCTAACCACATCATTAATGCAGCATCAGCTGGAGTAGCTATTCCACCAGCAGCAAAATTAACTATTGGTAATCTCCCTAATCTAGCTGTTAATAAAGCTAATTCATAAGGTACTTTATTCTCTTTAGAATAAACCCATATAGCCTCATAATCACCGCTTATATAATATCCTCTTAGCATAGCGATATCTCGATTAACTAATTTCATGTGTTTAACAGCTTCAGCAACATTACCTGTTCCAGGTTCTCCCTTAGTTCTAATCATTGATGCTCCCTCATATATTCTTCTCAAGGCTTCAGGCAGATTTCTCGCGCCGTTAACAAATGGTGTCTTGAATAACCACTTATTTATATGAGCTTTCTCATCAACAGGTGTCAAAACCTCGCTTTCATCAATTAAATCAACTCCTATCTCTTCTAATAATCTAGCCTCCTCCTCGTGACCTATTCTACATTTTGCGGATACAGGGATTGTTATAGTATTCATAACACTCTCAATAATCTTCAGATCAGCTGTTCTAGCAACACCTCCTGAGGCTCTTACATCATATGGTAATTTATCTAAAACCATAACACCAACTGCACCAGCTCTCTCAGCGATCTCTGCTTGCTTCTCGTTTGTGACATCCATTATGACACCACCTTTAAACATCGATATAAATCCGTATTTCACAAGAGATGTCGCCTCCTGAATAGGCACTTTCTCAGACCCGGAATCTCTAGCTTTATCTCTCAACTCTAATAATGAGTATAGGAGATCTCTTAATCTCTCAAGGTAAAAGTACGCGTCTACTAACTTCATTAGGCCCCCATCGATATATGGAGGGATTATATTTATTAAGCCTTATTGAACGTTCACTATATTTAAAAATCAAATAAGTCGAGAAAAGAATCAAATTAAAGTTGTAGAACCTTAATATTTCTATGCTGAGATCAACGTGGGAGTTTTAGTAAATAGTTCTTCTAGATTTATAGAGTCTCTAGGTTTACTTGCTATCATGATTCCTTGGTAGGGATACTTTGTTGAGATAAAATCTACATCATCAAAGAAGATCCATGCGAAGGTAGCTGACGAAGCTATATCCCAGTAATAAAATTTGATCCTGACTCTATCTCCTTTCAATAGATCTATGACTAATTTATAGACATCTCCTGTTTTATAATTTCGTTCTGAGTGAATTGAGAGAACCAAGCGATTCTCTTCAGCTATTTGTGGCATGATTCTTTGATAACCCATTCTTATAAAAATATGCTCTACTCTATCAGCTTCCTCATATGCTAAAACACCATCGTTGGATAGCAGTCTTCTTACGTTAATAAGTACCTTGATCCATTCCCAGGGATTAAAATGAGGTGTTGAGAGCCCCCATATGAGGGCTATATCGTATTTCTTTGAGATATTCAACTTTTTTGTTAAATCAGCAACAATTACTTCAGGCTCGAGACCGAGTTCCTTAGTAATGAATCTCTTACCTTTTTCTAGTGCGTTTAATCTGAGATCGAGTAAAGTAAGATTTACACTATATCCTCTTTCTTTAAGCAATTTAGATAAGGCTGCGCCACCAAAACCTACTCCACTGCATAAATCAATTATCTCAATTTCTTTTTTCATCTGAAGAATTTTCTGTATCCACGGGTGATTAACTAGAAACTTCATGTCTTCTACTACTTCTTGATATCTCTTATAACCACTTGGTGTATCAGGATCCTCTCTCCAGGGAAATAGATGATAGAATTTCTCTAGATCTAGTTCCTTACTCATTGCTCTACCCAATGTGTATATTAAATAATCATGATATATAGTAAAGATTTAATTACGCTGATCATTCCATAGAAAGAATATTTATAAATTAAAATATTTCCTTGATATAAATAGATATTCTTAATCTGTGGGTAAGTGTAGTATCACTAATTATCTGAGTTCTTTCGCTGCCTCCTTATATATTGGGTCTAGAAACTCATAGTCTTTTACTATACTTAGATCCTCTAGAGACTTCACTATATTGTGTAAAATACTTGTTGAGATTGTTCTCCCCTCTTTTTCTTCGATATATCTCTTAAGTCTCCCCCAGCTATTTGCTCCTTCTGCTAATCCTTTTAGAGCTATTGCGTATCTCTCTCCTCTCTCCTTAACCAAGTTTCTTAATTCCTCTAGCGCTAACTCCACAGCTAATCTCTTGATCTTGTTGAGATCTCTTGTTCCTCTAATATATTCGTTTCCGAAAAATGTTAACCAGCCAGGAACACCATTAAATATATCTACTGCGGCTTCGATCACTTCCATTGATACGTTCATATTTACTTCACTAAATCCTTGTTTAAGGAATTCTATTGATACATCTCTTGGAAATCTCTCTAGTGATAGTGTGTATATATATCTTCCATATATAGGAGACGATGGATTATCGATCTCTAGAAATGAGTAAAGTAGTCCTACTTCAGAGCCTGTGAATATAAATGTTATGTTTTTATCATAATCATATGCATGAGCTATAGCACTAAGAATCTCCTGAGATCTAGGTCCTCGCAGTCTCTGGGCTTCATCAAAAGCTATTATAACTCTTTTCTTATTCAAGTAATCAAACAAGGTCGATAAATTAATAGCGCCTCTACCTCTCCACTTAAACTCCACCTCAGCCCCAACGATCTTAATAGACGATATATTTTTCAACAGATCAATGAATTTATCAAGTTTACTAGAGAAACTCTTAGCCAAAAGATCATAGAGATCTTTAAAACCATAATTAGTCTTTAAACTTCTTAAATCAATAATCACACCAGGGATCGAGACTTCATTTAGAAATACGTTTAGAACAGATGTTTTCCCAATTCTTCTGATCCCAGTAATAACTATAATCGGCGAATCAATGTTTCTATGTAGTAATTCAAGTTCTCTCTCCCTCCCAAATAGATCTTCTCTCCTAGTCTTTGGACGAGGATCGAAGAGTATAGTTCTACCCCAGAACTATAGTTCTGCCCCAGAATTAATAAATCTCTAGTTTCTCGATCTATAAACAATCATAAAAAATAACTCTTTTTTCATAAAATCTCATGTGCATATATTATTATCTCATTAAAAAATTGCTTTATAGTACTCACTGAAGCTTTATCTATATTTTCTTTAGTCAACGGGTTATTGTGAAGAGATATGAGTAGTAAAATCTATATTGGCAGAATAAGATATAGATATATCGCGAGGATCAGTGGAATCAGAGATATTAATCTTGGCAATGAGATTAAGACTGAGAATAAGAGTTAATGAGAGATCTATTGATGTTATAGCTCTCTTGAATAGTGGTTTTGAGGACTACTCCACAACTCTTAGTATATATAGGTGTAGCTGAGTAATCAGGTCTATGGCTTTCTAAGGATGTTGTCGAAAAAGCTGTTGAGATTGCTGGAGGATCCTTGAGAGTATGGTTTTTCCCAAGAAAAGCGTGGGTCAAGATTATTGCGAGAGATATTGGTCGAAAGAGGTGTTAGTAGGTACTATAGTATTTCCATTAGCTGATGAAGCTCTTATAAGTGATACGCTTGCTGAGGAGCTAGAAACAGCGGTTGGGTCATTTGGTAGAGGACTATGGAGATTTAGATGGGGAGTGTAGAGAAGTTAATAGAAAGTGAATAGAAACTGTAACCTAACTTAATAATTGCCTTAGACGAATATTATATCGGTGATGATGGCTAGATAATCTGAGTAGTGATGACCGGTTTCTGGGCTGATTCAGAATTATGGTAGTAGATATATCATTACACCAGTTGATCTCCTTGGGTCTGTGGGCTCGATGTAGATCGCTGGCGGAGCCGGGTCTATAACTATTCTCTGTTCCTTAGAGACAACATATCTCTCTTCAACGTATCTTCCATCACCTACTGAGAGTTTCCCTACGTCTCTTCCGTGTCTCACTACTAGCTCATGTGTTTCCCTAGGTCTATACACATGGATCAAGATCTTTGATGCACCTAATGTATCGAGGATCCAGGGTGGCTCAATTGTTTCATCAGCTTCAAAAACCGCTGGAAGCCACTCTCTAGGATTAGAGAAGTAATCCACCGAAGTCTCCGCAGCCCATATCTCGTGAGCCCATTTAAGACCCTTATCAGGCTGTGGCCAGTGGCAGTGTCTAAAACTAGCCCACATGAGCCACGGCTTTCTCAGCTCAAGTGTGTACTCTGGGTGTCCATAACTTGTCTTCTCATAGTCACTCGCGAAGGGTAAAGGAATTTTTGTTGAGAGAGGCATGTACCATTTGCCTAGTGAGTATTGATCACCCCACTTCTTCCAACCGATTCTAGGACCCATGTATAGTTGTATATGCCACGTGCCTGTTCCGCCGAGATTCTCTGTTAGCATAAGGATCCTCCCGCCATAAACAAAGGTTTTATGAACATCTGCTGCCTCACCTAGTAATAATCCTCCTATAGACTTCTTCACCAGAACGGGTTTTGATAGCTGTTTCTTAGCGAAGTCATCAATTGTCATTAGAGATCTCTCTAAACCAAAACCTCCAGTGCACGTGAGTATCTTATCATCCTCGTATGAGATACATGAGAAACCCGCATCACCCATGTTAATGGGTGACTCAATCAGTGAGGCCTCGATTTTTGTGAAGTCAGGATCTGAGTATATGACTGCGAGACTCTTCGGGTCTCCACCATAGATTGTAGAGAAAATGATCCAACGATCATCGTAGTAGTCGTAGAAGACATCAACAGTATTAAGACCTTTTACACCTACAGAGGATCCCGCGGAGATTTTCTTGGATCTTCTCAGATCTATTTCTAGAGAAAATTCATCAATTACTGGAGCTGCCCAGATCTCTCTTTCGACACCTGACTGATCTCTCCAGGCAGTGAATAAGAGCCAGGGTTCTCTAGTGTATGGGTGTCTCACTACTCTGGGAGAGGCAAAACCCAAGTAGTTATCCATTGGAGTGTTCTTGGTTAAACTTGATGAAAGAACTAGTTTTATGAAGCCGGAAATCAAGACCCCCTACCTATATCTGAAAAGAGCCATATATCTCTTAATAACCTATGAGATCTTCAAAGACTTCTTACCTCCTCTATTCTGACTGTTCTTTTTTCACGTAGAGATTTGTATGCTGCTAAAACAACCTCGAGAGCTCTTAAACCATCTAAGCCACTGGCCACAGGCTCCTGATCCTTTTTTATAGCCTCTATAAATCCTAGGATCATGTTTTTATCAGCGTCTGGTCCAAAGTATACTCCTCTGAAGCCTTCTCCATCTGATAGATAGATATTTTGATTGAATGCGTCTAGGACTAGTACGCCTCTCTCACCTAGTATCCTCATATACACATCGCCCCAGACAGGCCACTTAGGAGGTCTTGACCAGCTGCAGTCAATTGATGCTATTATATCATCTTCTAATCTAGCTATTATCAAGCCATTATCCTCTACCGTTAGGCTCTCATTTAGATTTCTTGCAGTGAAAGCTGTTACTTCTACAAATTCTTTATTAGTGTACCACCTAATTAGATCTGCTACATGAACTATGTGATCCATGAAGGCTCCTCCCCCAGCTAACTCAGGATCAACAAACCAATCCATGGGATTCTTACCGTGATTGGTAGATGTTATCGCATAGATCCTTCCTAGAGAACTTATTCTTCTCTTGATCTCAATAGAGGCGTCATGATACCTCATTACAAAAGCTATCTGAAGCTTCACATTATTCCTCTTAGCCTCCTCAACCATCTCATAACCATCTCTATAGGTTGTGGCAATAGGTTTCTCAACAAGAACATGTTTCCCAGCTCTCATCAGAGGCACCGAGAAACTTTTGTGCTTGGAGTTTTCAGAGGCCACTATAACAGCATCAATATTTTTGTCCTCAGCGAGTGAGTAGAGATCTCTATAAATTCTCTTGGGCTTATAGATCTCTGAAACCCTATTTAATCTATCGAGATTATCGTCGTAAAACCCCTCTAAAGAGGCTAGACCCTCGGCCTCGAGTTCCTTAATGACTCTAGCGTAGCTATAAGCATGCATATGAGCAAATGAGACTATCGCGAACCTGATCAAGCCGCCTCCACCCCCAGATCAATTGCTTCTCTCTTCTCAATACTCTTAGTTACTGCGAGAGCTATTCTCAGACTCTCAACAGCATCTTCTGGAGATATGGCTACTGGCTCATTAAACAAGATCCATCTGAGGAAGGCTTTGAGCTCATTATAGTAAGCATCATGATACAATGGAGAATATGATGATGAAGAATCATTGTAATACTCATGGGCCGAAGCAGTAGACTTATTATCAACAGTTAAAAGACCTTTTGTACCAGCTATCTCAAGATATGTGGTGAAACCAAATTTCTGAGGCATTGCCCAAGAAGCCTCGCCATAGGCTACTGCGCCATTCTCAAACTCCAGTATATACATAGCGTGATCAATAACATCAACAGAGTACCTACTGAATCTACCACCAACACCATAGACCCTCTTAATAGAGCCCAAAACCCACCTCAGAAAATCAATATCATGAATAGCTAAATCAATAACAACACCACCACTAAACTCTCTGTATCTATACCACAGAGACCACGTGGGGTAAGAACCTAGTCTATAAGCTCTCGCAACCCTAGGCTCACCAATCTCACCTCTTGAAACAAGTTCCTTAACCCTAACATACTCAGGCCAGTACCTGAGGCAGTGCCCAACGAATAATTTAATATGATTCTTCTCAGCCTCTCTAACGATCTCTCTCGCATCCTGTATATTAAGAGAAATAGGTTTCTCGAGAAACACGTGTTTACCCCTCTTAGCAGCCTCCACAGCAATCTCTTTATGAGTATAAGTAGGAGTCGCTACGACAATAGCCTCGATCTCGTTATCATTAATAAGATCCCTCCAGCTAGAATATATTTTCTCAACCCCAAACCTCTTTGCAAAATGCTTAGCCTTCTCGATCTCTCGGGAGTAAACAGCTTCAATAGAAGAGTACTCCTTCAACTTCAAGAGAGCATTAGCCAGAATATCCGCGATGAAGCCTGTCCCAATAAATCCCACATGAATCCTATCCATAGAAACCCCAATCTTATTTTATTTATGAATAATATTTTATGGAATAAATTATTATATTATAAATTATATTAATTACCAATAAATTTTCTAGATCCATTTACTAGCATGAATCTTCAGAATTCTCAAGACATTTTCATGAGCTATTTTCCTAAGATCGTTTTCTCCGAGGCCTCTATTACTTAATTTCTTTAGAAGATCTTGTAGTTTAGACACGTCCTCTAATCCCGTAGGCGTATTCTCTATCCCGAAGAAATCTGTTCCGATAGCTAAAACATCTGATCCATATCTACTCCATACATCTACTATGTGATCAACTAAATCATCTATTGATTCTTTTCCTCCTAAAGTAGATCTTATTAATGTAAAGCCGACCACACCACCAATTCTCTTGAGACCCTCGAGAATTTCATCATCAATGTTTCTAGGATGATTCTTTCTAGAGAAGTAGTTTGAGTGACTTGCTATAACAGGTAGCTTAGATACATTGATCACGTCTAGAGAGGTTTTCTTACTTGTGTGAGATATATCAAGTATTATTCCTAATTTATTTGCGTACTCCACTAATTCTTCTCCTGCGTCTGTTAATCCATAGTCTTTCTTAGACATACATGATGCACCGTATCTATTATTATAATTCCAAGTGATTGTGAGACTTCTCACACCGACTCTGTATAGAATCAATAGATCATCGGGATTCATTAGAGGATCCGCTCCCTCGAGACTAATTAAGAGCCTTATTTTATTATCACTTAGGAACTTGTCTAGATCTGATCTGCTAAATATGATCTCGATATAATCACTGTATCTATCAGCAAGTCTATAGTAGATCTTTGCTTGCTCAAATAAGTTATCGTATCCAGTAAATATACTGCCTCTATAGAAAATCTCTCTACCGTAGAGCTTAGTCAGCTTCTCAGCTCTAACAGGATCCCATGTTTCAATGGCTGGAAAAATAGAGGCGAATATTAAGTGTACATTCCCACGAAGATACTTAGGTATATCACCATGTCTACCACTTATATCTTTATCAAAATCACGGATCAATTCTTTTGATCCAGTTTCGAAGAAATATGCGATGTCTTCATGAAGATCTATTATTTTATGCATTAAAAACCCCCTTGATAAATTATTTTAACAAAATATTATTTGCCTCAAGAATATATCTACAATATCAATTATTTACGTAGCAGCATTATAATATATCGCTAGAGAATTAGTATATCTTTAAGCTAATATGATCAAGACTTAATCAGGTGTGATAAGAGCTCTACGGCTTCTTTTAGTTTCTCTCGTTTCTCCTTCAATAACCTATGTATCAAAACTGCGAATTCATGATCTCCTGTTAATAGGTCTATCGCGTTTGAGATCACGTCCTCATCTAAATAGATCATTTTAATAGTCATTCCACCATCAATAACAATATTAACTCCCGTGACCCAGCTTGCTTCATCGGAGGCTAAGAAGGCTACTAGTGACGCTATGTCCTCAGGTCTACCGACTCTTCGAGCCGGGTGCTGGAGATGATCTAGGTTTGTTAGCGAGGGTTCTCGAGGAGGTATCTGATACCTACTTGTATCAACCCATCCAGGAGAAACAGCAATTACTCTAATACCGTATCTCCCTAAACTAATCGCTAGAGAATGCGTCAGCGCAACCAAGCCACCCTTAGATGCTGAGTAAGGCTCGGTGTTAGGCTCCGACTGAAGAGCTCTTGTGCTAGCAATATTAATTATCACACCGCCACCTCTCTCAATCATTGATTTCGCAAAATACTTAGAGAAGAGATAGGGACCCGTTAGATTAGTATCAATAATTCTTCTCCATTCCTCAAGTGTTTGATCAAATAGTGATTTACCTGAGAAACCTATCCCAGCATTGTTAATTAAGATATCTACCCCACCGAATCTTCTCACAACTTCATCGAGGCATCTCTTAATATCATTTTCGACAGCGACATCCCCATGAATAAATAAAGCCTCTACTCCTTTTTCTCTAAGCATACTCTCTCTAATTCGACCAGCCTCCTCATCTATATCGAATATGACTACCTTAGCTCC
This sequence comes from Sulfolobales archaeon, assembly GCA_049976205.1. Lineage (GTDB taxonomy): Archaea > Thermoproteota > Thermoprotei_A > Sulfolobales > AG1 > WYEN01. Next base: position 19,215 of record JBMFIR010000004.1, on the reverse strand, counting down.
CTCTATGCCTAATCTCTCTGCAATAGCAGCCCCTATTCCTCTTGCCCCGCCTGTTACTACAGCGATCTTATTCACGAATCTTTTAATCATCAGAATTCACCTTATATATTAATGCTAGTAAATAAAAATGAAATCGTGTAAAAAGATCTTTTATTTAATAAGCAGGATCTTATGATGACAATTAGCTCTATTCCTCTTCTTCATGCTCCTCATGTAATTCTCTCGGTTCTTTTCCTTCAATAACTTCTCCATTTATAAATTTCTTCAAAGCCTCCTCTAGCGGCATTGGCTGCCTAGTATCTATATAATAGATCTTTACACCACTTCTAGTTAATTTGTAGAATGCTCCTGAGCCTAATTCTATAGCTAATACGGCATTGATTCCGTGTGTTAATATTGTTTCAACAATCTTTACTCTCTCTCCTCTCCTTCCTCGCCAATAGGGATTATCTATTATCTGTTTTATTCTATAACTCTTTCCCTCGATTTCTATAAGAGCTATCTGTGGTGATCTTCCGAAGTGAGTGTTTAGAAATAATCCTCTACTTGATTGAAGTACTGGTGCCGCGATTAACATTATGTCTTTATCCCTATCGGAAATGCGTATGGGAGAATATAAGATCTCTTCTCCGAACCTTAAGAGACTTAAATATTTGTTTCGGTATAGAAGATGTGGTTGATGATAAATGGCTATTATTAGAAGCTTAACTATTCACTTGCCCAACTACGAGAAAATTGTTAAATACACAGATCTGCTCGAGAAATTTGTCTCGAAACTCTCCGGGAGAGGTTATACTGTGTGGAGTAAAAGAATCTCTCTTCCAGTAGCTAGAGACAATATATATAAAGTATGCGACTATATACACTCGAACTATGACTCACTCAGTAAATACTTCATAGCAGCTTTTGTAATAGATCCTAGCGAGAGAAACACTCCATCTGGAACAGATCTATTTGCGTGTATGATTAGTTTAAGAAACACTTTCTCAACAATGCTTATCACGGAGGATTATCTAGACAAGATCCTCCAGATCCTGAGGCAGTTTTACTCAGCTGAGCAATATGATGTCTACACAAGATTCGCCGGAGTAGTAGGTGAGTGGGTGATGACCCCATACTTCCCCTCAAGTCCCTCTCTAGTTAATGAAGCAACTGTAACTCTCGCTCTTAGATATGTGGATCTCTTTGATAAAGGTTTCGGAGGAGGAGAGGGGTACAAGGAGTTAATTAAGTGGTTAAGAGATCTAGATTCATCAGCTAGAGAAATCGCTTACGAAATCGGTGTGAGATATGGGGGTATAGACGCTAGTCTTTCTCCGTGGATGGAGGAGAGCGTTGCCGAATTAGTAGAGAAGTACTCGAGAGAGACATTAGATTCTCCAGGAGTGGCTCACACTATATATAGAATGAATAGATTTATCGAGGAAATAATATCGATCTCAGGAATCTCCAAAACAGGTTTCAATGAAGTAATGCTTCCTGTGGAGGAGGATAATATTCTTAAGAAGAGAGTTACTGAGGGTAAATTAACACTAACAAAACTGCTTAGATTAACTCCTTACTGTATAGTTGGTGTCGATATGATTGTTGTTCCTAGAAAGAAGTTCTCTATAGAGAAGTTTGTACTGGATCTATTAACGGTGTACAGGATCAAGAGAAGAGCTTTGGGTTTCAGAGTAATACCAGTTGATAGAGAGCCTGGTACTATAATAGATCTCGGAAGATTCGGCTCCGCTACGGTAGCTGATATATAGTTTTCTACGAGACTAGATCCAGGATCTCCTTAGATATATACCCCATCTCAATAATTCTTTTTCTCTCATCTCTCTCATATCTATATAATACATCTGCTTTATTCTTCTGATAATCCCATGGAGCAGCTAGCACTAAGTCTCCGGGAGCAATCCATACTTTTCTTCTGAACTTGCCGGGGATCCTACCCATTCTCTCAACACCATCAGCACAAAGCATCTTTACCCAATCAGCACCTATTATCTCAGTGACAACACACACGATCTGTCCCTCGGTTGGTAAAAGAAGTTCTCTTGAAGCTGAAGCTTCCTCCTTCTTTTTACTCAAACTCTTGCATCACCAAATAAATATTTTAGTGAAGCTATATATTATTGCACTGAGTAATTACTGTGTGAAAAAGCGATTATTGATGTTGAAATGTGGTTACGATGCGTCTTCACGAAGATCTTTAATAACAACATATTCTGTATCAATTATTCTGAAGCCTTTCTCGAGTAAAGAATCTAGGATAGTGTTCTTTGAGGCGTCTACAGGGATTAGTAATGTTTTGGGGGCTACGCCTAAGTAATCAGAGATCTTCTCTATAGCTTTTAGTAATACGAATATTGCTTCAGAGGGTCTATTAAAAACAACAGCTAATCTCTCTATGAATAAGCCTTCTCTCTCAAGGTTTATTGAGGCTAAGCCAATCATTTTTCTTCCTCTATATATTTTGAGAATAATTCTTTCTTCTCCACTCCTCTTATAAACAATTTCATCTGGTTCTCCAGTAAATCTATTCCACATTGCTGTTTCGAGAAGTGCTTTACTAAGGATCCTTCTGTCATTCATTGAACCAAGACTTATTTTATATCTATATCCATTACTTAACTCTTTATTCAACATGTTGCTACTTTCTCTAAATATCTTATCAAGATCCTCTAAACCAAGGATCAAGACGAGATTCTTTATTCTAAAACCTTTCTTTAGGTAGAGAGATAGTGCTCTCAAGTTATTATGTTTAACTGTTAAGTAGATTTTTTCGAATCCTTCTTTTCTAAATAAATCCTCTAATTTCTCAAGAAATACTTTACCTAATCCTCTTCCTCTATAACTCATATCTAGAGCCAGGGAATCAATATATACACTCTTTCTACGCTTATTTTTATATAATACAGTAAACCCTACAACTGATCCTCCATTGATTCTGAGAGTATATAAATTGATCCTTCTACTTCTACTCTTAATTATACTTCTGAACCATTCTTCGTCTTCGTCATCTAGGAACTTTCTACTCTCGTCATAGATCCTTAGAATATCATTAAGATCATGTAAAGATGCTTTTGTAATATAAACTTCACTAGACGAATCATCCTCAGAGTTTGAGTCTCCACTATCCATACCGCGAGTATCTCGCCAATTAAATTCTTACAGTTGAAAAAGCTAATAAGCTTAATCTCCATGAAATATTTCTTAATATTGATTCTTGCTTTACCCTAGTATCTACTGGTAGAAGTCTTTGTAGTGAATTTACCTAAGTATTTTTCTTGGATGAACCTTATTCTACTACTCCTCTCTTTCTCATAGAGATCTTCATAGATCTTATTAATCTTCTCCACTAATTCAAATGATTTTTTCTTGAAATCCTCAGATGCAGCATACCAATTAATCATGTAGCTCTTTGTATCTATCATAAGCTTACTCATTAAATAAACAGCTCTAGCTACATTAGCTAGATCCATCACAAAACTCGAGTTATTGAAAGGATCTTCTTCATCAGTGTGATAAGCTATTGCCCACGGAGGAATCACAGCACCCATACTATTCATAGTTATCATAAGATTCTGTAGCACCGCAATTGAGCCAGTATCGTTACCCACCACCACGAAACCCACTACCTTACCCTCTAATCTACTTCTACCCGAGATAAATATCTCGTTCTCAAAAACTGTTAATCTATCAATAAGATTCTTTAGAGGACCAGGCACATTATACCAGTATATAGGTGAAACAATTATTAGACCAATACTCTCATCAATAGCCTCAAATATTTTCCTTGCATCATCGTTAATCACGCACGGGAATTTGCATAGCTTAACATCATCAGATACACATCCTAAACAAGGCTCTATTCTCATATTAAATACATTAAACATCTTAACCTCAGCACCTAAGTCTCTCAGAAACTCCTCTAAGTATTTAGAGATCTTTGCTGTATTTCCGTATTGTCTAGGTGATGAATATATGATCACTACATGGATCTTCTCAGAATCATTTTTCGTAAATCTCACCAAGTGATAGAATTATTCGAAGAGGAACCTAATAAGCTTTATTTCTTATTTAAGAAATATTATTATTAAATCAATTATCAGAAGGATTATGAGAAGTATTAGAGCTATAATATCTAGCCGAGATAAGTAATTAATAAGTCTTCTAATCCTGATCTTACTCGCCGAAGACTTTCTCCTAGGTATTTGAATCACTATTTCTCTACCAGCATGGATAATCTGCCTCGGGGACGTCTCGTGTCTCTTAATGATCTCTCCAGCGAGATCAATCGATAACGAGCTATCTCTATAAACCTTTAAAACATCTCTATAGATTTCTTTATCACCACTAATAACCCTGATCTGATACGTCCCGACTGGGAGCTCAAGAACCTCTCTGTTTCTCCGAAGCTCGTATCTACTCACTATGCCCTCTGAGCCTTGTATCTCAAGAATCATTTTTCTCAGATCCTGATCCCTTATATTCCTCATATTTAGCTCAATACGATACTTATCTGGTTTATCAATAGATACAGGAGGCTCGTACCTAGGGTAGCTTTTTCTAATGTACTCAATTAATTGATCTATTATCTCCCTAACATAGGAGTAGACCTTCTCCTTAACCTCGATAGAGGCGCCAGTGTTATAGAGAAAATCTCTATAGGACTTAATAAAGATCTCGAGAGCGCCATTGAATCTATCTAAGCTACATAGACCTGAGGGCCTATCGCATAGTCTCCACAGGTTATCTCTGAAAACCTGAAGCCAAGAAACAACATATCTCTCAAAAACAGGGTCGTTTGGAAGAGCAATATATCTATTAATTATTCTAGAAACTATGAAATGAGTATCTATCAGAACCTCCTCAGAAGAATTCTCGGTATTTCTAGAGACTACTATCAGAGCACCCATTTAAAAAATTCATTAAAAAGAAATAAAGATGTCTTTAGGAGCCTTCCCGAGATGTGGTGGGCCCGGAGGGATTTGAACCCCCGACCTGCGGGTCTCTCCTGCTCCAGTCCTCTATCATCCCCCACAAGGGGTCTATAGACCCGCGTGGACTGGAGCCCGCCGCTCTACCTAGCTGAGCTACGGGCCCACTAGAGGACACAACCAATATACTTATTGTATAGGTGAGACTAATAAATATTAACAGTTAATGAGATGCGAAAATAATTGTTTCGTGATGTGGCGGGCCCGCGGGGATTTGAACCCCGGACCACTGGCTTAGGAGGCCAGCGCTCTATCCTGGCTGAGCTACGGGCCCCTATTCATAGATTTTATTATGAGACAAAAAAGATTTCGGATAAGTTATTCTACTCGTACTCTATTGTTGCTGGTGGTTTATCTGTTATGTCGTAGAGTACTCTAGCTACTCCCGGTGCCTCTCTAATTATTCTCTCAGCGATTCTCTTGAGTTTGTCGTAGGGTATCTCAGCGGCTTTGGCAGTCATAGCGTCTTCGCTTAACACAGCTCTCACAACCACCGCGTAGCCGTAGACCCTGGATCCTTCTCTTACACCAGTTACCTTATCGCTTAACACAGCAGCAAATACCTGGAAGTAGTTTTGTTCACTTAATTCCTCCTCAACGATTTTATTAGCGATCTTAGCTATCTGAAGCTTCTCCTCAGTAACCTCCCCCACGACCCTAATCATTAATCCTGGTCCTGGGAAAGGCATTTTAGCCCAGATCTCCTTAGGCAAACCAAGGAACTTAGCTAATTCCCTAACTTGTGGCTTAAAAAGATCTTTTAGAGGCTCAATTACCTCGAAACCATAGGTCCTGGGATCTAATCCAATCTGTTTAAGCACATTATGTTGTGTCTTAATACCTCTCTGAGTCTCTATAACATCAGCTGCTATAGTTCCCTGAACAAGATACTTAGCACCATACTCCCTAGCCACTCTACCAAGAACTGTGTAGAAGACGTGTCTAAAGATCTTTCTCTTCTCCTCAGCATCTCTAACACCTCTTAAAGCATCTAAAAACTCTTTCCTTGCATCAATAAATCTCACATCAAGACCAATACCTCTCAGTAGCTTAACCACGTTCTCAGGTTCACCAATTCTTCTAAAACCATCATCAATATAGACAGGAATCAGTTTATCACCAATTGCTCTCTTAGCGATAATAGCAGAAACAGTGCTATCAACACCACCTGAGCATGCTGCTATAGCTCTTTCTTCACCAACCACTCTACGGATCTCATCAACTGCTCTTAAATAGAATTCCCTCGGATCAAAACTCATAATTATCCCTCAAGGCATCTATAACATAAAAATTTATTTAAAGATTACTAATGAGGCATATTGATATACGAAATCTATGATGCCGCTTGGTAAACCTATTAAGTAAAACATTACTATGTCTCGCAGCGTATGAAAGTCTCAATTAACGAGAAAATTAAAGCTGTATAAATAGCGTTAGAGACATATCTAGATAGTGATGAGTTTATACAGTATGCCGTGGCATTATCCATTAATGCCGGAGCCATGGCACTACTCGATGAAAACTTTAATAACTTACTTAAAGACTCCTTGAAGAGAACCTAAAGACATAGTGTGTTTAGGGGAGAGTGAATCTTTACTTCTCTATCCTCGAGATCCTCGACGTCTCACGGCACTGATCATATTAAAGAGATACTTACGCATAGTAGTTTTCTAAGTAAATCTCTTCAAAACGGCTTTGAGGAAATTATTTCGAGAAGATATAGGATAAATAAGGAATTACTTCTTCAAAGAATCATTTTTATACAACCATTTATTTAAGAACGGAATTAGTGCCGTGGTCACTGAGTAATAGATTAATTCCTCTCGAATAATTCTCTTCCTCGTTAAAAGACTTATGAAACCACCTGTCTCCCCAATATTCTTAGTGCCGAAGTATGAATCCACGATCTCCTCAAGTTCTCTGTATTCACCAGATAATATTTTCTCAACAAATCTCCTGGGGATCTCAAAAGCAGGTGACAATCCATAATACACATTGCCTTCTCTATCAACTATGTACGCGACATGAACATCGAAAAATCTACCTTCTCTCAACTCGATTAAGCCTGCCTCAATCCCCACATAAAAATCACATTCAGGATCTAATTCTTTGACCTTCTCTACTCTGTATTTAGCGGAGTTTATTATTTGATCTAATCCAATTGGTTGAGGTATTAAACCTTTCACATCAAATCCTAATGTATTAACGTCTCCGACTAGTAGTTTAAATGCTTTCTCGACTCCACGGATCTTAGAAGGATTTTTACTACCAACACAAATCTTCACTAAAGACACTCTCTAGGAATATTTACAAATTGGGTATCTTATCTATAAAATTAAGGTTTAGAGCTATCGGGGTAAAGTACTATCTAATGATCTGTGGATCTCTAAGAATACGTTTAAATACTGTTGCTTAATATGCCTTGGGTAAGTGATTAAGGGTGTTGTCGGGGAGAAGCTTAATTTCACTTCTATTTGTGGTTTATGTTCTCTTAACCCTGATATTTCTGCTTATGGAAAAAAGAATTAAGCGATTGAGAGCTCTACTTGTGTTTCTTATAGTGATTTTTCTATTATCTGTGTTTGGGTACTTTTATATTCGTGATTATATTGTTTCTAGAGTTGATGCTAAGTATATAATTGATGTCTCTAGCAGTGTTCTAAAGGGAGTGAATCCATACACTTCACAGTACCCAAGCTACTATGGTCCTATGTACCCAATACTAATTTCTCCTATAGCACTTCTCCCTAGTGATCTGGGTCTAGTTTTATACGGAGAATTTCTTTTATTACTCATACTCTATTCTCTCTACAGAATCTTTCTTCATCACGGGTTCACTAGAGATAGAGCCTTAATATATTCACTTATTATATCTCTTAATCCAGCGATCCACTACTACGGTATTGGACTAACTCAAATAGATGATCTGATAATTGGAGCCTTGGGAATATTATCTCTTCTCACAATTATCTTGAGGAAGCATTCTTTATCAATTACTATAATGTCTATCTCAACAATGACTAAGATCACCTCATCAATATATTCGATCCCTATGCTCTCAGGTTTAGATAGGGGATTTACTTACTTGCTTTCTTATATATTGCTCTCGGCGATCATCTTATTCATAGGCTACGTATTCTATGGGCCTGAAATGATTTATAGAGCATATCTAGTGCATACAGATAGAATCGGGGGCTTATCAATTTATAAGATCATCGCACAATATAGCGATCATTTAATCACATTATTTGCTCTACTAGCTGTTTTAGTACCAGTTCTCTCTGCTTTATATATGGGTAGAGTATGTAGAGAGAAATTTTTATACGAGAGAATTATTATAGCACTAACTCTATTTTACCTGTTTTCCCCACTTAATTTCCCTGAGTATATAATGTGGACTCTCCCGATCGCTTACGTATACATATTTTCGAATAAAAATATGTTTCTTTTAACACTGTACTCAATAGAGGTGTTATTAGGAAGAGCTTGGCAAGAATTAGTACAATCAGTAAATGCAGATTATAGCTCGATAGACAAAGTACTGTCTCTACTGTACTTTGTAATTAATCTATTCATTATGGCAATTCTATTACTTACTAAAATAGGAAGATGTGATCAGCAGAAATGATCTAGATCTACCTAGTGGTAGAGGTGATTAAAGTTGATGAGATATTTAAAAAGTGTTATTGTGATTATGACGATAAATAATATCTAATTAATGTTTTGAAGGAAATCTCATTAATAGATAGTTTTTGGCTCTCTAATATGTAATTACTCTAACATGTTTGTTTTTCGCATACTCAATTGTTTCTCTACCTATCCAAGAACCCACTAAAATAGGTATGATCTGTTTCTTAAATATGTTTCTCAGGGTCTCAGCTTTATTTAAGAGATCATCTATGTCATGATGATTCGGCTGAATCTTAACCTCCACACAATAAATGCTTTGATCTGTCTCTATCACAAGATCTATTTCCTTGTCTTTTACAACATAATTTCTGTAGACACCAACTATTCTCTCTCCCTTAGCTGAGATCTCTTTTTCAACTGTCTCTAAAACCCATCTACTATAAAGAGCCTCGGAAATAGCAGATATATCTCTCCTATTTAATTCTGATAATCTCCTGACATAGATCAACTCAGTCTCAACCTGAATCATTCTCTCCTCCAGCTTTTGTTGTCTCTCCGCAAGCTCAATCATTCTCTCCTCTAGCTTGATCATTCTTTCTTCTAGTTTGATCATTCTCTCCTCTAATTCCTGCTGTCTCTCCTCTAGTTTCTGCTGTCTTTCTTCGATTCGAGTGATGCGATCCAGGATTTCTTTAAATCCTAATAAGCCCATTAAAGCATATCTGAATTCTCTATCCTCCTCAAGAGTCTTTATCAAACGCTGTTTCTCGTCTTCAGATAATACTCTCATCACTTTATATGCCTCATTAAATTATATACATCCTTTCACTAATATTGTTTTTAGTTTAGGGATTACTGATTCATGTTAAAAGGATCTGAGCAATCACCATGTTTTTAATAAATTAGCCTCTTCGATATCGTGTAACAATTTCTAGAATTCGCCTCAGTGTATGTGTTACGAATGAGGGCCCTGGATGAGCCAGGTTCGCCTCCACAGACTCTATGATAAGATATATATTGCTCGTTTCATATGCTGTGGTTCTAGTCAGAGAATTTCTGATGCTTAAATACTTCTCTAACGTAATATTCTTCATCACAGGCTGTTTTTCAACTTAGCGATAAATTTAGATACTTTTATTACTTCTAACTACTTAATGGAAATGGAGAAATTGCATAAGCTTAGCAAGTTCGCTGAGATCGCTGGTGTTGGTCGTAGTACCGTGATCAAGTGGATTAAGATGGGGAAAGTTAGAGCTGTTAATATTCACGGTAGGTGATATATTCCGGAGTCTGAGTTTGAAAGATTAACCAAGGGGGTTCTATGCTGGTTTGAAGAGAGTCCCTATTTATGCTAGGGTTAGTGGTGGTACGCAAAGAGGTGACTTAGAGAGGCAAGTGGCTTCACTAGAAGACTATGTTAGAAAGCAGTTTCCACAAGCTGAATACGTGATTATTAGAGATGTTGCTAGTGGTCTTAGAGAGAATAGGAGCGGTTTAGAGAAGCTCATTGAAATGTCTAGGAAGAGGTGGATAGATGCTGTGGTGGCGGCTTACAAGGATGGATTGACTAGATTTGGTTTCACCTATCTCGAGAAACTCTTCGAAGCATATGGTGTAAGGGTGATAGTTGCTTTCAGCGAGGAACCCAAAGACTACTATCAAGAACTAGTTGAGGATTTAATAGCGATTGTCACTAGCTTTGCCAGCAAAATTTACAGTAAGCGTAGCCATAAGTATAGGAGGGTGGTGGATGCAGTTGAGCAAGCTGTCAAAGACCCTTAAAAGAACAGTAGTCTTAGAGGGGTGGAGTAATAAGGTTGGTAGGCAAGCCCTTAGAGAAATCTTTGAAGCTTATAGAGACATGCTCCAGGAGATGGTTGATTACGCAGTCAAGCATAATGCATCGCAAGCCACCTTACATAAAGTATTCTACAATAGGTTCAGGGAGAAGTTTCCTTGGTTGCCGACTAGGGTGATCAAGGGTTGTTACAGAGATGCTGTTAGAAGAGCTAGGAGTTTCCTGAGGCTAAAGAAGAAGGGGCTTGCCGTGAGCGATATGCCAGTAGTGAAGAGCATCACGGTGACCTACTCTGATTCGCAGGAGTGGAGATTGGCTAATGGCGATGTGGAGCTTAGGACTCATAGGGGCTGGATCAGGCTTAGCCTGAGATATAGTAGGCTGTTGGTGAAGTATCTCTATGGTGGATGGAGATTGGCTAGTGAACTTAAGCTTAAGCCCATTGGTAAGAGGATTCTCGTGTACTTAACGTTTAGGAGAGATTTTGAGGTCTCTTACGACCCTAGCAACATTGTTGCTGTTGATATTAATGAGAACAATGTCACGCTGGCGGTGTTCAGAGGCGGAAGACTTGGTGATATCTACAGGGTCGAGACCGGCCTGGGTAAGGTGGTTATTGCATACTCCGAGAGGAGAAAGAGGGTCGCGGGGGGTAAGTCCACTAAGGGCAGAGGTGTGAAGAAAGCACTTAGGAAGCTGAGGGAGAGGGAGAGGAAGATGGACATTATCTACAAGACTGCTAGGCTTATTGAGGAGTTGGCTTATATAAACAACGCTGTTGTGGTTGTTGGGAACGTCCGCAAGGGTAAAGGAAGGCTTGCTAGCAAGGTGAGAAGCAACAAGCTCAGGCACAGGATCCACCAGTGGAGTGTCTCAAAGCTAGTAGAAATATTAAGTAACAAGCCCATATATGTTGTTGAGGTGTTGGAGGCATACTCTTCCTCAAAAGATCCTTTTAGTGGAAAACCCATTAAAAACTACGTCCCCTCTGTGATTCGCGTTGCGATGAGAGGGGGTAAGAGAGTGAGAGTAATCAAGATCACCCTAAGATTAGCCAGACTGGTCAATGGGCTGACCCTAGACAGAGACATTATTGGAGCCATAAACATTGGGTTGAGGTACCTCTCCACAGATGGGAGCCCCATGGCGTTGGGCTCGACGGGATCCCATGAGGTGTGGGTGAAGCTAGTGAACCCACACCAAGGATCAATCCCACTCACGGAATTAAAAATAATTGAAACTAATTATAAGTACCGTGAGTGGGGAAACGCTCTATATTAACCAGTATTATCTCCGGGTCTCTCGACAAGATCTCTTCATCGGAGGGTGTGAAGAACTTTAATTTCTTATCCACAAATATATTTACTGCACCCACGAGTCGTAGTGCATCATCTATGTACGTTAGGTTACCCGCTGTAGAAAATGTTTTGTCTGGCCATAGATACTCGACATAGACCCTGGGCCTCTCCTTAGCTACTCTCCTGTGCATAATGACTTGATCTAGGAGTTTATCAGCGAGATCCTTCCCTTCCCAGTACCTATCAACTAGAGAAGAGATAAACTCCACATTAGACACAATATCAAGAAGATTTGTTGGTAGCGGAATTAAATATGTTCTGAAACCCTCGCTTCTTAAAGCGTCGTAGAGTTTATCTTGAACATGTGATTGAAGAAAAATTATATCCGGTCTCAACTTCCTAAGGATCTCCATGTTAACATGAATATATGTTCCCGCCACAGCAATATCTTTCTTCCTCAAATACATTCTGCACCAGGGAGTGACACCCACTATCTCGTCCTCGGCACCGAGTAGAGAAAGAGTTTCCGAGATCGCAGGCGATAAACTCACGATCCTCATTCGTCTCTACTGTATAAAGTTTATGTGGAAACCAGATTTAATCCTATTCTCCCTAAAAGATCTTCGTATGCGTCTAGAAATATATTGAGATAACTACTAGATTATTTTTCCGCGAGTCTTTTTATAACAGAGATCTCTTCATCAATAATATCTCTCCAACTCCTAAGCTTCTTAGGAGGCGAAGTATCGTATTTATTATCTTTAAGCATATTCAAAGCTTCACTAGCCAAAGCCTCGATATCTCCCTCCTTAACGAGTTTTAAACCTGAGGAACCCTCGTAATTTAGTTTAAGTGCAGGTATGTCATAAGCAACCACAGGAGTACCTAGAAGTAAAGATTCTAGAACACTATATGAATAAGCATCAGCATGACTAGGATAAAGCATTAATCTAGCTTTTCCAACAACCTCGAAACGCTCCCTACGAGAAACTGAGCCCATTAACACGATCTTCTCTTCTACATCATGTTTTCTTAAGTACCTTAGTATACTCTCCTTAAGTGATGGAGAAACATAACCTGTGGCCACAAGCTTTAGATCACTATAAATCCTAAGGATCTTCTTAAAAACATGTATAGCCTCAATAAAACCTTTTAAAGCATCGATACGACCTCCAAACACTATATAATTCTCTTTATTACGGATAGTGCTCTTAACATTTGAAAGCAACCTCAGATCCTCATCATCGAGAGCCACTCCTGGATCTAGAACATAGATTTTGTTAATTAATTCATTACCCATCTCGTAAACAGTAGCTCTACTAATAGCTATCAAAAGATCATATTCATCAAGCAATTTTCTATATGTCCTGCTCTCATATGTCGCTAACTCAATTTTTCTCCGAATTATACCCATGAATTTTTTGAATTTATCATCGCTATATAGCTCACTATACCATAACTTATATGCTCTCCAAATATTCTCTCTCCTTAATTTATCAGCGATAAACGGTGGGTTATGTAAAACCGCTATCGCCTTTGAACCTAGTCTATTCTTAAGCAATACACCTAACTTAATTAATTCAGCGACTTCGTGAAACTGTATCAAGACGTCAATATTTTTACTCAACACAGGCAATCTATATAGTAATTTCTCGAGTAATAGATTAGGAAAATAGATATGTAACGCATCTAATCTTGCTGAGGTTAAGAGCTCACCGAGTCTCTTTCTACAGATCATGAAAATATCATTAGTTAACTTCTCAGAGCATTTTGACTTATCATCAATTAAGAAAATGGGTGATACATCAAAATATTTCTTGTATTCTTCTAGAGATTTGTGAGCGCGATATAATCCGCCTGTGGGAGCATCGAGAGGACCTGTTAGCACTGCTACGCTTAATTTTCTCAGTTGACTTCACCTATATAATACTCACGAGATAATTCAGGTGCTAACTTTATAAATTTTTAATAATCTCGATCTGGTGAAGAGATTCAATAATTCCTGAATAAAATGATCTGGGGAATTAATTATTGTAGATTTACGTAATTATTTACTTTTTCAAATTAGTATTATTAGTTGTTTTCTAGATGTTTGAAAGAGGGGCCTGGTCATTGGCTAAGTTAAGAAGTGAGCTGAGATTAATAGATTTATTTGCTTTAACTTTTGGAACAGTGATTGGCTGGGGAGTATTTACACTTGTTGGTGTATGGCTCGATATGAGTGGTCCCTGGGGTATTGTTGTAGCTGCTTTCGTAGGCATGCTCATGATCCTGCCCACAGCTATATCGTACTCGATACTTATTCGTCTGCAACCAGATCCTGGCGGAGTCTTTACGTGGACTTATAATAGCTTTGGTTATTTATTAGGTTTTGTAAATGGCTGGTGGCTTTACACAGTTTATTTCTCAATAATGGTGTTGAATTCCACAGCATTCTCCGTATGGCTTCAGTTAATAGCTCCTGACCTTATCAAGTGGGGTTATTTATACACTATGAAGAACTATGATGTGTATATAGGCTACGTATTATCTACGGTCTCGATCCTTACTTTATTCTTTATACTAAATTATTTCGGTATAAAATTCTCAGCCATGTCTCAGAGAATAATGACATTGACTCTTGTGGCAACAGGATATATCTATGTAATCACGTGCTTCTTGAGAGGAAACATCATGAATACACTAACTCCCTCGCCATGGTCTATTAAAAACGGCTTATATGGTGTTTTAATGTGGCTAGCAATTGCTCCTTGGGCCTACACAGGTTTTAGTAGCGTGGCTCAAGTTATTGATGAAACATCAGAGGATCCGAGAAAAATAACTCTTATTATCGTGGTTACTTTAGTGATTGGGGCTTCATTCTATGTTCTAATACCACTAGCTACAGCAGCTACTGAGCCCTGGATTAGGTTCGCGGGTATGTGGCTGGTCACAGCCTCAGTGGCTGAGAAAGTACTTGGGAGATTAGGTAAAGCAATAATATTCTTAGGTGTGCTCATGGGCGTATTATCTGGTGTTAATGGATACATGATCGCATCCTCAAGACTATTATTCGCGATGGGGAGAAAAGTTGTCTCAGAGTTTTTTTCTCACATACATCCTAAGTACAACACTCCTAGTAGAGCTCTATTATTCACATTTTCTCTAGCTATACCATTTATTTTTCTCGGGAGAGAGATACTTATATGGTTTGTTAACACAGCATCTTTCGGAACAGCAATAACTAATATCTTCGCTGGTTTCTCTCTCTACAAGATAGGTATCTTGAAGAAGCACAGGATTCTGGGACTACTCAGCGGCTTCATAGGGATCTTGTTCATTGTGATTCAATTAATCCAGTTAGATATTGTATCAATAATATTCATAATATTATTCACTCTACTAGGTGTCACTTTATATAGTGTCTTTAATCACACGAAAGAAACAATATCTTAATAGATCTTGGTAAAACAGAGATCTATGGAGGGCCTCTGGTTTAACTGCGGTTTTGTTTTACTGCTTGCCTCATCACCCTCTATATTGCCTCTCCACTCACTCTTCGGGAGCCAGTTTTCCTCGGGCGATTGAGGGGGCTTCATAGAAACTCGTCCTCCCCCTCGCAACTGCTAATCTGGTTCATAGTGAGCTCTTCAAAAAGCTTATTACAGAGAAATTATGGGCGTCATCCTTCTCGAGAATACTATCAATAACCATAAATCGAGATAAAGCCAAAAACAAATGCCGAGGCTAAGTTTTTGAATCAAGAATTATCTTGGGAGATCCTGTTAAGGAGTTAATCAATATGTATAATGAGTCCAGATCCTCCCTCTCCGTATTTCTCTGGGTGATTTTTCATGAGGTATTTCTTGACTTCATCTCCACTACAGTGTATTGGGTATATTTTTGATGTGCCTAATGAGACAAGTTCTTCTATTATTCCAGAGATCTTTTCTAGTGGAGCTTTAGCTAGGTGGAAGCCTCCGATAACAATATATGGTCTCCGCCCCAGATCTTTGACTGCTTGCTTAACTAAGTTATTTACGCCTGGATGACTACAACCCACTAAAGCGACTAGACCCCTGCTAGTTACTACGGCAAGAGCCTGCTCCTGGGGAGGCCCATGAAGTGGTTTGGTTACATATATGTTATCGAATAACTTATTTGTCTCCTCCACCTCCACGGGTTGTAGACCTAGATCCTCTATGTATCTCTTTATAGATGAGTTCTTGGGGATATAAACCTTGATCCCTTTTTTCAAACTCGCTACATAACTTAATCCACCGCTGTGATCTCGATGCTCATGACTTATGACAACAGCGTCTATTGATCCTAGATCTATGTTCAGCTTCTCAGAATTCTCTTGGAGAACACTTGGGTCTGGTCCTGTATCAAATAATATCCTCTTTCCATAGGCCTCAACATATATAGATAATCCCCAGGCCTCTCTGAGATCATGAATATACCTACTATTATCAACCACAACAATCAGCTTAACTCCGCCAAGATCTTTACTCAATTTACTAAGGCACTCATTTAATTAATTTCAAATAAATTAAATAAAATACTCTGAGAGCAGGACCTGGGCTAATAAGTTTCTCTAGTTAATCTCCATCTCAGAACCTCACCAGCTCTCTCACTTAATAAATACTTAATTAGATTAGGGGAAGTGGCTCTGAACCAGGGATCTCTCAGAAATTTACTTTGGTATAACTTAGATATGAGAGCAAGTGATATTTTATGTGGTAATTCAATAATTCCTTCATCAACTAATTTATTCAGTAACCAACTGATCTTGACAGAGTCCTCGACCCCGAGCTCTGAGGATAGTCTAAGAGCTTTTGGACTCAACCAATTTTTCGTGGTGAAGTAATCAATTAGTAGATACATATGTTCCTTGTAGATTGCGTGAGCCGCTGAAACAACTGCCTCCGCCTCCTTTGTTAAGCCCCTGACTAAGTAGCCCTCGAAATCAAATTCCTCAATGCAGCAATTAAGTAGCTTCGATCCATCTAAATAAATCACCCACGCAAAAGCTGGGTGCACATATAGATCAACGATAACCGAGTTCTTCACGAGTGTGGCAGTGTATTTCTCAAGGAGTTTTACCCTATATCCCCGTGAGATCAGTTTCTTAACAGCTCTCACAAGATCTCTTTGATCGATTAATACATCAATATCAACTGAGACATGATGTACAGGCTTTCTAAACTTATGAAACGCGTAGTTAAGACCTCTGAGAGCATCTGCGATCTCAGCAACACTACTCACGTACCTCCTATACCTATTCTCCTCAAGGATCCTAGCATCATTATTTACATCAGCTGATCTCAGGAAGCCTAAGAGAACTTTGTTTCTCTCAGCGACCCTAAGCAACACCTCTTGATCCTCGGGTGAGGGCTTCTCAGATCTCTCCAGAACCTTAATTAATTTAAGTGTCTTCGACACCAATGCCCCTAAGCACCTCAGCGACTACTCTAGTAGGTTTCTTATTAGATGTGTCTATAATAGATCCCGCCACATACTTCTGCAGTATGGAGTAGTATAAGTATTCCCTAGATAGGAAATTAATTGGGACATCTGATCTAGTTCTTAAAATATTTAATTCAGCTGTTAAAACCACCGGAGACTCTTTGAGTGACAACTTGAATAGAGATCTACCCAGGATTGTTCGGAGAAATCTAGGGTATCGCAAAGTGGTCATGACCCATATGAGAAAATCCAGTGTCCCACGATCACATAGAACAAAATCATTAAGATACTTCCTAAGCCACCTAGCAAATAGATGCGGCAAGAAACCCGTGAACTCGAGAAAAACAAAGAGAGTTTTCGCAGTCGTTGGGACAGAAACTTTGTAGTAGGGATTATCATACCCCCTAAATGTTCTGAGTCTAGAGAGAATTCTGTAGATAATAGACATATGTAAATGACTCCCTCTCAACCAATGGATCGAGACCCTGTGCCTCCTAGATAAATAAGATGAGAGAATCCTAATAACAGTAGTCTTGCCACTACCATCACAACCTGATACAACAACAACTCTACCCATCACAAACACTCTTAATCTAAACCAATCCTAGAAAAGTTTCTCGGATCCTGCTTATTCCATAGCCCACGTCTCTTCAAAATATTGTAAACATCTTGAGAAGTTGTTTCATCAGGTGCTGTAGGACTTGAAGCTATTGTGTCTAATCTATCTCCAATAACATCACTAACTATCAGCGATATCACCTTCCTGCACTTTAAAAACCTTGGGAGTTTTCCACTCTTAACCTCAGAAAACATTTTCCTCACAGTATTTAACTCAAATACGTCAGAGTCTCTCTTCATAAGTTCTTTCGAAATCGATGCATTATCCTCTAAATCAACATCATCTCCTGAAATTTCAAATAATGTCAAGCTGCCTCCGGACGCGATAACAAATACGATGTCATCTTCAGGCACATTGCTTGTTATATACTCTAGAAGTGCTCCAGATGATTTCAACGTGTTTTCACCTGGGATTGGGTGATCACCCTTAACAAATCTTATATTTTCATACTTCCATATGAACTTTCTTCATCAGGTGTTATAACAATACCCTCAGCTACTTTATCTCCAAGTATATCGCTTAAAGCCATGGCTATTCTTTTCTAAGTTTTTTAAATCTTGTGACATGTGTTCTTCCATGACATCTATAGCATGGTTAGCTATACATATATTACCATTACATACTCTAATATGGTTTTTCACAGCATTGTATGGATCAGCAACAGCTAAGTCAGGCTCAGAAAGCTCCAGTACTAATCTATGCAAAAATGTTTTTGATGGTTTATCAATATTCTTTATTATCATATGATTTCCGCAACATAGAAAATATATGGAAATTCCAAGAGTGAATATCAAATTGCTAATCACCTTTATATCTTCGGAAGTCGCCATATGAAGCTATACTAGTACTTTAGAAAAACTATCATTAATAAGGCACTGATTATAAGTTCAATTAATTAAAAAACTAGATTATGGTTTAATTTTATTTTGTAAGAAATTGAATGGTTTAGAATTTAATTCCGAAGAATTGATTTAGTATCATTGCTGCTGCAAAGAAGAACCAGAAGAACAATGCTCCCAATATCAATACTATAGTTGACCATAGTGGTGCTCTTATCTCTTTAGGTAGCCATTTTCTATTCATATATGCTGTAGCGATTGCAACAATTCCTAATACTATATTTGATATGTTTGCCACTAGAAGAATCCAGATGAAAGGCTGTATTTTAAATATGTATGTTAATGCAAACGCAAAGAATATCCATATTGTTATGAAGGTAAGTACTGCGTAGTAAAGCTTTTTGATTTCCCCTCCAGCCCATTTCCTAACTCTATCACTAAAACTCCATAGCAAATCTGTCAGTGTTCTTGTTATCATATCTGTGGAGCCTAGTTGAGTACTAAATAGTATCCAGAAACCAGTTAACAAAGCTATTACCCAACCAGCGAAACCTAGTCTAGCAGCTAATGTGTTGCCCTGATAGGCTGCAAT
>JBMFIR010000003.1:0-90974 GCA_049976205.1 Sulfolobales archaeon | reverse complement strand
CTCTGCGTCCTAGGAGGAGCTCTATTAAGCTCATCTACGAAGAGAACATTTGTGAATATAGGTCCTTTCCTCAGCACCCACTCGCTTCTTCGAATATCAAAGTAGTATGATCCTATAATATCTGAGGGGAGAAGATCTGGTGTCATCTGCACTCTCTTAAAAGAACCCCCAAGAGAAACAGCGAATAATTTAGCTATAGTTGTTTTACCAGTACCTGTGGGACCCTCAATAAGTATGTGTCCTCTCGTTAACCCTGCTATAAATAGTAGCTTGATAAGATCCTCGTAACCCACGACGTAGTTCTTTAATTTATTCATTGCGTCGATTATTATATCTCTCACACTTATTTCTCTTCACCTCTCTTCTCAAGATCCTTAATTAATTTCTCAAAATCTCTCTTAAAAATATCTGGTAGATCTGAGAAAATAATTTTTTCTCTCCTAAATCTCCAAGCATCTCTATATCTAACACCTAGTGTATATAGAGTTAGTGCTACTATGAGTGCAGCAGGGTATCTAAGCCATGTACCAAGAATCATTGCGTAGAAACTAATTATATATCCTCTGAATATACTATATGCAGAAACTGACACAGGCTCATACAGTATATATAGGTCTCTACCATCTACTAGATATTTAATAAATCTCTCATTATCTCCTAAATTAATCATTGAATTAATAAATACGCTACTATCAGAGATAAGATACACGTATCCATCACCGATCCTCACGAGATAAACTACGCAGAAAGGTCCGTAGGGCTCAGAGGTCTCTCTAGAACCACTCAGATCCTTATCAATAAAACTGTATAAGGATGTGTAAGCAACACATATCCCCTCCCCTGGTCTAGAAATGTTTATATATGATGCATAATTTAAGTAGATACTTAGGTTATCGCCACTGATTTTTGCAAAAGCTATTGGTAGAAGAGGATTTCTATACATAAATACATAGTCAGCAACAATCTCTCCACTTACTGATGCGCTAATATCCAGTGATTCCAAAAATCTATTTACTTCCTCTCTCTCATCAGCTATCACTAATACTCCTCCCCCAAGAACATAACTCTTTACATAACTCAGATCTTCTTCACTAAAATTCTTATCGAAGCCAATGACTAATATAATGGATCTTGGTGGGTAAATTAATTTAATATCTTTGAGAGTAATTACTCTTCCTCCGAAATCAGAGACGAGTCTTGATAAACCATTCCACAACGGATTATAAGGCGAGAGATCATCTGTTGAAGGAATGGTGTAAGCTACAACAGATATTATTATAAATGATATGATGATGCCTAAGAGAATATATAGGAATAGTCTCATTTTCTCACCACCCAATGTCTTAGAATATCTAATAGTCTTCGTAACTCTCGATAAAAGATCTCTATAGATATAGGTGGTCCATAAATTATTCTCTCAACTACTCCTAGTGCTCTTCTAATAATGTTGTGAAGATCCATAATTACTTTATTTAGTGCTTTCTCAACGTATTCTCTAAGAGTCATGTGTTTCTCAATATCGACGCCACTCAAACTCTTAATCACATCAACAAATTCTCTCGCTACTGGACTCATAGAATCTGATTTTGTTTCAATAATCTCTTCTTTAATTTCTTTATCGATAATTGGCTCTCCTCTAAACTCAACTCTGCCTCGCTGTATGTATATAAGCACCGCTATTAAGAAGATCATTAGTGACAGTATTGGTGTATTTATGACTAGTATAGATGTCTCAATAAATTTACTTCTATAATACGCATCAATAGGTGATATATGAGCTCCGATCAATAGTCTCGTACCCATATAAAAGATAGGGGTCTTAATAGAGACACAGCTATTCGATGTATTTAGTGTAATAATCTGATCTATGTCAGGAATATATATCGTTACGTTAGTGGCTATATCAGTAGATACACATATCTCTACAGGAAAGCCTGTGAATATGATATTTGGAGAATATATATTCACCACGTAATCAGTTCTAGAAATTCTTACGTATCGAGCAAGGGTCTCGGGAGGAACTCCTCTCTGAGGCTCTGACGAAATAATTATGCTATATACTCCATCAGGAGTGCTACTAGGTATATAGATATCTGTGCAAGTCTCTCCACCTAATATAATCAAGTTCTTCATAATATTGATCTCTGGCATAGATATATGGATTGTAAGATTATGAATCAAAGATCCCACGCATATAGTGTTGTTAGAACCCACATACATCACCTCTGGCACAAGGATCCGTAGCTCTGGTTTAATACATTCACTAAATATCTCTATCAGGTACTCAGCATATCTATACATATTTATGTCGCGACCCGTTGGCGTATAAGATATCTTTATGATTGTCTGGTTGCAGGCGTAGATAGGCAAAATTGCGCTGAAGAAACCTAATGAATCAGTTGCGATACTCACATTATATGTTCCGTAGGATATTAGTAGTATCTTGTTTCTCAAAGAATTATTGTACTCATCTCTAACAAACCCCCATATCTCTACATAATCGCCGTAGAGAACATGTGAGGTGTTTATGTGAGCTTCGATGTAGACATCAATTAATTTTCTTGATGAAGCTTCACCTAGTTTTAATTGGATCTCATTAATTCTATTTCTTAAGATATCCAAAGAGTTCTTCATGTTATTAAGAATATCTTCGATGCTCTTCACGGATCTTGCTATAGCTCCTAAATGTCTGAGAGTGTCGTATGCCATGATATACGTGATCTCTGCCTTATCTAAGTAATTCTTAGCCTTGTCAAGAGCTTCCGCAGCTCCTGAGAAATTATTTATTGAAATCATCTCCTCAGCAAGATCCATGTAAGTCATTGATGTATTAATCTCCTTCAGAAATTGATTATATGTTTCAATAGATCTATTGAATATATCTTTTACATACTGAGGTACTGGAGCATTAATAATACTACTAGATATATTCATGGATCCTTGAATATCTAACTTTGCTAAAAATGTGCTTGAGTAAAATAAGATATTAATGATCTCTGGAATATTACTTTTCTCAGGAGCTGTGGATGGATCTATGTGTCTCGGGATAATACTATTAGTCTCTGCAACAAGAATTACTGCTGTGAGTAAAGTCACTGCTAACAATACTAAGATCTTCTTCAGAGGCCGAGCACCTCTATTATTCTCTTTATTGTGAAGAATAGGAAGATTGCTACAAGAACAATAGCTAAGTAATCTCTAATAATTCTCTTAGGCTTCATAATAACTTTAATAATTAGGTACTCCAATGTGAATAAAGATACATAAGCGTCGAATCTGCTCTCACCTAGTGCCCAGAGATATGTGATTGTTAATGTAACGAGTATCGCTAATATAGTATTCGATAAGAAACTCCTCTCCGTTATTTAATCACCTCAAATATTCCTATGGTGCATTCATAAGAATCACATTTCTCGTAGTCTATAGTTAATGCATGATTTTTAATAAGTGTAGCTATTGAGGCAGCTATTATCCCATATATGCTTCCAGTAGTCTTCTCAAGACTCTTAATAGGATACGTCTTAATCCCTCTGATCCTGAGATACAAACTGTTTCCTTTATCACTACACTCTATACTCTCCGCTAAATTAAGTCTCTCGATAATAACATGATCTATTGCTTCACACACATTATCTATGTTCTCTAGATGCTCTTTTGATATAGGTGATTTAAGAACTAGAGCGATAGAATCATTTCTTGAGACAATAAATTTACTGGGGTCAATATCATCGAGAGCTTCTCCAATAACAATATAGACGTTTCCATCAACAGCTTTATACACGACTCTACTTCTCACACCCAGACCCTCCACTACTCTGGCAATATTCTCGAATGTATTAAGGATCATTGAAGCAGCATATGAACTAAGTCTAATACCCTCCACAGCTGGTGTCAAAGCCATTGATACACCAATGATTAAGAGACCAATCCAAAGAGCTGTCAAAGGGCCTAGACCAAAGAAAATATAAGATAATACGAAAAGCACCAATGAAGAGATAGATATCGTGATCCCAGTAGCATTATAGATGCTGTATTTCATGAACTCATTAACCATATAAGTTATGAAAAAACAGTATATAAGAGAAAGCCGGAGACACTAACACGCATTCATAATCAAATAAGAGATCTTATTTATTCTCTACCAAATAGTATTCCTAGTATAGTTCTTGAGTAAGGCTCAAGTAATCTAAATAATGTTGAGGGCAGGACAGATCTAGCTATCACAAAAAGATCTTCTCTTCTAATATTTCTTAATCTAGTCTCTATCAATAAACTTATTAAAAGAATTGCCGCAAACTCCACGAGCCACAATACGTCAGGTAGCAATCTTCTAAATAATACTAATATAAGTAGTGTCAATGGAGCAAAAGTTTTATATGTCTCTTTAAGCACACCTAGTCCAACATCTGCCTCAGTTAATTTAAGTGTTATGATTAGAGTAGCTATAGAAACTATGAGATACGTATACGCAATTCCTAATCCTCCCAGCAACGGGATTAGATAGATGTATAACACAACCCTAATAACACTGCTTAATAAACCTATCTCGAGAACCTCTCTATATCTCTCTGAGGCATATAGATAATTCGATAGTATCCCAGCTACGTAGCCTATTATGTTTGAGAAAACAAGTATTACTAGCATATCAGTAGCTACAATATACTCTCTCTTTATGAGACCCAGGATATTGCTGGAGAAAATAATTATTGAGGTCGCTACTGGTATAGTTAGTGCCAGTCCCAATCTAGCGAATCTATATAGATGAGTTTTTCTGGCTACGGGATCTTGGAGACTGGATATATGTGGTAAAGCCACAGCACTCACTGCCCCTGCTAAAGCGGTTGAGAAACCTGCTACTGTGTTTGCTATGTAGAATGCTCCTGCTTCAAATGCTCCAGTGGTTGTGTATAGTGCTACTACACCTATGCTGGGTGAGGCTACTAAAGATATTAGTCCAGGGGCCCAGAGCGAGATGCCGGCTCTAAGCATTTTCTTGGCTAGATCAGGGTTTATGCCTAAAGTAATATTCTCCCTAACTATTCTTGATACACCTACCACGAGTATTGATAAACCAATCATTGAGTACCCAATCAATATACCTACCCAGCCGAAGCCCGCTAGAGACAAAATTAGTGCTACAATGATCTTGAGTATATTACCAATGAAATTAGCTATGAATAAAGGTATTAGATCTATTATTCCGAGGAAGTAAGACGAGAAATAGCCTGAGAAACCTAGCAGAATAATATATATGGTCGCGTAGATCTGTTCTCTAGATAAATTAAAAATATTAATATTAAAGGCAACAGAGATCAAGTATATAGCTAATGAGCCCATAGGCAAGAGAAGTAATCCCATAATCATCGCTGTTGAGAGCACAGATCTCTTCATAAAAGGATCTTTCTCAGAGTACTCGCCCAAAAACCTAACCATAGATGCGGAGAGACCCAGGTCTAGGAGACCTAGCACAATAGATGCCGCTGAGAAAATAGCTAATGCATCACCGAAGTCCTTGACGGAGGCTACGGATCCTAGAATTATCCAGAATAATGCTCCCAGAGAAATATTCACTAAGTTATTCAGATAGAGAAATAATCCTCCTAGCACTACTCTACTAGCTCTGCTACTTTCACTCATCTAAATCCTTGAAAGAGTTATTGAGACAGATATAAGAGATTTATGCACATAGACTCTTTACCCAGGATCTTTTGATGTAACCTCAGTATTTAAGTAATTAAGATATGTTGATACTTGATGCATTAGGTATAAGAATTGTAGCTATTGGTTTAGTATTCAATGATCTCTGCATAAAATATATAGGATTTTTATGATATTTTAAACGGGAGGTTCTTTCTGTAATGGTTAGTGGTAGAGTAAGTTATCTCGAGTGGATGCTTCAGGTGCTAAAAGAATCTGTTGAGTTAGGTGGTTTCCCTGAGGAGGTCTATCACATACTTAGTAGACCTGAGAGAGTTCTTATGGTTAGTATACCTGTTAAAATGGATAATGGTAAATTAGTTGTCTTCGAAGGCTATAGAGTTCAGCACAATAGTGCTCTAGGACCATATAAGGGTGGTATAAGATTCTCACCAGAGGTTGATTTAGAGACTGATATCGCATTGGCCCTGGGAATGACTCTTAAGAATGCTTTGAATGGACTACCCTATGGAGGTGGTAAAGGAGCTGTTAAAGTTGATCCATTGAAACTCTCACCCGGAGAATTAGAGAGACTCTCAAGAGGATATGCTAGAGCAATTGCTCCACTAATCGGAGACGTAATAGATATACCGGCACCAGACGTGGGCACAAACCCACAGATAATGGCTTGGATGGTTGATGAGTACAGCAGGATCAAGGGATATAATGTCCCTGCGGTATTCACAGCTAAACCACCTGAGCTATGGGGTAATCCAGCCAGGATATACGCAACGGGCTTCGGTGTGGCTATCGCTGCTAAGATTGCTGCAGAGAAGTACTTAGGAGGATTCGAGGGATTAAGAGTATGTGTGCAGGGCTATGGGAACGTGGGTAGGTGGGCTGCTTACTACTCTAAGTATTTTGGCGCAAAGGTCATTGGCGTAGCTGATATAACAGGTTCAGTTTATGATCCTGAGGGAGTAGATCTTGATCTAGCGAGAAAAGTAGTTGATGAGCACGGTGGGGTAGGAATAATATATTACCCCAAGGGGCAGAAGACAGAGGATCCATCCGCGGTTCTGTATTTTGATTGTGATATTCTGATACCAGCGGCAGTAGAGAATGTTATCAGAGAAGATAATGTCAACAAGGTAAAAGCTAAGTTAATCGTGGAGGGAGCCAATGGACCGACCACAGCTGGTGCGGAGAAGATATTAAGTGAAAAAGGCGTTGTTATAGTGCCCGATATCGCCGCAAATGCCGGTGGTGTGATTATGTCTTATCTAGAGTGGGTCGAGAACCTACAGTGGTACTGGTGGGATGAGGAAGAGACTAGGAGAAGACTACAATCAATTATTGAGAGCAATATCAAGAGACTAATAAGTAGGTACGAGACTATGAAGTCAGAGAAGAAAGGAGTTACAATGAGACAAGTAGCTTTTGTATTAGCTGTCGAGAGAATATACAAGGCCATGAAGGTAAGAGGCTGGTTATGAAATAGAGATAAAAGATCTTTTTATTTTTATATAAACCTCATAATTTTTTAAATAATCTCATGATCTTTAGTTAGCTGATTATTATATACTTTGAATTGAAAATCTTAATGGTATTACTCATTGTGCTGTAGTAGCTATAATGAAGATAGGAGAGATAATGGTTATGACTTCAGCAAGGAAAACAAGGGAGGCAGTGTCTTAATCATTATACCAGTTAAGAGAGAAGCAGATTCTATCAGGGCTGTTATAGAAGAGATCTTGACCAGCGGCTTTTCTAAAGACGATATATTAGTTGTTGATGGTCATAGTGATGATGGAACTGATGAGATTGTTAAGTCTCTCGGTGTATCACTTATTTATCAGAGAGGTGATGGTAAGGCTGACGCTATTAAATCAGCTGTGGAGGAGATCAGTAGGAGAGGACTTGATCTTGATTACTTAGTCTTTATAGATGGAGACTATACTTATCCTGCTTCATATATAAGAGAGCTTATTAAGAGAGCGGTGGAGGGAAAAGATCTTGTTATTGGTGCGAGAAAATATCTTGATAAGGGATCTATGGGTCTAGTGTATAGATTTGGTAATAGAGTGCTTACAGCAATATTCAATATTATGTTTGGGACAAGATTATCAGATGTCTTGAGTGGCTTATATATTGTTAGATTAGATATTTTAAGAGAATTATTATTCGAGACAAAAGGCTTCTCCATAGAATCCGAGATCGTTGCACATGTAGCATCTACAGGTGGTGAGATAGATGAGATCCCTATTAGATACAGAAGAAGACTTAATCCCAAGGCTAAGAAATTGAGTGTTTTGAAGGGATTAAGAATAGGTTGTGACATGATAAGATTAGCCTGGAGATATAATCCCACGTTAATGATTTTCCTAGCAGGATCACTAATGCTTGTGCCAGGACTAGCACTAGGTCTATACGTAGCCTACCACTACTTCTTCGTGGGAGTAACATACTTCGTCAAGGGGTTAGTAGCCATAATGCTTACATTAGCAGGATTTCAATCACTGCTCCTAGCCATATTAACACTCTACCTCAAGAGAAGCGAGATCAGAATAATGAAGAGATTAAGAAAAATAACAAGAGAAGATCATAGACAAAATCCGCGGCAATAAAATCTATTCTCGAGCTTAAGAACGCCAAGGTAGTAATATAGAGGATCATCCCCTAAGTGTTTAGTATTACTAAGTATAGGCAAAGTGTTACTAGATCAATATACCGAATACTTGTCTCAGAAAATATGATTATGATAATTATGATTAAGGGGTAGAGTCGGGTTCTCATAGATATTATGCGGAGAAAAGAGAGAAAAGAAAAAAGAAAAATTGAATTATATAATTTGAATTAGTCTAATGATTGATTTATTTCTTCTCTTTCTTTTCTTCTTTCTTCTCCTCTTTCTTCTCTTCCTTCTTCTTGGCTACCATTTGTATCTCCTCCAAATTCCTGTAAAAATTATTCAGGTATATAAATCTTATACCTCATTTATTCATATATAGCCAGCATGCTACATAGTGATTCTTCTCAACCTCTATTAGTGGTGGTTTCTCTCTTCTACAGATCTCCATTGCGAATGGGCATCGTGGGTGGAATCTGCAGCCAGGCGGTGGATTAATTAGTGTTGGTACTGTGCCTGGTATAGACTCTAATTTCTCGATCTTCTTAAGAGGATTAGGAACTGATCTAAGTAGCATCTGCGTGTAGGGGTGTAGTGGTTTCTCGAATAATTCTTGGATCTCAGCTGACTCAACGATATTCCCAGCATACATAACATATACTCTGTCAGCTGTCTCCGCCACAACACCTAAGTTGTGGGTCACTAATATAACACTCATATTGCTCTTCTTAACAAGATCTTTTAATAAATCAAGTATCTGTGCCTGAATGGTTACGTCTAGATTAGTTGTTGGCTCATCAGCTATTAGTAGAATAGGTGAGTTAACTAGACTCATAGAAATAACAGATCTTTGTCTCATACCTCCTGAGAGCTCATGTGGATAGCTCTTAACCCTGATCTCCGGATTAGGTATAGCAGTCTCCTTAAGTACTTTAATAGCTGTTTCTCTAGCTATTCTCTTGATAACTCTTTTGTGATCAAGTATTGTCTCAACTATGTGATGACCTATGGTATACAATGGATCTAGGGCCGATGAGGGGTCTTGAAAGATATATGCTATCTCGTCTCCTCTGATCCTTCTGATCTCTTCATCACTTAACTTCATTAAATTAACTACAGAACCATTTCTTCTCCTGAAAAGAACTAATCCACTCTCTATTCTACCCGGGGCCTCAATTAATCTTGTTATGGCTCTAGTACTCATAGTTTTTCCACTACCTGTTTCTCCTACTAAAGCAACTATCTCGTTCCTGTACACATCAAATGAAACATCAGACACAGCGTGTACTACTCCGGCATATGTGTAGAATCTGACGTTAAGATCTCTGACCATCAACACATGTTTATCAGTGAATTCCTTACTCAACTCATCCTCTCCTCCTGAACTCAAGAGATCTTCTTGTCTTAGGATCTAAAACATCTCTCAGAGCGTCGCCAAGCAAATTCCATCCTAATGCAATAATCAGTAGAATACTTCCGACAATAGCAACAACATGAAGACTTTTCTCAGGGAAGAATTGACCGGCCTTAGAGATCAAGTAGCCTAGTTCTGGAACAGGCTCCTGCGGACCTAGACCCAGAAATGATAATGCTGCAGCTGCCAGTGTAGCGGTAGCGAGATCAAAGGTCATCATAACTATGATTGGGGAAATTATGTTTGGTAGAATATGTCTATAGAGTATTTTTGATGTTGATAAACCAAGTAGCTTAGCTGCCTCAACAAATGGTTGTTCTCTAACACTCAAGACTGTTCCTCTAACAATTCTGGCGTAGCCCGGCCACCAGACAATAACCATAGCTACCCAAACAGAGATCAAGGCAGCTAATTGACCATACTCCTGTGGTCTCAGACCAAATATTGCTGATAAGAAGTCTCGTAGTGGTGGCGAGGCTTCTAGGATATCTCTTATTCTCTGAGGCATTACTGAGGCGAATGCTATAGCTAGTATTAGTCCTGGGAATGCGAGGAACATGTCTGTTAATCTCATTATTGACTCATCTACTAATCCTCCTCTGTACCCAGCCACTAACCCGAGTAGTATCCCTATGGGGACGCCTAGTAAAACTATGACTACAGAGATCACAAACGAGATCCTTACTCCATAAAGAATCATTGACAAAAGATCTCTGCCCCACTCGTCAGTGCCCAGCAGTGGGCCCCCAGAGCATATAGGGGGTATACATGGAGGGAGATATCTCAGGCTCTCATTCTCAATAACAGGATAAACCCAGTATGGCTGAGGAGCAATTATTGGTCCGATAACAGCTGTCACTATAGTCACGAAAACTATTAATCCACCTAATAAACCAATGTAGGATCTGCTGAAGGCGTAAGCCATTAATCTCCATTCCTCTATTCTTGAAGCATTTCTCATTGACCACTGAGGATCTATTTTATCTCTAAGCGCCACATAGAGATCAATAGACTTACTAAGTAAATTATATACAGCATCTCTCATTTGTATTCACCTAGTATCTTATTCTAGGATCTATGTAGGCGTATAATATATCGACTATCAAGTTAATGATTACATAGATTAATGCGACGAGTAGAACTGAGGCAATTAGAGCTGGGAAATTAAGTCTCATAATAGATTCATACATGTATCTACCTATTCCAGGTATATTGAATACGGTCTCTGCAATAACAGCTCCTGACAGCAGCCCCCCGAATGATAGTCCGAGTATAGTTGTTACTGGAACCATTGTGTTTTTAAGTGCGTGTCTCCACACATTGAATCTCCTCAGTCCACGGGCTTTAGCGAATAGTATGTACTCGGAGCCAAGTGCGTCGAGAAAACTATTTCTAACTATACGAGCGATAAAACCACCATTTAGTAGTGCTAAAGAGAGTGCTGGGACATATAATCTCTTCAGGGTCTCGGAGACCACGTCCCACTCACCACACATGGCTCCTCCGAAGAGAGGGACATAGCCTATGCTAGCGATTACTCCACCTATGACTGGGTAGGTGGTTGCTATATTATTTAACTTATCCATGCATTGAAGACTTATCATCGGGATCCCTGCTAAATATGTTGCTCTTAGCCACGAGAAGAATATTAGGATCATGAAGTAGTAGAGAACAAATGAAGGCATTGAGCTACCGAAGAACGCGAGGATCCTGACGAGAAAATCTATCCAAGAATCTTTGTATAATGCAGCCAAGATCCCTAGAGGAATACTTATCGCTACTAGAAAAATGAAGGATACTAAAGCTAACTCAACTGTCACCGGGAACCTAGTCTTTATCTCATCAAAAACATTCGTGTGTCTAACAGGGTCTCTGAGAGATCCTGTGAATATGCTTGTCACAAAAAATGCGAATTGCTCATACCACGGCGCATTAAACTTGTACTCCTCCCTGATCCTCTCTATTAACTTCGGGTCTGTTAATTTCTCTGAGACCCACGCTCTAACAGGATCTGTTGGAACAGCATATGCAATTATATATGTTAGGAATAATACACCTATTATAGTCGGTATGAAGGTTATTATTCTTCTAGCAATAAATGACCCGAAGCCCATGCCTCTTTAACCCAACTAATTAGTGTTATGCGAAGATTAAAAGAGCATATAAGTTAAAAAAATATTTATTTATTATTTGTTTCTAACACGTATTATTCATTGATTATGGTTTGGGTTTATATCCGTATAGCTTAACCCATATGTCGCTGTTCCAGTAGTATGGGTTGATCTTCAGCAGTATATAGCTGTCCTCCTTATAGCTAGCCACGTAGTATGGTCCTGTGCTTATAGGCTTGTCCTTCAATAGTAGATATGTTGGGTCATTTTCTCCAGGAACAACATACTTAGCCCAGGCAGCTGGGTTTCTACCATTATTAGAGTCTGCGAGAGCCTGCTGATACTTGTCTCCTAATGCGTACTGCATAGATATTATGCTGGCGGGTGCGGTAGTGAATATGTGGAGAATAGCTGCATATGGTGAGTACAGCTTTAATTTAACAACTCCATTTATAGGCACATTTGATGTATTGAATACCTTAAGTAGCTCATCTAGTGATTTAATTTCATATTGTTTACTGTGGTAGACTGTGACTAAACCTTGTGACAATATGTTCTTGAATTCATCTACTGTTAGAACCGTTGATGCATTAACATCTATGAAGTCTCTTATGAGCCATGTAGGATCTAGATTTAATCTAGCTACTCTCCATATGCTGAAGAGTACATCAACAGCTGTTATTGGATAAGTCTTCTTGTTCCATGGATCGTAGGCTAGTACACCATCTCTAATAACGAAGTATAGCTCATCACCATTCTTATTAAATGCCCACGCAGTAGCTATCTGAGGCTCTGGCTCAATATTCTCGTACTCGTAATCAATTAATTTACTATATATCTGCTGGAAGATCTCCCATCCAAAGCTTTCGTAGGATTTTGCGGTGTCGAACGTGTCTGGCCAACCTATGTATGCTAAAACCATTGTCTCAGGATCATTCTTAATACCTAGAATACCTGTGTCAACAACTGGTGCTCTCGGATCCTCATAGACTAAGTCGTATCTAGCGAAAGTTGTTAATGGATAGTACATATTCTTTACCCAGCTACCATAGTTTAATTCAGTAATCGCTTGACCCAGCATGATCATTGGAGCCTCTCTATTGAAAACAATAACTGCTGCATTAATTACCGCCTCACGAACCTCTGGGTCTAGAACAACTTTAGATAATTTAACCAGTGCACTAACAGGAACATCTCTCCATCCCGGAGCCCCGATATTAACCATTGCATATGGATTCTCCCAATTCTTCTTAGTAGCCTCCTCATCTAGAACATAACTAACTACTAGAATCGGCTTATTCGTTGGACCAGTATACTTTGCTCCCTCACCCTTCGGACCCACAGCAACTATGAACTTAGGTGTATCAATTACTCCCTCGACTTTAGCCAAATACTTAGAGACGTCTTCTGGAGCAACATTCTTGTAGTACTTGATCTCTTTGAATTCTGCTCCTCCCCAAACAAATGGTGATAGGTAATTGTCTGGGTCTAGGTAATCAGGTATCCAACCCAGTAGAGCTACGTCGAAGTCGAAGTGATCTACTTTATTGAGATACTGAGGCCAGTTATATGTCTCTACAAGAACTTTGAATCCTAGCTGACTCCACTGGTTCTGTAGTAGAGCCGCTATCTGTGCTCGTGCTGTGCTTCCTAGATTGTATATTATTGTTATCGTGTACTTACTTGGGTCGAATCCTTTCTCTTTCTTTAGTTTATCAATTATCTCCATGGCTTTAGTCATATTAAATGTGTATTTCTCTATACCATATTCCGTGTATCCAAACATTCCCTTGGGAACAATTGTGTATAGCTCGGTGTATAATCCTCCGAATACCTGGTCTAGAATAGTTCTGTATGGGACAGCGTATGCGAGAGCTTGTCTAACCTCAGTTATATTAAATGGTGCTCTCATAGTATTGAATATAATGTGCTGAATCGTTAGTCTCGGCTTATTAGGATCAGGCATTAGGATCAAGTAGAAATCTCCAACCTTAGTACCATTAAGATCTTTCCATCTAGCAGGTGTAACAACAGCTATATCCACAACACCAGATTTATAGAGCTGGATCCTAGTTAACTCATCATTAGATATGATGTAGAGAACTTGTGTATGAAGCTTGTACGAGACAGGTGTTACTGTGGGGGTAGGTGTCGGTGTAGGCGTTGGCGTCGGTGTAGGAGTGGGTGTTGTTAGAGTTGGGCTTAGCGTGGGCGTGGGTGTTGTAATCGTAGTTAGAGTGGGAGAAGGACTTGTAGTGGGCGTGGGTTTCGGTGTAGGTGTCGCTGGTGTGGGGGGAGTATACATTAGGTAAATAGCTACCCCAACTACTGCTAAAACAATTACAACAGCAATAATCACAGCCAAGGTTTTTGATATAGCTTCTCTAAAACTATTCATATTCACACCACTCCATATTTCTTATTGATTTAAAATTAATAAATAACTAAATATCGTGAAGATATTAGAGATTAAGAAATCTTTGTTATTTATTTATATTTGTCGATTAGCTCAGGGCCATAGCTATACTTCAAATAATATGTCTAATCATAGCTATAATTAAGAGAAAGTTAAGTAGGTAATTGGGGGAGAATTGTCTATTATTATTATTAGGAAAGGCTCTATTAATGATATTGAGGCTATATGCAGGATCATGCTTTCAACAGAACCTTATATAACATTAGGATATACTGCAGATATGTGCTATGATATTGTTTTATCAGCATTAGAAGAAGGTTGGATAGGTGTTGCTGAGTACGACGGTGAACTAGCCGGATTTATTATATTTAGAGTCTTCGACGGATTCCCACTAGGTGGCTATATTAGAGCTATAGCTGTTTCACAAAAATATAGGAGGGTTGGAATAGGGAGAGCTTTAATGAAATATGCTGAGGACACGATCTTTAGATACAGGAAAAATATTTTTCTCTTGGTCTCATCATTTAACTATAGCGCTATTAGATTCTATAAATCACTAGGCTACGAGTTAGTCGGAGAAATTAGAGACGCTATTATTAGCGGCGAGTCCGAGTACATATTTCGCAAGAGGAAGATAGATAAAGATAATGATCATAAGTGAAAAACAGGATTACGACTCTTGATTCGTACTATAGATCTTGATGAAAAACGCAGTGAATATCTTAGACGCGTTATTTTGATCCTTACTTAGTAAGTATATCTTTAGAGATCTCGAAGAGTATATATGATATGATAGTTATTACTAAGGCCGGAGCTAAGATCCATTGCCACATACCATAGTAAATAGCTCCTTGAATAAATGCGTAGCGAAAGATCATTCCACAACTAAAGTATCTTTGATCCGCGAGACCTAAGAAACTCATTACAGCTTCACTAACTATGGAGACACCTAATAGATATGTGTAGTTAGCCAAGATCACGTGGCCCAAATTCCTCATCACGTGCTTCCTTAATATCCACAAAGTATTTCCACCTACCGCTACTGAGGCTTCAATATATGCTCTTTGAAGAATGGATAATGTCTCAGCTCTAAAAGTTTTCGCTACCTGAGGCCAGTAGGATAAAGATATTGCTATTATCTCTGAGTATAGCAATGGACCCATTATAGAAGCAATAAATATCATTATGAGAAGAGGAGGTATTACTATGAAGGAATCTATTAATGCTGAAACAATTTGAGAAGGAATAGATCTCAGAGAAGAAGCAAGTCCTATTAATAAACCTATCACTAATGATACGAGAGATGATGCCATAGAGACTATTAGTGTGATACGTAAACCAAATAGTAATTGCGAGAAAATATCTCTGCCAAGACCATCTGTCCCGAGTAAATGTTGAAGAGAGGGGCTTTGGTAAGGTGGTGCTATACTCTGAAAAGGATCGTAAGGCGCTAGTACAGGACTAATAAATGCTAAAGCTACTAAGAGTACTATAATTAAGACAGCTTTTCTTATATTCATGGTTTACTGCCTCCTAAGTCTTGGATCTAGTATTGTGTAGATTATATCTAGCAATAAGCTAACTATAATTACCATAAGACTCATCATATAGAATAGAGCTTGAATCAAGGGAAAATCTTTCGATAATATTGCTTGGTATAGAACATATCCGAGACCGGGATAACTAAAGACGATCTCTGTTAATAAAGCTCCGCTAAGCATTGTCCCGAATCTAATTCCAAAAAGTGTTATAAGAGGAAGAATACCTGGTTTCAATGCGTATTCAAATAATAACTTATGTCTTTTTAATTCTAAAGCCTCAGCAACTCTAAAATAATCCTCAGTCATATTGTTAATAATAATAGATCTCGTTAATATAACATATTGTCCGGATGTACCTATTGTTAACGCAATCACAGGAAGAATCATGTGATATATAACGCTTACTATAAAAGCTATGGTCCCAGGCTGTACTGTTGTTGAATACGCTCCTCCCGGAGGAAAGATCTTTGTGTAATACGAGAAGATCATTAAAAGTAGCATTGCAAGAATAAAATAAGGATTAGCCATAGTGAATATTGAAAAACCGAAACAATTCTATCTACTATTTTATCTCTCCATAAAGCCGCGATAAATCCCAAAATTGATCCGAATATAAAGGTCGTGATCGTAGCTACTGTTAAAAGTAATATTGTCCATGGCATAAAAATTAATATTACATCTAGAGCTTTCAGAGGATAAAATGAATATGAATATCCGAAATCAGGTTTAATAGAAAACATCACATTACTTAAATACTTAATAAACTGAATATATAAAGGTTCATTAAGACTAAATTTTTTATATAATTCTTCAACAGCTTCTTTAGGAAGGAATCGTGATGAGGCAATATAATCTACATAGTTTCCTGGCATGAGTCTAGGTAATATAAATACAATAATGTTTAATACCACGTAAGTTAAAAATGCCATTGAAATTCTTCTAATAATTATTGTTATGTTCAAGATCTCATCGACTATCTTAATCCTAATTATGCAATCAGATTCTACGAAGATCTTCTTTTTAATACGTAAATAACTACTAGTATTATAATAATAGCTATGATAATTATAGAAATGAGAAATGGCGTAGTCTCAGTAGTCTGTAAAGCTGATGTCTGTTGAACAGGAGAAGTAAGCACATATGTTATAGTTGTTGCAGGTGCTGTAGATATCATTGTTTTAGAAGCTTCTGTAATAGTCGTAAAATATCACAGATGAAAATTTTTAAATATTAGACATCCGAATAAAAAAAGATAAAGATCTGTGTCCAAAGTAAAGAAGTAAAGAATAATATAAATAGATTCTCATAAAATTCTTTTTCATCAATGTCTTGTTCTATCATTAATTAATGAGACGATGTGTTATAATGCTCCTTTACTTTCTTGAAGAATAAGCATAGTGCGGGGGGTGGGATTTGAACCCACGCAGGCCTACGCCAACGGGTCTCTCGCTCCGAGGCTGGAACTTGAGCCCGCCCCCTTTGGCCCGCTCGGGCACCCCCGCCCATGTATTTATTAATACGTGATTTATCTATAAATTTTATCCTGTAGAGAATCTCTTCTCTCCGTTATATAAAAATTATTTTGATTTATTAACTGATCTACTCTTTGACTTCCTTGAATCGTTGAAAAATTTTTAGTGCAATAAACCGAATATTTTTGTGGGTGTGTTCTCTGAGAAAGAGAGTTGTTATTTTAGGTGCTGGTGGGAGAGATTTTCATAATTTCAATGTGTACTTTAGGAATAATTCTGAGTATGAGGTTGTGGCTTTTATACATGTTTCTCAGATACCTGGTTTAGTATCTAGGAGATATCCTCCTGAGTTATCTGGGGGGTTATATCCCGAGGGAATACCGATTTATCTCGAGAGGGATCTTGAGAAGATAATTAGGGAGTATAAAGTTGATGAAGTGGTTCTCAGCTACAGTGATCTTTCCTACAAAGATCTTGGGAATGTGCTTAGTAGAGTAGTTTCTCTAGGTGCCTCTTTCAGGATCCTGGGTCCTGACGAGACTATGCTGAGATCTATTAAACCAGTTATTGCTGTTACCGCCGTTAGAACAGGTTCTGGTAAAAGTAGTTTGTCTAGGAAAATTGCTTCTTACTTCAAGAAACATGGCTACAGAGTCATTGTGGTTAGACACCCAATGGTTTACAAGGATCCTGGTAAAATGATTGTTCAATACTTTAGGGAGCCGCAGGATCTTGACAGAGAGAATCTCACGGTTGAGGAGAGAGAGGAATACGAGCACTACGTGAGATCAGGTGTAGAAGTCTTGGCTGGAGTCGACTACGGGAAAATACTTGTTAAAGCAGAGGAGTTAGGAGACCTCGTTCTCTGGGATGGCGGGAATAATGATTGGCCTTTCTATAAACCAGATCTAATGTTCACAGTAGCAGACGCCATGAGGCCGCAGAATATTGATGAGAGTTATCCAGGTGAGATAAATGTGAGATTAGCCGATGTGGTAGTTATTAATAAAATTGATCAGGTGTCAAAAGAGCAATTAAGAGAAGTGGAGGAGAAAATAAGAAGATTAAATCCGAGAGCTGAGATACTTAAGGCGGTCAGTGAGGTCTACGTAGATAAACCAGATCTGATTAAAGGGAGAAGAGTATTAGTAATTGAGGACTCGCCAACAGTTACACACGGTGGAGCAAGATACGGGGCAGGATATGTTGCGGCGAAGAAATATGGTGCCTCAGAAATAATTGATCCTAGGAAATGTGCTGTTGGGGAAATAAAGAGATTATATGAGGAGTACCCACACATGGCTGAAGTGCTCCCATCCACGGGATATACCGAGAATCAGTTAAGAGAACTAAGAGAGACGATATATAGATGCTCACCAGACACAGTAGTGATGGCTACACCAGCCACAATAACACATCTACTGAACCTTGATCTACCCACTGTCCAAGTATCATTTGAATTAAATGTTGTTGATGGAAGATCTCTGGAGAGTATACTTGATGAATTTATTTCAAAACACCTGAGTGGGTAAGTCAGCACGTGGTACTCAATAGAATACTAACCAAACTATTTTATCGGTGTCTTATTTAGTAGAGATATTAAAATACGTAGTAGGTCCTTTAGAAACTAATTGCTACGTGGTAATAGATAGGTCATTAGCAGTAGTTATTGACCCAGGATGGTATGAGGAGATTAATTTTATTATTAATGACCTGAGATCAAGGTCTGTAGCTATAGATAGTATCATAGCGACGCATGGACACTTCGATCACGTATCTGGCGTTAGGGAATTAAAGAAATTAACTGATGCAAGATTCCTTATCAATAAGAAGGATCTGAGTATCATGAAAAGAGCTCCTTATATGGCAAAGTATTTCTTAGGTATAGAGACTCCAGAACCTCCTCAACCAGATCTCTTTATAGCAGAGGGAGACTTAGTTAAATTAAATAACGTGATCCTCAGAATAATTGAGACTCCTGGGCACACAAAAGGTAGTGTATCAATAATTCTTGAGCCACTTGACAAGAAATATAGTGGTAGAGTAGTGGTCTTTACAGGAGACACATTATTTAAGGAGAGTATTGGTAGAATTGATTTCCCTGAATCTGATCCTAGCGAAATGATCAGAAGTCTAAGAAGATTAGCTGAGTTACCTAAAGAAACAATGGTCTACCCGGGACATGGGCCTGAGACAAGTATTGAGTATGAGTTAAGACACAATTACTTTTTTATTAAAGCACTTAGAGAAGGCGTTTTTTAAAATATTATTATTTCTCTACTTAACTTATCTAACTCTAATACCTCACCTTCATCGGAGACCGCTATATTACTCTCAACTCTAACACCAAATTTATTTGGTATATAGATCCCTGGCTCCACCGTGAATACCACGCCTTTCTCTAATACATCACTTGAGTCAATTGATATATACGGTGGTTCATGAACCTCTAGACCAATTCCATGACCTGTTCTATGCTTGATATAGGCTCCGTAGCCATGATCACTTATACATACCCTGGAAACAAGATCTAGCTCAGAGGCTTTTGCACCTACTCTAATACTTCTCAGAACCTCATTGTAGCAGTCGATGTATACATTATAAACATCTCTCAGCTCTTTAGATGGCGCGCCTACATGAAATATTCTTGTTAAATCAGATACATAGCCCTCAGAATTCATAACACCCACATCGACTAAGACTAAGTCTCCTACTCTCAGTACTCTGTCTCCAGGAATGTGATGAGGCTCTGAGGAATTTTCGCCGAAGGCTACTATAGGCCTGAATGCAGGATCCGCGCCCTCGCTAGATATTAGATTTATTATTTGTGTCGCTAAGAATCTCTCTGTGAGACCTGGAGCAATTATGTTATATATTTCTTGAAGAATTTTCTCCGTGATCTTGACGCTATTATATATACTCATGATCTCTTCATGAGATTTTTTATATCTAAGCTCTCTAGATATTTTAGATAAAAGATATATCTTCTCAGGAGAAAGCTTTTCTCTGAAATAATCTAGTTGAGAAAGTCTCATACTATCCTCAAAAAATCCTATCCTACCAAAAATCCTGAGATCTTTAGCAATTCTCTCAATAATCTGTGAAGGACCTGAGGAATCACTCCATAAATAGATCTCAGCCAGATCCCTCACGTGTCTTGGTAGAGAAACTAGTTGAGGAGCCACTAAAGCAACCTCTCCATCAGCATTAGCTACAAGAAACATTATTCTCTCATAAGTCTCCTCCCGTATACCAGTAAAATATATTAAATTAGGAGAAGGAGTGACAAGGATGTAGTCCCCACCAAAAATCTTTAGAAGTCTAACAGCATTGTTAATGCGATTCCTATAGATATCTACCGAGAAAACCATGATCTTCTCATGATAAATTATGTTGCGAAGAATATAAATATTCTATAGAAACCATAGATATATATTATACACCATCAACTATTGTAACAAGGGTAATATGAGTTCCGAGGAGCTTAAGAGAAAAATAATCACGTACATCGAAGAAAACAAAGATCCATTGATAAAAGCTGCTTTCTACTCAGACGAGAAAGTATCAACCATAATGAGTAGATTACTGAGCGAGTGGGAGAGATCAGGCTATAAAGGATCACCAATCGACTACGCCACATATGAAGAGCTTAAGACCTTGGCTGAGAAAGCAGAGTACTACCGAGATGCTCCAAGAGAACTCTACTTAAGAAAGATCCTTAGAGAAAGTATCGAGTAGCACATAATAAAAAGGATCGGCATATCTACAGCGGTTATTTAGTGGAATAAGAAATTATCCACTTAAAGTATCTTATGAAGGTTTCCTCAGGATCTCTGAAAACATGATCTAATTTACTAATCAATTTATCCACGGAAACAATATATCTTCTCCTAATCAGTATCTCTATTAAATATCTATCAACATCACTTGTTATAAAATACCTCAGCAACCTCAAAAGACTTAAGAAGTTGTCCCCGACCCTCACCAAAGGTCTCCTCCCAAGTAAATCAAATAATGTATCTGTAGCCTCTCTAATAGAAATAGGCTTAGGCGATGCTACATGATAGTAGTTATTATAAAGATCTTCTCTCTGAATTATTTTCTCAATAATGTTCACCAGATCCTCTACATCAATAATATTAAAAATAAAATTAATATCTATTTTAATCCTTCTCTTAGACAAATTAAGTAAAGTGATCCATTCACTATGAGTATTATACTCACCAACCACTATAGATGGTCTCAAAATAACGTAGTTAATACCATAGCGACGAGATTTTTCTCTAATCGTTATTTCACCGAGGCATTTACTTCTCTCATAGCCGCTTCTCAAAGAATCAATGTGTGCGCAGTGATTCTCTTCCTCAGCAACGGAATCATTACTCGGCGGACTCGCCCCGGTCGAGCTTATATATATAAATAAAGAGTTTCTCAAACCACTTAAACTCAGCGCATCCAAGATCCTCTCAGGAAGATCTACGTGAACCTCTTTAAGAGAACTCCATGAACTCTTTAATAGTCCTGCTGCATAGATCACTGCATCCGGAGGAGATTTATTAAATAAATACACTAAATCATCTACGCCTAATTTATTAAGCTTCTCTATAAACACACCAAATCTGACAAGATCCTTGATCACTTCGCTTCTTTTGTTAACAGAAGATTTTCTCACCACAGAAAATATCTCGTATCTTTTCGATAACCTTTCGGCGATATTTCTACCGATAAATCCTGTGGAGCCTACTAAAAAGATCCTCATAACAAAACCCTATCTAGGTTTTTAAATATTTCTCTTGGTAATACATGATGTTACTAGATATAAATATAGTAATGATGCTTAAAATTCTTACTCGATGAATAATACTACCACGTATCACTCGTAGACCAACTCTGACACTTTGTATGGAAATACTTAATTATTAGCTTCAACAAAGATAATTTGCTGGTGAGTTATGAGGCTTATTCCTCTA
Source organism: Sulfolobales archaeon (assembly GCA_049976205.1). GTDB lineage: Archaea > Thermoproteota > Thermoprotei_A > Sulfolobales > AG1 > WYEN01. Next base: position 68,784 of record JBMFIR010000003.1, on the reverse strand, counting down.
GGCTCAGTTAATCATATACTTGATGAGACAGCCGTGGTCAAGATAAAAGATCCCTTGAATATACCTCGTTTCGGGAGACGGGTTTATGACGAGAGGAAAAGACTCATTGGTGTAGTAGCAGATGTGATAGGACCTGTCTCGCAACCTTTCGCAGTTGTTAAATTAAAATTAAGAGATGTTTCCCCAGGAGAGGAACTTTACATAGAAATTGAGACTAGGAGAAGGGGCAGGGTGTGATCTGTGAGTGCAAGTACTGTTTTTGATAGTGATAGAATAATATTTGATCCTGTGAGAGGAGAATTTATAGATCTAGAGACAGGAGAGGTTATAGCCGATCAGATAACGAGTACAGGTCCAGAGTGGAGAGCGTATTCCCAAGAAGAGTATATGGAGAGAGCCAGAGTAGGCCCTGAGATAACTAGGAAAGTCCATGATCTTGGTATAACAACATTCGTTGAGGGCCGCAACAAATTAAGTATTCTACAGAGAAGACTCAGGAGATCTGGTGATAACATAACTAGAAAAGAGATTGAGGCACTAGCCAAGTTAAACGAGATCGCTGGCAAAATAAATCTACCCGAGGTCGTAGTCGAGGATGTTGGTCTTTTAATTAAGAAACTAGTTAGTAAAGGGTATATCAAGAAGAGGAATCTAGAGCCTGTTATAGGAGCATTGATCTATAAAGTATCAGTGATTAGAAGAATAAACATAGATAAAGAGCAATTAGCTAAGATAGTAAACATAGATTTCAAAAAGATCTTTAAAACAGCTAAGAGACTTGAGTGGGATAATGTATTTAATGAATTAAGAGAAAATACTCGCAAAGACAAGTTATTAGCATTAAGAGAAACGAGGATATGTGGTGGATCAGGTGTTGATACATTAATTGATAAATTAGATGTGCCTAAGGAAGTAAAAGATATTGCTCGAAGAATACTAATCTCGGCTACATTAGCAGACAATACATTGTGCTCAGGAAAGAATCCTAAGGGACTGGTCGGTGCAATGATATATCTAGCATCTGTAATAGCTGATAAAAAAATCTCTCAGCAAACTATTGCTGAGATGCTCAAGATCTCTGAGGTAACAATAAGAAATAGATATAAGAATATTCTTGATAAAATAGATATAGTGATCAAGATATAATTTATTGGTCGTAATCAATTATTTTAAGAATCTCACTATCACTTAGTTTACTCACCTTAAAGTACTTAAAACTAATTTTCCTTAGATCAGGGTTCTCTCCCATGATCATCACAGATATTAGTTTCGCGTTAACAGCCTTTAGTTGCCTAGAAATTATGCTCTCAGCAATCTTATCCTCACCATCTGTTACTAAAATTATTTCATTTGGTGCTCTAGGACCCATGTTCTTAATGTCTTGAATAGCTGTTAGGAGAGACCTCGTTATATCTGTTCCACCACCACTTCTTATTCTAGCTATATAGTCCATTAATCTAACAATTTCTGAAAGTTTAGCCCTTCTAGAGACCCTGATCATTGTATATGGAGTTGTATCAAAGAACCTCATAGCATAAATTCTTTTCTCTCTTCTAGCTCTAATTAATAGAGCAAGTGCAGTTGCCTTAGCCCACTTAATCTTTTCGCCATCCATTGAGCCGCTCTTATCCATCAAGACATATATGGGTCCTGTTGAGAGAGTTAGTTTCTTCTCGTAGAGAAGTAGTTTGCCCTCAACAATCTTAGCGTAGAGATACTCGATTGGGTAAGCAAGTTCTGATGGAACGATCCTTTCGATATCGGATCCTTCTTCATATCCCTCGATCTCGCCTCGGCTACTTCTAATTTTTCTTCTCTTAGTGAGGCTTCTTATCTCAGGGATATTCCCCAGGATCTCCAGTAGCTTAGATACATCAACGTTCCTAGCTAATCTAATAATCTCCGCGGCGCTCTCATCAAAATCCAGCACTGACCCCACACCAGCTTGGTTCCCTACTAAGATCTGCTCTATTCTGGTGATCAACTCAGTCTCTTTAACGGCTTTCTTCACAGCATTCTTCACAGCCTCAGAAATCTTCTCTTGCTCATTTCTCTCTTTTTCATTCTCGGAAGACTCCTCTTTATCACTCTTCTCCTCGCTAAATGTCTTTGTGAGCTCTTTAGCCAAAGCCTCTATGATACTAGATGCTATCAAGAAAGATCTGTTGCTATTAACAAGAGTGCTCCTCCTGATCTCCTTGATCTCAGGATCGTCATATAGCTCCTTAATAATTCTGTAATGAGTCTCATTACCTCTACTAATCTCTTGAGGAGATCTGAGTATGGGGTGGGGGAGATAGAGTGTGTAAAAGACATCTATAGCAAAATTCACATTGAATTCTTTAGGGATCTTAGTAAACTTCTTAACTATATCAAGTATCTTCTCACCCTTGTAACGGGTCAAGGGATCCTCGTATCTAATATTAATTAATACACCAGGCATTAACCCAGCCTCTTCTTAATACTCTCTAAAACAGCGTCTATCATAGCAATTATGTCTCTACCTTCTCTCTCAACGTTTTTATCCCCACTCTCAATAATTATAGAAACAACTCTTTCTCTTGTAAGCTCCAGATCCCTGTAGATCTCTATAAGCTTCTGCTCAAGAAATCTCGAGAGAGGAGGCCTTGGGTACGAGGCTACATAACTCGATATATCTCTCACATTAACCTTGATCTCCTCCAACATTTTAAGATATCTATATGGTGTTCTTAATTCTTCATTAAGTATAGTATTAACTTTCTCGAAATCCTCAATATCTCTAGGAGCAATATATTTAAGAACCAGTAAATCACTCTCAACAGTCTCTCTCCTACCCTCTAACAATGCTGAGGCAGCAACAATCTTCAGAGCCTTACCCTTTCTTCTATCGGTTACATGAATACCCTTTCCCTCTAGTATAGAGTATATTTTTAATAGTTTACTCTTGATACTCTCGAAATTAATCTTCTCCATAACAATATATCTGATATTCCTAAGATCACTCATACTCATTATAGGCTCGATCTTTTCTTCATAGAGTAATTTTTTCTCAAATCTCCACTCATAATCAATCAAATCCCTCCAATAATCCTCCGCCAAAGGCTTCACATGATGTCTCAGAAGCATTCTATCATACAAAGCCTCTAGCTCCGGGTCGTCAGGAACCTCGTTAGAGGCTCCAAACAAACTCCATAGAGGGACGCGGATCTCTGTGTAGCCATCATAGAAGATTCTTTCGTTTAGAATAGTCAATATAGAGTTCAGAATAGCTGAGTTAGCCTTAAATATCTCGTCTAAGAAAACTATGTCGGCCTCAAGCATCTTACCCTTAGTAATCCTGGTATAGACGCCTTCCTTCAAAGCAGTTAGATCAAGGGGGCCAAATAATTCTGAGGGCTCAGTAAACTTGGTCAAGAGATACATAAATAATCTAGCGTTGAGTAGTTGAGCAGCTCTTCTTATAAGAGCGCTTTTAGCTGTCCCGGGCTCACCGATCAAAACAGCGTGTTCACCTGTCATGAGAGCAAGTATGATTACCCTAGCCTCCTCCTCTCTACCCACAAATGGTTTAGTAAGCTCCTCCTTGAATCTATGGATCTTATCTATGTAGAAATTAACATCATCATTTACTGATACACTATTACCACTCATTTGCCGCCTCTCAAATCCATTATTGCTTAAAGAGTAAATAAAAAGAAGCCCCATAGAACTATAAATAGATTTTTTAACCCTCTCCTAAATATAAATAAATTGGCTAAGGGCCCGTAGCTTAGCCAGGTAGAGCACCCGGCTCATAACCGGGGGGTCCGGGGTTCGAATCCCCGCGGGCCCATAAATAACTTCTTGTCACATGTGATTCAGTAGATGGTGATTTATTGAGTATTTTACTAAGCAAGGATCTATGGGGTCTCTGCAGAGTTATTGAAACAATACTTTGTGTAGACATAGGTGGAGAGAATAATTTATTTAAATGTTCACCTGTGGGCTTATTTAATAATGGTAATTATCTCTTTATAAGAATCTTCAGAGATAATCCCATAGATAATTTTCTTAAGCTGAAGAGAGAAGTATATCTACTTATATGCAGAGATCCGCTGATATTTCTCAAGATCCTGGTAGAAAAGAATTTATTAGATAAAAAAGATCTAGACGAATTAATAAGTATATGCTTTTTCTCACTAGCTCAGATAAATTCAATGAGTTTCTTTGATGACTATACAATTTATATAGTGGATCCATTGAAAGATCTTGAGACGCATCATATGAGACCAGAGCTTGTCCCAAGGATCTGTAGAGCCGAGGGTATTCTCATTGAGTTAATGATACATTTCACGAGACTAGAACTTTATATGAGAGAGACAGGTGATGAGTATCTAAAGAGAATATACTTAATTAGGAGCTTAATTAATAACCTAGAGAGATTAGGTAGAGAAAATAGAGAAATAAGAGATTTTTTAGAGATACTTAAAAGAGATATAAACATAGGATTGCTACGAATTTAATATACATAGGAGTATTCATGGGATCGGAAACATACTATTGATGTCTTTAAATACCTCAACCACCTCAATATATGGTTCATCGTAGAGATTCACGAGACCATAGTTAGAGTCTTCTGCATCAGGTCTTCTACCCTCATAGGGCTCATCCATATACTCCCACCAGAGATAACCTATAAAGAATCTCTTCTCGAGAAGTGGGATTAACCAAGATCTTATGTAGAATGCTCTGTAGCTCCGGTTCTCAACTATTATGCCAGCACCTCTAGTATTAGGATGCTCAGTGTCCTCAGCTCTGAATGAGAACTCAGATAATATAATTGGTCTCTCAGTTTCTTTAAAGACATATTCGAAATATGCTATTGGAGGATCCTCACCATAGTAATTATTAGAGATCACATCGAATGCATCAAAGGATCTTATGACGGACTTAGGGTTCGTTCCAGCGAATCTACCTCCCAAAATAAGGTGATTCGGATCCGCGGATCTAATTGCTTTAACGCAGATCTCGGCGTATCTCTTAGCAACTTCTCTAGCAAAACCTCTCTTTAGTTCATTAATAATTCTTCTGCTCCTAGATCCTGCTTTAGCCTCAATAACCGAGAATTCTCTCATGGAATAATCCAATAGATCATCAAAATCTCCGAGATTAGTCCCAAGAGCATTATTTAATTCTCTAATATCAGAGAAGAACTTCGAGAAATAATCTATGAGTGCTCTTTTCCCAGGCTCTTCACCATGCATATTCATGAATTCCGTGAATATAGTATCAACACTGAAATCCACCTCATTATCTGTGAAGTACCCGATTAAATACTTATCATGAGGAACAACATATTCTCTAGCTGTCTCTACGGCACTTTTTTCAAAATCCGGGTCATAGACATCTGGGAATGTTTGAAATGGTTGCCAGAGAACATCTGGGTCTCTGGCCAAAACAAGAACTCTTCTCTTGAGATAACCTCCTTTATACATATAGTATCTCGGTGTTATATGGAGATTTAAAGTATATGGGAGTCCAAGATCAGGGTCAGACCAAGCACCTAGGGCATTAAAACCCCACTCAAGTAATCTTCTCCTAGTCTCTCTCCTCCACTCATCTCTGCTCCTATACTTAGCCAATATATTTTTTGTGTAAGGTGCCCCGTCTGCTACTGATAGATCAGCATTAAATCTCACGTAATTAACACCTCTCATTATAAAAGCGTTTCCATCAGGATCAACGAAATAGAATCTATTCATATACTCTTTTACTCGAAAGAATCCTTCTTTATCAATTCTTAGATCTTTGAATCCGCCGAATTCATCTAGATCACTTTTCCCCAATTTACGAAGCGGAATTATAGATCCCCCAGTAAATGATATTATGGAATGATAAATGTGTTATAACCGGTTAATCAAAGATCTAACATGTAGAGGGTTTCAGAAGTTACTATTGATCTAAGGCAATGTTTCAGAAATTATGAGATGATATAGCTGGACTGGACCACGATCTGTGTATCTGTGGTTAAAGACTATGTCTTCTACTCCTTAAGATCTCTTATTTCTCTAAGTATTCTCACATAACTCAGCTTAGGCTCCTGAGGCTTGACTAAATCAATTATCACATATCTTATCGAAGGATCTATTTTCTTTATTAATTCAGCTATCTCCTCTTTCACTCTTACAGCATCTTCCATGCTTGTTGAGGGATCTATCTCTATTTGAAGTATCACTATATATTCTCCTGGCTCAAGCATCAGGCTCTTTATATCATTCACATCAAGTACCTCAGGAATAGATATCACACTCTTAACTATTCTCCACAGTATTTCTCTAGGAGCTGATACACCAACTAATATCCCAACGTTCTCGTAGACAACATGTGAAGCACTAACTATAATCACTATCGCGACAATAACTGATAATACGAGGTCTATCTCTGGATCAGATATATACAGAGATGTTATAGCTATGAAGTTACCAGATAAACCAAGTAGATCCTCTAACAAGAGCGGCTTCAAAAGAGTTCTGCCACTAACACTCACCTTCTTATAGATTAGTAGGGAGATAATTAATGTAGCAAGATCAAATATGATTATAATTGCGATATACCATGTATATGGTCTCCAACTCGCCACAGATATATTCGTAGGAGGATTCATGAAGCCTTCTATAACAATCATATAGAATACTGAACCAGCGAGTAAAACACTTGAGATCAGACTAGCAACATACGCGAATCTCCCTCTACCAAAAGGATACCTGAGACTAGGGGGCTTGGTTGAGTACACGGATCCTTGGTACAGAGTAAAGCTATTGATCACATCCCCAGCTGAGTGAAACACTTCAGCCAGAACAGTTCTTGATAATGTGCTTGTGTACACAAAATATTTTATGACGATAGCTACTAGATTAAGTATAAATGATGTGGCTAATGGTATTTTCTCATACCGCCTCAATCATACTCATAAATAATATTTACTTGATCAAGTTTATAAGCCGATTAATAAATAGAGATAAACATGAGATACGAAAAAGATTTCAGCAAGGAACCGCTTTAATAAGATCATTTATTTTCTCTATGCAATATGCCTGACCCCTCCACTCAAATTCCTTGATGAACCTTGTCTTTAGTAGTAAAGGTGTGGCTATTAAAGATCTTATACTTGATATAATTATGTACAGCAAGAACCAGGCGGATCCTCGGTAAATAAGATTTCGTGGGTAATAATGACTTAGTTTATTGATTAGAAGAAGTGTCTTTACGATACCCAAAAGAATCATTGGGATCGTGATTATGTAAAGAGTTCTGAGAGAGAGCTCTATGGAGAAAATTAGGGTCGGTAGAGGTAATAGCATAAGGATCGCTAATGTAATATACCCAATTAACACGTATTTAAATCCTCTTGGCGTATAGATCCTTATCATAAGAAATTGTCTCGTAGCCCATGAAATAAACTCCTTGAACCAACCAGATTCGCATTTCAGATCCGTGAATCCAAGACACATTGGGCAGAATAAGATATCAGCTCTATTCCTCGAGAATACTCTCCTAATAGTAGCGTCATCAGCGATCTCATTTAATAACTCTTCGGAAACTCTGTACTCAAATGCTTTACCCAGTGAAAAAACCATGAACCCGCCCCACACAATTCTTGTTCGATAGCTTAACAAAACATCAAAAAACATCGCAGAAATCACATTATAAAGAACTGAGCAGAGATTCTGTAAAGTATACCATCTGTACGAAGTTATTAAAGTATTACTTCTTCTCTTTATAGTCTCTGAGAGCGTCCCCAGCTGATTTCTCAGGTGGATGAAGTCAGCGTCGCAATCAAGGAGAATCACAGTGGTATCTCTAGAGAATATCTCAAGATCTCTGAGAGCCGTAGCGATCGCTCTGTTCTTTCCTGAGCATTCTCTACAAATATTTTTATCAGAGATCCTCGCAATAGTCTTTTCCCCAAAAATAATTTTACCAAATGATTCTTTTTCTAGAACCCTGAGATCATCCTCATCATCAACCACTATGATTATTTTCTCCACCTTATCATGAGAACTCAACTGCCTTAATGTATTGAGAAAAGCTTCTATATCGCTACGAGACATTTTCCTCACTATGCACGGAGAAACGATAACTACTTTCTCGCCCTCCTCACTACTTATGTTGCTGAGCAGTATTTTGCTGTGAAGATCCATTGTCCTCAGATTAAGAATTGTTTGCGTGAGTGTTAGCACATAGAGTAGTGATGTCGCTGAGATCGCGATTATCTCTAGGTAATTAATCATTCCACTACAGATCTAATGAGAATACTTTTATATTTTACTAAGTATGGTTTATTGGATTAAAAATTGGATCTTGACTCGCATAAGGATATAGAGGGTTTCCTCAGAGAACTGTACGCGAAATTATTTGCTCTACCTAAATCAGTTACGTTAGCGATCCTATATGTCGCAGGAAACATAATTATTCTGTCAACTGGTCTCTTAATAACGAAGGACTTTGTCACAGCATTAAAAGTGTTTATTGCTGCAGTACTGTATATCTCTCTAATACTACTAACCTATAGAAGAATTGGTGAGGTTAGAGTTGATATCAAAAGGATCTTGGGTATAGCCTTCTTCTCAATAATTCCATACTCCCTGGCTAGTCTATTAATGCTTCTCCCAGTACCTAATAGAGATATACTAACACTCTACGCCGCATCCTCAGCAATGCTTTTCTTAATCAGATTTATTTTCTGGGGAAACATATTCTCATCATTTGGTATAGGAGTATTTATTGGTGTAGCAACAAGTTTCACGGCTTCATTGAATTATGTGTGGGAGAAATTACTTATTTACCTAGTGACATCAGTGTCATCCTCACTCGCTATGCTAATCTTCATCTCACTACTAGAGATCTTGGGTAGAAGCAATGGTATAAAACCATTTGAGCTTGGAAGAGGATTTATTAGAAGCTGGATGTTTGATGATCATAGTTCTTTAGAGGATATTCTTGAGAAAGATTCGATTAAGAAAGATGTTTCTATCAAAACAATTATTTTCAATCGAAGCGATAGAGATAATGTAATCTGGGTCTTCCCCGGATTCCATTTCGGGCCCTTCAGAAGAGTCGGGTCCTCAGATGCTGTTTACGTGCTGGAGGAGGTGTTAGGTGATGTGGGTAAGACAATGGTTTTTCACACATTAGGTTCTCACGAGAGAAATATTGTTAAGAGAAAATATGTGAGAGAGATATCTGAGGAATTTGCTAAGGAACTCAGAGACTATATCCGAGAGAATAAATCTGTTAATAATATGTACATGATCAATTTGAGAGGTCTAGATGGTTGGGGTAGCTATGTGGTGGGATCTGAGAAATGCTACTCCTATATTCTATATAATCTTAGTGGAGCAGATGATATACAGATCGATGCAGAGGATTTCTTGAAGAAACTACATGGTTCAGAGACCTTGGTTGCTGTAGCTGATGCACACAGCAACTATAGTAGAAGATCAGTTAATTACACAGCTCTCAAGAAATTACTTATAGAGATCAATGATCGTAGTGATCATAGAGAAGAGATCCTTAGAATAGGATTTGGAGAAGCATTTACTCGAAGTAACTGCGGTGGTTTATGTAGTGGAGTTGTTAAATCAATGATTATTGAGACCGGTAGTGGAAGAGACGCTCTGATCTATATCTACGGTAATAATATGCTTAGATCAGCTAATGAGAGAGTCAGAGAAATAGTAATGAAAAAAGGTTTCAGAGATGTAATCATAGTTACACCAGATGATCATAGTTGTGCAGCCACTAGTGTAGGGGACCCCTACACAGCAGTTAAGTACTGTGGTGATTTAATGGATGCGATCCTTGAGTCTCTAGATAAGGCAACAAAAGATCTTTCTCCCGCGAAGATCATGTGTTATGAGAAGATATTTAGAGATATTCCATTGATGGGTGAAGCTGTTTGGAACTATATCAGGGGGCTGGAGGTTCTCGGACCACTGACACCTAGGCTATGGATAATATTTCTTTTAGTGAGTATAGCTATTTCACTCATTATCTAGTCGCAGGATCAAGCCGATATCCTCGCTATAACAAGCTTATTTCCATAAATACTAAAGGCCTCCGGACTAAACTCAAGGAGTGAATTAATACTCCCACCACCTCCAAGTACTCTTCTCTTAGATAAGATTTCTTCATCAATAATTACCTTAGACACATTATCTAGGCACAGAGGAGGCACTTCACCTATTTCATAACCAAGATATCTCTTCACCTCAGAAGCCTTAGCTAATCTAAGATCTCTTACACCTAGAACATCTCTTAGCTTACTCAAATCAACTTTTTTATTCCCAGAAACAATTGATGCATAGATCCTATTCTCCTCATCTATTAGTATGATAGTCTTCACGATATCAGAAGGATCAGCACCAGATACTCTTGAGGCATCTTCAACGGTTCTTGTGGGCTCTGAAAAAACTAGGTGCCTATACTCTACACCATGATCATGTAGACACTTAATTAGTTTCCTAATCTTATCGAGAATATTCAAGATCTCTGTCTCCTAAGTATAAATTAAATATAATTAATATTATAAAATAAAGTGACTGAGGTGTCTTTAATAGAGGATCTTCTGAACTTAGCGGTTGAAACAGGATTGAAATTAGGTGCTGAATATGTTGAGGCTCGCTACCACGTTAATAGAAGCTTCAATATAACAACTAGAAACGGTCTCTTAATCTCGGCTAGCTCTAGATTAAGTAGAGGCGTTGGAGTAAGAGTTTTGGTCAATGGCTCACTAGGTTTCGCAGCAACTGATAAACTCGATAGAGAGAGCGTGAGAGAAGTTGTTGAGAAGGCTTATTCCTCAGCTAAGGCATTGAGTAAACTTATTAAAGTAGGCTACAGCTTCTCAAGAGAGAGAGTGGGTAGAGCAAAATACAGTGTTATTCAAAGAAGATCCTTTGAGAATATATCACTTGAGGAGAAACTTGATCTTCATCGTGAGCTCGCTAAAAGAGTAGCTGAGTCGATCAAGGAGACTAAGTTAATATCACTTTTATTCAATTACTCAGAAAACACCGAGGAGAAAATAATTGTTAATAGCGATGGAGCACATGTTGAGAGCCTAATACCCAGAGTCGCTGGTTTCATAAACCTAGCTATTGCACATCCCCAGAGAGGTAGTCTTCAGAAGACTGAGTTCATTGGTGGCTCAGGAGGCTACGAAATAATTGATGAAGCAAATATACTGAGTAACATACCTGAGTTAGCAACCACGATGGAGAAAATACTTTTAGAAGGTAAGGAACCGCCTAAGGAGCCCGTAGATATTGTGCTTGGATCCGAGATAGTTGGTTTAGTAATGCATGAAAGTGTTGGTCATCCGCTTGAGGCGGATCGTGTGTTAGGTAGAGAAGCTGCTCAAGCCGGGGAGAGCTATGTGAAGCCTCACATGGTTGGTTCAGAGAAGATAGGGAATATACATGCTACCGTGATTGATGACCCAACTATCCCAGGATCATATGGGTTCTTCTTATACGACGACGAGGGGGTTGCTGCGAGACCAAAGTATCTCTATAGAAACGGTGTTATTAACGAGCTTCTTTACAATAGATACACAGCAAAGATCTTTGGGGTAAGAAGCAACGCCTCCGCTAGAGCAATGGACTACGCCTCTGAACCAATCATAAGAATGAGCAACACATATCTAGAGCCAGGAGACAGAAGCTTCGAAGAATTAATTGAGGATATTAAACACGGAATATTCATAAAGAGCTACATGGAGTGGAACATAGATGACATTAGATGGGGACAGAGATACGGTGGATTAGAAGCCTACGAGATAGTAAATGGTGAATTAAAAGAATACATAAGAAACCCAGTAGTAGAGTTCACAACAAAAACATTCTTCAGCAATATAATTGCTAAAACCAAGGATCTAAGATTCTATGCAGCAACATGTGGAAAAGGAGAGCCATCACAAGGAGTGCCAGTGTGGCTAGGAGGACCGGATGTTAGATTATCAAAAATGAGACTTGGGGTGGCCGGAGTATATTAGGAGTCATGGGTGATCCTTGATGAGCATAAATCTGAGTAAAATAATTAGTCATGCTCTCTCAAGAGGTTTTGATGAGGCGGCTGTTGCCTACTACAAGCTTGATAGAGTAATGATTAAATTCGCTAATTCTCAGCCCTCTGTTTCTCAGAGCTGGATTGAGTACATAGCTACTCTCTATCTTGTTAAAGATAAGAGGATCATGGTCTCTGTGGTTGAGAGCGTCTCTGAGGAAGAGGTGGTTAAGAAAATTAATGAGGCTATTAATCAAGTAGGTTCTTTAGAGAGATCATTTATATATGCACCATTACCAGAACCGGATCCTAACGCAAAACCTCTCCAGAATCTCGTCTCAAGCAAGGTTCTAGACTTCTTAAGGGATCCCAGTGGAGTATCAGAGATAATAGTTAATAAGGCATCAGAAGAGAGAATCGAGAGATTTGCTGGGGCAATAGACAGCTTCTTAGGCGAGAGATGCGTGGCTACATCAAAAAATTTTGAGGCATGTGAAAAATCAACTTACTTCTCATTCTATATAAGAGCCTTCTTAGGCGAGGGATCTGGGCACTGGGGATTTGGTGCATCTAGCTACGAAACAAGAGACTTGGAGGAAACAGTTTCACTAGCTGCTCACTATGCTAAGGAGTCGAGTAAAAATATCAAGGATATTGAGCCTGGTGTATATGATGTGATCCTAAGTCCACTAGTTGTTGGTAATTTCCTAGGATACATATCAATGGCTCTGAATGGATTAAATAAGATCACTGGTATGTCCTTCTTCGCGAAAAACAATCCAGGAGATCAGGTGGCTAGCGATAAATTAACCCTGGTGGATGACCCGTTTAGAAACGATATGTTTGGTTCAGCAGGATTTGATGATGAGGGTATCTCAACCAGGAGAAATGTATTGATCGAGAAAGGAGTCCTCAAAACTTTTATCCACAATACCAAGACAGCCAGTGTGCTAGGTACCTCATCTACTGGGAACGCTGGATGGATTACTCCTAGACCATGGAACCTCGTCATAGTCCCTGGCGATATGGATGAGAGCGAGATGATCAGGGGGGTGAGAAGAGGATTACTCATCAATAATAATTGGTACACGAGATATCAAAATGCTGTTGAGGGAATATTCTCAACTGTTACTAGAGATGCACTATTAATTATAGAAAACGGGGAGATTAAGGGATCAGCTAAAAGAATGAGGATAGCGGACTCATTCCCACGTCTACTAAGGAACATAGCTGGTCTAGGAAAGAGAGTTTATAAGGCTAAGTGGTGGGAGATTAGAGAGTCTATTGAGACACCATATATATACATAAGAGACGTAAATATAACCAAACCATTCTAGCTACATATTTAAGTATCTCATGAACTCAATATCAACCACATCTCTAGCCACGCTTCTAACAATAATTACGATATTTCTGCACTTGAATCTATATTCTCCGCCACTGATCTTTTTTTGATAAATTACTTGAATACGATCAACTATTGGATCAAATAATCTCTCGCACTTATTCTCAACAAGATACTCGTATAGATCTATTAAAGCACTAGCGACTCCCATATGATTACTTAAATAGATTCTTAGAGCCACAGTATATCACTAAATTTAGAATCTACAAGAATAATTATATTAATTAATTCATTAATCAACCCAAAATAAGTCACAGAAACGCTTATATACTGTTCAAACAATAGTAACTGATAAAAATGTCGGGTCAGGCAGCTTCTCTACTTCCTCTACCAGAGGAATTATATCTAAGAGCATTAACAGGGAGATTAGTAGGAGAACATCTCTTTGACGGCTTCAAGAAAGTGGCTGTTTTAGCATATCCAGATAGAATTTGTGCTGCAATGGCTGCCACTGCATTAACTTCTTTCACATATTTAACAGGTTATAGAGATGGTTTCGGTGCAGTATATACTTATGAGAAAGATAAGATCGAGGGTATTGCCAAGGATATTATTAATAAGAAATTTGATGTTGTATACGTAGCCTATGGCGGAGAACAGAAGTTAAGTATTGTTAATGAAGCCTTCATAGAGTCTCTCAGAGCCTTAGCAAAAGCTGGCTACAGAGGTGCATTAGCTATTCACGTGAGAATTTGGTTAGCTACTAAGCAACTATCTACAGTCCTTGCGCAAGAGGATCTCAGGAAATTCCTGGAGCAGTTACCAGAGGTGAGAGTTTTTACAGCAGATCTTCAGAATAAGAAATTCTTATTCCACAGAGTAAAATTCGTTGAGGGTAAGCCGAGTTTAGCTACTTATAGAGAGGCTTTGCTAACTGATGAACACGTGGATCTATTAAAGAGATCTATTCCACCACCTGAGTAAATAAAAAAGATCTTTTTTAGCTAATCAAATCATATTTTTATACTGTAAGAGGTGTTTCCATGAGTAAGAAGATACCTAAGATCCTAATTATTGCTGGAGACGCCGCCGAGGCTCTAGAGATCTTCTACCCATACTTCAGATTAAAAGAAGAAGGTTGGGTAGTTGATGTAGCCGTACCCACAAAGAAAACTGTTAGAACAGTTGTTCACGATTTCGAGAATTGGGAGACTTACAACTGAATGCCTCACTCTTTAAGGCGGAATAGTTAATGTTTATAAGCTTGATGCTGATATTATAGTTAGATGATGAGATAGTAATAGGCATAGTGGCGAGACCCTCTAATGATGACTATGATAGATGAGGGTCATTAACAATATCCCCAAGTCCCCGAGAGAGGATAGGAGTAATGGGCCGGGACCCCACCAAGAGATCTTATATAGAATTGAAAGGTTAGCTCAAGAGCGTGGCCTGATAATCCTGCTTGGATGAGAGAATTCATAAAATTAGTTAGGAAATACGTTGGTTTATAATTAATCTCTAATCTTTTTTATCTAATTAATTTATGATATCTTTTTACTTAGAGGAAACGTAATCGAAGGGTCTGATTCTTTGAGTAGAGAGATTATTGAAGTATTTTATGATAATGATTTAAGTGATCTGAGATTAATTGAGAGTGAGATCGGGGAGATACATAGGTATTATGCAGAAAACCTCGATCCTTCAAAGAGCGCGAGACTAGATCTCTATTTAAATGAAGTTTTGATAGGTCAAGCGGTTGTGTACTGGATATCTTCTGGACACGCCTCAGTTGGCGTGGTTTACTACGTGGCGGTTGATAAGAGATTTAGAGGAAGAGGATTAGGCAAGATACTTGTTTTATCATCAGAAGAAGTCTTAATTGAAAAAGGATCAATTATAGCTCTAGCCACTTTAAGAAGCGATAATAAAGCTTCTATCAACTTATTTAACTCACTTAATTACGAGACGTACTCATGGGATTATATTGAGAGATTCTGTGGGTCAGATATAGAAGATTTCTTACTGAAAGCTACTTGTGGATATGAAGATGATTACTTAGCTATCAAAGAACTTATTGATAGAGAAACTGGAGATAATATATGTAGGAGATTAAATCATCTCTACAAAGATCTTGGTAGGGAAGTTGAGTTCCACTGGAGAAGAAGTTGTTATATTCCATGGAGAAAACTACATAGATCCTGGATCTAGTTTTGTTGAAAAGATCTCTTTATAAACTTGAAATTTATATAGGATTATTAATAAAGTATAGTTATGGTATCACGTAATGGTTAAGCCTTCACAAGGTCTTAGACGCAAAACTCGTCGAATAATGAAGAAGAAGATACGTGAGAAAGGAGCCGTGCCTAGACTAAGTTATTTATTATACGAATATCAGGTGGGAGATAAAGTGCATATAGTTATTAACCCATCAGTATTTGATGGGATGCCTCATAGAAGATATCATGGTAAAACAGGTGTTATTATTGGTAAGAGAGGATACGCATATGAAGTAGAGACTTACCTAGGTGATAAAAGAAAGATTCTTTTTATAAGACCTGAGCATCTGAAGCCTACTCCAGAGGTTGTCAGTAGAACAATTGAGAATGTTAAGAAGTTAATTAATGAGATTAGAGAGAGAAAGAAAGAGCTTCTTAAGAAAATATCTTCCTAGCTAATTATCTAAGGTGTTTTTTCTTGAAGATTATTTCAGTGAAAGATGTTCCTCTGACTATCGCGGTTGGGATAATGAGGAAATATGTTGATAGATCAAGTATGAGTGAACTTCAACAAAGATTTCTGGAATATGGGGATAGCGTAATTAAATGCTCTCCTGAGGCGAGCGAGGAGTTATTTGAAGAACTAATTAAATTAGGTTTGAAAGAAGTTACTGCTTCACAGATCATTGATATCGCACCAAGTGACACAAATACTTTGAAGATACTATTTGTTTTTGAGGATAAAGCACCCAGCGACGAGACATTAGAGAGGATACTTGATATGCTAAAGAACTACTGTGGGAGTGAGAGAAGTCCATGATTTGGTGATTTAATGAGTTACTATAGAGATAAGAGAGGATATGATAGATATAGGCCGAGGATCTATGTTAGAGACATTTATAGTATCGTTCTTGATTACATGCCTCAGGGAAATGTTCTTGATAAGCATCCTCACCACAGAACATCTCCATTAATACAAGCTGTTGGAACAAAGTATTTTTCTCTGCTAGAGATAGTGCCTGCACCTAATATTTCTGTGAAGATTGGTGAGAGGATTTATATTGAGCAAGCAATCTCATCAGGTGTACAGCCTTTTAGAGTTGATGACAAGATTGTTTGGCAAGATCTAACTAGTTTAGCTAGAGATAATCTACCTAATGTCTTGAGAGATATTATCAAGGAGAAAGAGAAGGTGTTTGTAGAGTTCTTTAATCAAGCTTCACCAATAAATATTAGGTTACATATGCTTAGTCTTATCCCAGGTATTGGCAAGAAGACGCTTGATATAATATTATCAGAGAGGAAAAAGAGTAAATTCACAAGTTTTGAAGATATTGCGGCTAGAACAAAAATAACAGATCCTATAGGAGCACTTGTTGAGAGAATAATTACTGAGATGATGGGTGGCGAGAGATACTATCTATTTGTTGAGCCACCTCCTGAGTCTAGAGAGTCTAGATTCTTCAAGATGCTTGATTATCTTTATGCACTAACTAACTATAGAGATCCTTGGTGAAATGTTTTCTACTGAAGATATTCTAGAGAGTATTGAGAGAAATAACCTAAGGTCAATCACTAGAGAAATTCTCAAAGAACTAGGTGTGAAGCCATTAAAGCGAAGAGGTCAGAACTTTACAGTAGATCCTAGGCTGCTGAAGGAATTCAGAGAGATCGTCTCGAGACTAAACTGTTCCTCACCAGTAGTTGAGGTTGGCTCAGGACTAGGATACTTAACAATATATCTATCTGATATATGTGAGAGGATCATCTCTATAGAAGTTGACCCTAGGCTATGTAGATTTGTCAAAGAGATCCTTAGAGAAAAATCTAATATTGAGATACTGTGTGGAGATGCTATTGAGATAATAAAGGATCTTGATTTCAGAGGTTTAGTAGGGACAATACCATACTCGATAACTGGGCCTTTAATAGGTTCATTGACAAGATCCAGGGCCTCTTGGGCGGTTATAGCTCTTCAGAAAGATGTTGTTGATCGAATAATCTCTAGACCAGGTGATAAGAGATATGGTTCAGTATCCGTAATATCACGACTCTACTTCGATATAGATCTGGGAGGTATCTATCCACCCAACAGCTTCTACCCTGAGCCAGAGGTATTTACTCAAGTAATCATTATGCGTAGAAAAAATGAGCCTGAGGAATTCATAGATTCTTTCGAGAGATTTCTGAAATGTTTGTTTAGTCAAAGAAGAAAACTTCTACCAAAGGCATTAAAGATATGTTTAGGGAAATATGCTGAGGAAAAGATCCCAGATCATTTCAAAAACGAAAGGGTTTATAGATTAGAGCCAGAGGAAATAAAATTAATATTTCTAGAGATAATGAAAGATAAAGGATGATGAACTTTCGGTTGCATAGATAAGTGATGAATATTCTCCTCCCACTGACACAAATTGCCCTCCCTGGATCCTTCTAAAAACATAAACAATATTTGATCTACAGAAGTCGTCCTCCACCACACCGTTCTCACCAACTATTGCTAGATCTGATAGGGAATAGGGGAGATTCCTCTCTCTTATCAACTTATATATAAAGGATCTTAATTCACTACATTTATTTTTCTCTACACATATTTCTTCTCCAAAGAAGTCTCTCAAGTTGCCGATGAAACGAAGACAAATTATCTTATCATCACTCATTAATCTAAACCTAATCTCTTCTTTATTCTTGTCACAGCCGAAGATACGTATTCTATTCCTAACTTATTTAGTGTCTCTTCTCTAGGTATACCATATTCATCCCATCCTAATTCACCGAAGTACTGTATCTTTAGTTTCCTCACTTCCTCAGGATCTGCTTTCCACCCTTTGAATGGTCCGCTTGGTAGCGGCTCGTAGAATTTCTTTGGATTCTCATCATGGATCCTAGGATCCCAATAAACGTCTGGTCCTCCCAGAAGAAGTAATATTCTTTGGATCGATAGTATTCTGGGACCAATCTCTCTATACAACTCCTCCTTAGATACTCTCCACCCAGTTACTGCATTGAATATATCAAGGATCTTCTCCTCAGGAACATTAAATCCTGTGAACATACATATAACCGCGCTATCTAAGAAAACTTTCCAAGTCTCTGACTCTTGAGTATTAATTGGTAGTCCCGCAACCGATGTATGATCCCCTCCCTGGACTGATGCTACATATGCAATTGGCTGTGGATAATCTGCTTTACTTCTTATCCCATGTGCACCTATTCCTATTCCTTTGCTCTGCACAGCGTATTTCAACATTTCAGATGGATCTAGACTCTTCAGTTTAGCTATTTGAAGAGCTG
Source organism: Sulfolobales archaeon (assembly GCA_049976205.1). Lineage (GTDB taxonomy): Archaea > Thermoproteota > Thermoprotei_A > Sulfolobales > AG1 > WYEN01. The sequence goes on along the minus strand of JBMFIR010000003.1, from coordinate 49,899 downwards.
CTCTATATGTTCCTTCAGCAAGTATTTTTCCAAAACCTTTTCTATAAGTAATATCATCCATTAACTTCTTAGCACACTCATACCCTCCCCACTTAAGCTCATAGCCTAGATCATCCTTAGTGATGATTCCTTTCTCAAATAACTCAAATGCAAAACCCATCACGTTACCAGTCTGTATACCGCATAGACCCAGGCGATCAGCTTCAGCCGATAACTTAACAACACTCCTAATATCGAATATACCTAGGTTACTCCCGAGATAAGCAGCCATCTCGTAGTCAGGTCCATCAGTTAAATAAATTTCTCCATTTTCCTCTACATAACTAACCTTCATACACGAGAGTGGACATGAGTAATCTGACCAGTATCTCCTGACCCAGTATCTTGTCTCGAGCTCCCAGTGGCTATATTCTCTCACGTCATGCCACTCCTCCTGCCAATTTCTTATAGGCTCCGAACTTGTGGCGGCACCAGTGTAGTATATTCCCAGTGGTGTTCCCCAGTGCTTCATGTGATAATCCTTCATGATCAATGAGATAATCTCTTTTCTCAGAGATAGGAATTTCTCACTATCACTTACCTCGGGAAGAGGTCCTCTGCCTCTAACCACGACGGCCTTAAGCTTCTTAGATCCAAAGACAGCTCCGTAGCCACCATATCCTGCTCCATGACTCCACTTAGCATTTACCGACGCTGTTCTCACGAGGTTTTCTCCAGCGGGCCCGACATAGATCGAAGGTGGCCACGGCTTAGCACCTTCTCTCCTGAAGTCTATTTTTGTATCTTCTCTGAGATACTTAAGTGTTTCTACAGCATCTCTCCCCCAGATCCTTGAAGCATCTCTATACTCAATTTTTTCATCGTCAATATATAGATAAACAGGGTCCTTGGAGACGCCTCTTATAATTAATCCATCGTAGCCGGCGGCTTTTAGATGTATAGATAACTCTGTTGATACAGCAGATCCTACAACACCATTTGATTGAGGGCTTTTACCAGATATGATTACCTTTACCCCTCCTGGGTAGTAGCCTGTTAGAGGTCCTGTGAGAACAAGTAGAATATTTTCTGGTCCTAAGGGGTCTATGTTCTCCCATTTATCACCTAACTCTCTCCAAAGGATCCAGGTAGCTAATCCTCTACCACCAATAAACATTCTATAAATTAATCCTGGTATCTCATAGATCTTGTGTCTCTGACTACTTAGATCAATATCAAGCAATCTTCCCCAGAACCCGGGCATCTAAATCACCTTCCCAGCTCCTTCCCCCATAATCTTCTCTCCGATCCTTCTCCCGATCTCCTCAGGTTTAACAGCGTATAGCTTCAAAGTATTTATCTCGGGTCTAGGAACAACCTCAAGAGCATTATAACCCAGCTCTCTACAAGTCTTAACACACTCAGGATCTCCATCGCACAGGTCGCATATTATAACACTCTTCTTGTCCTTAACAACATATATTGATCCAACAGGACAGATCTCAACACAAATCCCACATAAAGTGCATCTACCCTCATCTACTCTGACAGCTCCTGTCTTCTCATCGACGTAGACTGCTTTAGTAGGACACTTCTCAACGCAGGGATAGTCCGGGCATTGAATACATAGATTAGGAACAAATACCCCTGGTGCGTACTCAAAGATCTTGATCCTACTAGCCTCAGGCCATATCCTCCCTTCGTGTTTTAATGAGCATGCTATTTCACATAATCTACACCCAACACACCTATCATAGTCTCTCATGATCCATATGTGACTTATTGATAATCACCTTGGAAAAATAAATAAACCACTTTATAAGCTTCCCTCAGTTTAAATCGGATCCTTAAACAACTCATAATAATTAAGTAATAGATAAATTCAGTTTCTTCAGAACATCTTCAATAACTCTTTTAGTCTCTGGATCCTCTTCATAGAGAGGAGGTCTCGAAGTCTCTTCTATAGGTGCTCCTAATAGCTTAAGAGCTGTTTTTACAGCCGTTGAATAAGATGATGATACATCAATGATTCTTGTTAGCTCGAGAAGATCTCTCCATCTAGCGATAGCCTTCGCATAATCTCTATTCTCCCAAGCTCTATAGATCTCCACATGGATCCTAGGAAAAATATTTGCTAAAGCAACAATGCCTCCATCACCACCAATCATTAAATTAGGTAGAAACAACTCATCTAAACCGGTTAGAACAGAGAATTCTCTCCTAATACTCTTGATCTCTTGAACAAGTCTCCTTAAGTAAGTGATACTATCAATAGTTGCTTTCACACCAGCAATATTACTATATTCAGTAGCTAGATCTCTTATTAATTTGATCGATAGATTCACGCCAGTGGTTGCGGGAATATTATAGAGTATCAGAGGCTTATCAATTTTCTCAGCAATCTCTGAAAAATGTTTCTTGAGTCTATCCTCTGAGTACTTAAAGTAGTAGGGTGGGGCAACAACAAAACCATTAACATCAAATTCTAATAGTTCCTTAGCTAGATCAATTACCTCAATCGTGGAGTTAGCGGTTACTCCAGGAAGAATGTTTATATGACCACTCGCCTCCTCAACAACTATAGAAACGAGCGAGATAATCTCCTCGCGTCTAAGATGAACAAATTCACCTGTTGTACTATTCGGGAAGAGACCATTAACCCCTTCTTTAATCAGATATTTAGTGAGCCATTTAAGACCATCGTGGTCAACAGAATAATTCTTTTTAAAAGGAGTTACTAATGGAACAATCACGCCGCGAAACATAATATCCAATTATAAATCAAGACCTGCATTAATAAAGTTAATATTGATAAGTGTCTCTATATACTAACCATAGAAATAATGGGTCCCACCTATGATTCACGTCACTTATGAATCTTTAGATAAGTAATTGATTATTTTAGTATTTCATCCTAAATATAGATTGTGGATATATTGGATATAGCTGATTATTTAATCAATGTATTGATACCTATAGCGATATCCATATTCGCTATAATGGATCCTCCTGCTGCAATCCCTACATTAATAAGCTACATAGGTGTTTTATCAGGTTCAGAGAAAGATGTGAAGAAAACAGTTAATAGAATAGTTAATAAAGCTATTATTGTAGTATTCATACTTCTAACAATATTTTCTCTAGCAGGTGAGTATATACTGAAATTCTTTAATATAGACTTAGCTTCTCTACGGATAGCAGGAGGCGTACTTCTTATGGCTGTCGCAATAGATATGCTAATAACAGGTCACAAACCAGAAAATGTTAGTAGTGGAGACTTTGCTGTAGTCCCTATAGCTACACCATTAATTGTTGGTCCGGGAACTATGAGCACCTTAATTGTTTACTCGAGGATCTATGGATCATTAACAACATTACTGGGAGCATATATAGCTCTATCAATATCTTATCCTCTTCTAAGATATTCTTATGATCTATTTAAATACTTAGGTACCTCAACTCTCCAAGGCTTAGGTAAGTTTATGTCTCTAATTATTGCCTCAATAGCTGTCTCATTAATATTTAGTGGCTTAAGAGGCTTAGGACTAACAAAATAAGTTGCTCAACTAAGTATCTTGAGAATCTCCTCCACAACTTTTTTTCTATTCAATAGATCTCTTTTATACACTCTCGCTAACTCTATTAAAATGCTTTTCTTTTTAAAATCAACACCAAGCAGATCAAGGATCTTGGCACCCTCAGTCTCTTTATGAAGTATGTAGCTCAGTACTCTCGTTAGATTAGAAGAATACTCGATCAATCTAGCGCTTTCGAGATCAATATAGACTATCTTATCGGGATCATAGTCTCTCACAATAACTTGTTTATCGGGTCTATAGATCTCTTGGATCTCGATCATTAAATTATCTAACATATATGAAGAATATATAAGAGTCTTAATAACTCTTCTAATAGATTCTATTCTACTAATACTCTCTATCAAGAAATCAATTAGTTTAGAACCACTCACATATTCTCTAATAATGAAATCACGAGAATACTCATATACTTTTGGAGTATATCCCGATATCTCTGCTTTTCTCAATAACTCACCTTCTTTCTCAAGAGAATCAATCTTAGAATCAAATCTTCTTACTTTGAGAGCGACATCACCATAGACACTGTGTCTAGCTAAAACAACAATAGCGGCGTATCCTTTTCCAATAACTCTAAAGTTCTTTACAAGACTATCTCCATAATAATAGATCTTCTCAACACCTATCGCTTCGAGCAATCTAATTCTCTCTTGACACCTCTCGCGAAGTATCTCATGAGCAGGATAGCACAAGATCTCTACTGCGTCTCTGAGATCTAGTTCTTTCTTAACAAACACTTTTATTTACACCCTAAGAGATGGAGTGGCTTCACTATTGCCCAAATACTTAAAATTAGTCTTCAGCAAATAATATTGAGAGGTTAAGAGTATTGTCTCTTCTAAGAGATTTGAGAGGTATTAGAACAGAACTTTTTTATATAGATGCTGCATCAACTCTACTATTCAAGAAATTAGATCTGGTTAGTTGCGGAGACGATCATAAAGAGTTTTGTGGTGAAGTATTTGTTGATCGAGATCAACCGTTTATTTTAATAGATCTTGTTGGAGAAGGCACTTTACATGTTAATGAAGATAGATTTGCAGTGTATAGAACACCTGACGGAGGACAGGAAAATAGATTCATACCAATTGAGAAAGGCTATAACAAAATATTTTTGAGACCCTCAGTTGTAGGCCCCTTTGGGGAAAAGTTATTTGATTTTCGAGGAGCATATCTATATGTTAAAGAGCCCTGGACATATAGATTTGTTATTGAAGCTTCTTTACTAACAGATCTTGCTGAGGCAACAAGAGATGAGGCTCTTATAAAAGCTATTAATTATGCTCTCGACCAAATCGAGTTAGAAGGAGTATCTAATTGGCAGATCAAGGCCTCTATGACTTACTCAATTACTAAACCACCTTTCTACATAGGTTCTCTGAAGTACTATGGTATAGAAATTGATCCCTCGATTGAACCCATGGATCCCAGTAAATTAGCTGAGATGAGTAAAAGAGCTCTTGAAACATTAAGAAACGAGATCTCGAGAATATATAATGAGATCAGAGGATCAGAAGGTGTGCTCTACGCCGTGGGTCATGCTCATATCGATGTCGCGTGGCTCTGGACACCTGATGTGACTAGACACAAGGTTAGGAGAACAATATATAATGTTTTATCACTATCGAAGAAGTACAACATGAAATTTGTTTTATCCAATGCTCTTTTTATCAAGTGGATAAGAGAGGATGACAAAGAACTATTCAAGAAACTTATTGAAGCAGTGCGTGAAGAAATTATTATCCCTGTAGGAGGCATGTGGGTTGAGAGCGACACTAACGTGATTGGCGGAGAGTCGCTGGTTAGACAATTTCTGTATGGTCAGAGAACTCTTCTAGAGACATTCGGGAGAATCACAGAAATTGGTTGGTTGCCTGATAGTTTTGGTTTCGTTGCGTCTCTACCACAGATCCTCAGAAAATCAGGTATAAAGATATTCTTTACACATAAACTCTATTGGAATAAACAGAATAGGTTCCCATACTCCTTATTTAGATGGGTAGGTGTAGATGGTAGCGAGATAATAGCTGTTAACTACGCGACTTACGGAAGCGATCTATCCCCCAGACAAATTATTAATGCTTGGAGAGACCACACATCTCCGGAAACACCTGGTTTCATAGCATTTGGGTACGGTGATGGCGGGGGTGGGCCAACGTGGTTCATGATGGAAAGGTTAAAGACTTACTCAAGAGCTCCCGGAGCACCTAAGATAGTCTTGGCAGACCCCTACCAGTACTATGAAGCGGTTAAAAATAGTGAATTACCTATCTGGAGAGGAGAACTATATCTAGAGATCCATAGAGGAACATACTCGACTGGGCATAAAATAAAGAAATTTATTAGGCTAGTCGAAGAAGCATTAAAAGATCTTGAGATCATAAGCTTTATGTTTAATGAGAGAAAGAACTACAGAGACTTCTGGGAGATCCTTCTAGAAGCAGAGTTTCACGACACAGCATCAGCGACATTAGTTGAGGAGGCTTATAGATACTACGTAGACAAATTATCAGACTTGTACAAGAGAATTAATGATGAGATAGCTTCTATAGTGAAGAAGAATATATTGGGCGAAAATAATAGACTAATCGTGATCAATACTCTTCCGTGGAGTAGAGTCGATGTTGTTAGAGGTATGGTGAGAGGAGCCATTCAACAAGTAATTGATGGTGATGTCTATTCGCTTGTTGAGGTTCCTGCAATGAGTATTAAGACGTTTGAGGAAGGTGAAGGGGTCTCCTCAGATTCCTTGAGTGTTGATAGAGACAAAATTAGTAATGGTGTGTTAGAAATTGATTCGAAGGGATCAATAAAGGATCTAGAGAATAATATTGAGGCAGTTAAGAGAAGCTATATTGTGGCCTGTAGAGATATTCCTGCTGAGTGGGATGGTTGGGATATTGATCCTTGGTACAAGAGAAGTTGTAGAGAGCTAACACCATATGAGGTCGAGATAATTGAGAGAGGACCACTGAGATCTTGTCTGGAGAGAAGGTATAGGTATCGAAGAACAGAATTGAGAGAGAGAATATGTTTATGGAGAAACAATAGAAGAGTTGATTTCAGGATAACAGGTTTTGTTAGAGATAGATTCATTTTATTCAGAGAATTATTTGAGTTAGGCTTTAATCCAGTTAGTGCTGATGCCGAAATACCTTATGGAGTGATTAGGAGAAGTATTGAGCCAGAGAACACGTGGGATCAAGCGAAATTTGAGTTTCCTGTGTGGAGATGGGTAGATGCATATTCAATAGATTACGGAGTAGCGGTTATTAACAAAGGTAGATCTGGGCATAGCCTAGATAAAAGAACAATTGGAATAACTCTAATAAAGACGCCTGTATTTCCTAATCCACACCTGGATCATGGAGAAATAGATATTGAATTCTCGCTGTATCCGCATAAAGGGACGTGGAGAGATGCTGAGATACCTAGGAGAGCATTAGAGTATCATAGACCGCTTAGATCCTTTAAAGGCTATGTGGAGGAGAAAAGTTTATATAGGATAGATCAGCCTAATATACTATTAGAAACAATAAAATACGCTGAAGAAGGATCAGGATATATAGCTAGGATATGGGAGACCTATGGAAGAAGAACTATACTGGGGGTCGAGGCGGAGGAAACAGATCTCGTAGAATCAAAATATATCTATCGCAAAGAGTTAGTGCTTGAACCATACGAGATCAAGACTATTAAAATAAATAGATAAGGTCGATCTTTCGTATCATTGTTTGTAGACATGTAGTAATACCTCTACAACTAATTTTTACCATACATCCCAAAATTAAATCGGTGTTGATTTGAGAATCTATTATGCGGTTGTGGGAGGGGTGGTAGAAGATAAGTCTCCTGAGAAAATGGGTGCTTGGGGTCCACAGACACACTTAGACTTATTACGCGAGAAATCATTAATTGATTCAGAGATTAGAACTGTTTTATCCGAGCTTTCTTTTGAGGGCTACGAGTTAGAAGTAGTTGGCGGAGAAATATTCAATAATGAGAAAGAAGTATTTGAGAAATCGAGAGATATTCAAGACTCTGATGCTTTAATAATATATCCTGTGGGGCCGAATGGCATGGTTGTAAGAGCTCTTCTAGGTTTTGCTAAGCCAACGATGGTGTTTATCAGATCTGGAGAAAGATACTATACTTTTGCTGAGATATTTGATTCTAGAGTTATGAGGATGGAGACTGATCAAGTAATGCTTCCCTATCCAGATGATGTTTTTGTCATATACGATGATCCTGAGGAGTTAAAAAGGGCTATTAGAGGAATATACGGAGTGTATAGACTGAGGAGAACAAAGATTCTTTATATAGGAGTTCCGTACGGGTGGCAAGGTAGATTCCATGAGTTCAGAGCCTTTATGAAGAGAATCGGCTTAGAAATAGTATTTCTTGATCACGACAAATCATTTGAAGAAGCTCAAGAATATCTCGAGAGTAAAGAAGGTCAAGAGGAAGTTAAGAGGTATTTGAAAATAGTTGAGGAGAATGCCTCAGATGTTAAAATAAGTAGAGAGGGTCTGGAATTAGGTGTTAAGCAATTCATTGGCTTAAAATATCTGGCTAAGAAATACGGAGCTGATGTAGTCACTATATCAGGATGTATGCTTTATGGAGCATCTAAATGGAGAGTAGCACCATGCTTAGCATTTTCCTTGCTAGATGACCTTGGCTTATTAGGAGTATGTGAAGGTGACTTAAGCAACTTAGTTGCTAAGGTGCTCCTGAGATATGTAGCTAATAGACCGGCTGTTTTCGCTAATCCATCAATACCAAACAGAGGTTCTGAGGCTGTATTTGCGCACTGCACAGCACCGACAAAACTACTTGGCTATGGATCCAGAGGATTCAAATACTCTTTAGAGACACACTTTGAATCAGATACTCCAGCAGCTATAAAAGTATTCTTTGAGGGCGGGCATAAAGTAACTCTAATAAATCTCTCATTTTATTTAGATAAAGCATTGATTGCCTCAGGAGAGTCTGTAGGCTTTGCTAATTACCCGATATGTAGATCTCAGATAAGGATCAGATTCAGAGACGTTAAGGAATTATATGAGAAAGCAAGAGGATTTCACTGGAGCTATGTATACGGGGACTACACTAGAGAGTTAGAATATGCTATGAGAGTTCTAGGTATAAAATATGATTTGATCAGATCTTAATAGGTCCTATAAATATTTATTACTCTTGAGTAGAAAAAGAGAAAATAGATCTTTTTTAGAATGAATTTAATGTAGAACAATAAATATTTATTTGAGAAAACTTATTTTTCTACCTAATTCAACGAATGAATCTACTACATACTTTATATCTTCCTCGCTATGAGCAGCTGAGGGCTCTAATCTAATTCTCGCTTTACCTTTCGGCACAGTTGGGTAGACTATTGCTTGTGCAAATATGCTATACTCATCGAATAATCTCCTAGAGAACTCTTGCGTGAGTTTTTCGTCGTAGAGCATTACTGGAGTTATTGGGTGCTTGGTGTTTCCTAGATCAAATCCGTGATCTCTTAATCCTTTCTGCAGGATCCTTGTGTTTTCCCATAGTTTTCTAATTAACTCATCACTTTCCTCAAGTATCTCAACAGCAGCTATAGTAGCCGCTACGTCAGGAGGATTCATCGCGCTTGAGAATAGAAATGGTCTACCTCTCTGTCTGAGATACTCTATTGCATCAGCATTCCCCGCAACATATCCACCGATTACACCAAATGCTTTGCTTAGGGTTCCCATTTCGAAATCTACTTTTTCATGGAGCTTGTAGTAATCAACTATTCCTCTACCGTGGTCTCCGAGTACGCCTTCTCCATGTGCATCGTCTACATATACTATTGCGTTGTACTCCTCTGCTAACTCCACGATCTCTGGTAGAGGAGCGAGGTCTCCATCCATTGAGAATACTCCGTCTGTTACGATAACCTTTATCTTGTAATCCTTAGCTTCCTCAAGTCTTCTTCTGAGATCTTGCATATCTAGGTGTTTATAAACTACTTTAGGAGCACCTGATAATCTGATCCCGTCTATGATACTTGCGTGATTAAGCTCCTCGCTTATAAATATGAGATCTTTTCTATTCCATCCTAAAGCACCTAGAGCACCTAAGTTAGCGTTGTAGCCACTCTGGAAAGTTATCGCAGCCTCTCTTCTCTTGAATTTAGCTAACTTCTCCTCAAGAACCATATGAAGCTCCATTGTACCAGCAATTGTTCTCACAGCACCTGCACCAACTCCATAGTCAAGTATCGCTCTGATAGCCGCCTCCTTAATCTTCGGATGTGCTGCTAGACCCAAGTAATTGTTAGAGCACATATTGAGAACTCTCTTACCATCAACAACTACCCACGGACCCTGTTGGCTCTGCAATCTTCTTATCGTTACATACAGACCCTGTTCCCTGAGAAGCCTTAACTCGTCTCTTAACCAATCAAGTTTACTCATGATAATTCACCTAGTAGAAATATTTCTTAAAACTAATATTTTCTAGTTCTCCTCGTATAAGTAGTCTTCTTATATTCACGATCATGTCATGAGCCATCTCCTCAAGACCCCACTCAGGTCTCCAACCCCAATCTTTTCTGGCCATTGAGTCATCGATTCTCTTGGGCCATGAATCAGCTATTCTCTGTCTGAGAGGATCAGGATCAAAACTAGCCTTAAAATTCGGAATATATTTCTTAATCACATCTGCTAACTCCTGAGCTGAGAAACTCATTCCTTGAACGTTATAGAATCTTAGGGTAAGCTTGTTTCTGTTAGCCTCGAGAAGTAACATAATAGCTCTTAAAACATCAGGCATATAGATCATTGGAAGAGTAGTGTCAGGTCTCACCCAGAAGACATACTCTCCTCTCCTAACAGCCTCGAAAAATGCTTCTACAGCATAATCTGTTGTCCCACCACCAGGAGGATTCTTCCAGCTAATAACGCCTGGGAGCCTTAGACCTCTTATATCAATATCATATTTATAGAAGTAGTACTCGCCTAATAGCTCAGCTAATACTTTACTGATCCCGTAGAGAGTTTTTGGTCTCATAATAGTTATGTCACCTGGATTATCAGGTGTCTCAGGACCAAACACAGCTATTGAGCTAGGAATAAATATCTTCTTAACAGAGTGCTCCCTCGCACTCTCAAGAATATTGTGAAGACCTAATACATTAACTCTCCATGCAAGATCAGGGTTTCTCTCGCCCTTAGCAGATAATATGGCGGCTAAATGAATTATTGTGTCAATATTTGTCTCCTCAATAACTTTATTGATCTGTTCTCTATCTGTTATATCTAAATAATACTTAGGTTCCTCAAAACCTCTCAGCTTCTCTAAATCAATATCTGTAGCAATAACATTCTCTCTACCATATCTCTCTCGTAGATAAGGGATCAGTTCTGAACCTATCTGACCACAGGCACCCGTAACAAGAATTTTCATAAATTCCTCCGAATAAAAATAATCTGAGAAAATTAAAATTAATATAATTTATTTATTGCTAAGGACTATCTCCAACTAAAACCTTTCTTGGGGACCATAACAACTCTATCAAATTCAAGAACTAGTTCATTATTCTGATTATATGCTCTTGTTCGAATCTTAACAACTCCGAATCCAGGTCTACTCCGGGACTCTCTAGCTTCAATAACTTCAGCCTCAGCATATATTGTGTCTCCAGCAAAAACTGGTTTATGAAACTTAACATTCTCTATGCCAAGCATAAAACCTCTTGAGGTCAGTGTGGTGGTTAAGCCTATAGCTATAGCTAGTGTTAATACACCATTAATTACTAAGCGTCCCTTGAATGGTTCACCGGGATAGTTCTTCTCAACATAGATCTTGTCAAAATGTATTGGGTTAGTATTATTAGTTAATAGCGTAAACCATATGTTATCTACGTCAGTTAATGTTCTACCATAAAAACTCCTGAATCTTAACCCCGGGACTAGATCCTCGAAATAGTATTCATTAGCAGTATTCAATTTAAGGAAAACCTCCACAATAATAATATGAATACATCATAATATGACAAAAGTAGTGCTTGGCGAATATATTAACCGAGAAAGTTACTTATTTAGATGATCTCAGGATCTCTAGAAACTCGTAGAGTAATCTCACACCATAACCCGTGGCTCCCTTAGGATAATAAGGTTTCTTAGGACCCTCCTGCTGAACCCATGCTACACCAGCTATATCAAGATGAGCCCATTCAACATCTTCGGCAAACTTAGCTAGAAACGCTGCTCCTGCTTGTGCTCCCGCTGCACCGGCTACACCTGTGTTCTTGATATCAGCTACTTCAGATTTGATGTCTTCAAAATACTCTTCCCACAGTGGCATTCTCCAGAGTCTATCTCCTGATCTCTCAGAGGCTTTTGTAAATATCTCTGCTAGTCTTTCACTGTTCGTGAATAATCCTGCTGCGTGATTTCCTAGGGCCACAACTATTGCTCCCGTTAAAGTAGCTATATCGATAATTATTTTTGCCCCAAGATCCTTTTTTGCGTAGCTTATCGCGTCAGCCATAATTACTCTACCCTCAGCATCGGTATTATCGATCTCTACCGTTAATCCACCGTACATTCTTAGGACATCACCTGGTTTATAAGATGATCCTGAGGGTAAATTCTCCACTGCAGGAATCAATACTACTAGATTCACGGGCAATCTTGATTTAGCAACAGCATACATAACTCCTATGACAGCGGCTCCTCCTGATTTATCAAATTTCATATCTCTCATCCCCTGCGGAGTCTTAAGATCAAGTCCACCTGCATCAAATGTCACGGTCTTACCTACCAATGCGATTGGGCTCTCACTATCTGCTCCTTTGTATCTGAGTATTATTAGTCTAGGCTCTACACTACTTCCTTTACCAACACCATATATACCATTCATGCCTCTCTCAACTAATTCTCTGCCTCTAATAACAAAGATCTCGACATCTGGAAACTCCTTAAATAGATCTCTTACATAGTTCTCAAGTTTCTCGGGGTTCATATCTGAGGCAGGAGTATTAGCGATATCTCTAGCAATATAAATAGCCTCACTTAATACCTCAACTCTCTCGAGAACAGGTTTAGTGTCGAAGGCAGGTTCCTTCAGGATTATTTTCTTAATTCCACGGATCTCGTCTCCGGTCTTTAGACTAAATGTGTATATAGATAAATTAAATCCCTCTAGAACAAGATAAAGTGATCTATCACTTAGGATTTTGTCGCTGTGGGGGGTTATGATAGAGATACTTTCGTAACCACTATTCTTTGCATCGGAGCCGATGTATCCTCCGTAGATTCTTAGTGTTTCCTCAGAGAATTTTTCGTAGGGTCCTAGACCAATTGTGATGATTCTCTTAACTTTGATCTCTGGTATTCTTGGGTAGATCCTCATGATCTCTCCGACCCTTCCTTTTAAATCCCCTAATTTTCTTAATCGATTAAGTTCTCCATCTAATAAATGATCTAGTTTCTCCACATCCTCAGTAAACTTATTCTCGAAAACAGGTAAGTATAGGACTTCTGTCTCTATTCTCCAAGGATCTTCTTTAACGAAGATTATCTCAGGAGTTATTTTCCTCATATGAATCACCTAATCTATTTTTTATAGGGATTTATATTATTCATCAAGTTTAACTTATTAAGTTAATGAATACTTATAAGTGTCTTACCAAACTTCTATTTCTTGAAGGTAGAGTTAATAATGAAGATCTCTTCTATAAAAACACTATTTACTATACTTCTGATATCAGTAGTCATCGTATCTCTGATATCAGTATTTATCACAACAAATATTTCCTATGCTCAAACAAGTGAAATAAATGCTGTAACCTATGACAAGTGGCTCACTAGATGTGATAGATACGGTGGCACTATAAAAATCGCGTTCCCAAGTGAACCAAACACACTTAATACAATAGCTGCTGGAAGCACTTGGGAGATACTAATTCTCGAATCTGTGTATGATAGATTATTTAGATGGATAAATGGGACATTAACATATGAATTAGCTAAATCAGTAGAATACTCACCAGATCACTTAGTTCTGACAATAAAGATTAGAGAGGGAGTTAAGTGGCACGATGGCTCTGAGCTAACAGCTGATGATGTCGCCTTCACTATAAATGCTTACGCTAATAGCTCATGGGCTTATCTATACAGCTACTTCACGAGTGTGGCCAACGCCACGGCTGTCGATAAATACACTGTTAAAGTCTATTTCAAGAAGCCTGATGCAGGATTCATATACACCGCCTTAGCTGGAGCAAATATTATTCCTAAGAGGATATGGGAGCAACTATATGCATCAAAAGGTGATGCGTTAGCTAAGTATTCACCTAAGATCCCTGATGAATTAATTGGTTCAGGACCCTTCAAATTAGTTGAGTGGGTACCTACACAATACATAAGATTAGTGGCTAACAAAGACTACTGGTTAGGTAGACCATGTGTAGATGAGATGATCATAGTTTTCATCTCAGATCCGCAAGCAGCATTACTAGCCGTCCAGAGAGGTGATGTAGACGCTTACGTGGGTTGGGTTACTCCAGAGGCTGTTCCACAGCTACTATCGACACCAAATGTTGCTATACACGTATTTGTTTCAGACACATTCTATCACTGGGGTCTAAATAATCTGGTTTATCCACTAAATATCTCTGAGTTTAGAAGAGCCTTAGCTTTCGCAATTGATAAACAGGCGATAGTTAATCAAGTGTTAATGGGATATGGAGTTGTTGGTAGCCCAGGTGTTGTGCCACCGGTTGGGCCTAATGCACAGTGGTATGATCCTAATGTTCAAAATGCATACTACTACGATCCTAAGAAAGCTGCCGAGATATTAGATAAACTAGGTTTCAAAGACGTAGACGGAGATGGTTGGAGAGAATTACCTAATGGATCTAAGTTCCAGATAGAGATTTATGCGCCCTCGTATGATATTGTTAGAGTAAGAGTTGCTCAGATGATTGCTGATTGGTTAGCAAAGATACCTGGTGGGGGCATCAAAGCCGTTCCTAGGGCGGCTGATTGGACAGCTGTGTGGCCGATGATTAGAGAAGCGAAAGTTGATTCATGGTTACTTGGTAGTGGACCAGACAACTATATATCTTGGCTATTCTTCAGGTTCCATTCAAGACCTCAGGGAGCAGGTAACTGGGTTAGGTTCTCAGATCCTGAGGTAGATAAATTAACAGAGGAGCTCTTAACAACTTTTGATCCTGTGAAAGTGAAAGAGATAGCGTACAAGATACAAGATTTAATAGCTGAGAAAGTTCCTATAATAACACTTTACTACAGAAAATTAATTGAGCCCTATCGAACAGATAAATTCGAGAATTGGTTCAGAGATCCAACCACGGATATCTATAACAGAATAACTTATCTAAGAGTCCAGCTTAAGAGCGGCGGTGTTCCCGCGGTTACACAAACGCAGATTATTAGAGAAACTGTTACGAGCCCTGCGTCAATTACGCAACCAACAGCAACTGTAACTATCGCCCAGACAGTGCCAACAGCAACTGCGGTGACAGCTACACCTACTGCCCCGATAGGTGTTTCTGAGACAATGCTATACGTGATATTAGGAATAGTTGTATTACTAGTTGTGTTGTTAGCTGTGATTCTTCTGAAGAGGAAGTAATTAGGTGATTTTTTGGATAAGAGATATATTATTCAAAGAATAATTTTTTCAGTTATTGCATTCTTCTTCATAATTACTCTTGTATTTTTTCTGGCGAGAGCTACAGGAGATCCTTTAGCTGAGCTCGAGAATGATCCGAGAGTTTCTCCAGAGACTATAAAAACTATTAAAGCATTATTTGGGTTAGATAAACCTCTTTATATACAGTACCTAGATTTCCTGAGAAATATGTTGCTTGAGGGACAATTCGGCTACTCAATTGCTTACAGAAGACCTGTTATGGATGTTATTGCTGAGAGAATATGGTATACTCTAGCTCTTTTAATACCAGCTATTACACTCTCAAATTATCTAGCCTATAGATTAGGTATCGAGATAGCTTGGAGAAGAAGAAGTGTAGTAGGGTCAGCAATAGTTTCTCTTTCAATAATTATTAGCTCCGTACCCTATTTCTGGTTAGCAATATTATTCCTCTATATCTTCAGTGTACAACTCAATTGGACACCAATTTTTGGAGCAGTATCGCCTGGAGTCAGTTTCTCGTGGTCTCCTCAGTGGTTCCTGGATTACTTATGGCACTACATACTACCATTCAGTGTATTAGTTTTTAGATCAGTCTTCTCCTACGTATTATACGTTAGAAATACCACAATAGATATCTTGGGGGAGGACTATGTGAATGTCGCTGTTGCTATGGGTCTTTCTTCCACGAAGGTTAAATACGACTATGTTGCTAGAAACGCTATGCTACCAATAATAACTGTTCTGGGTCTCAGATACGCGTTCCTTATAGATGGGGCAATATTGACTGAGACAGTATTCTCATATCCAGGCACTGGAAGACTTGTTTTCGAAGCTATTAACGAAAGAGATTTCTGGCTTCTCCAGGGAGCAACTGTTATATTGGCTCTCAGTGTTATTATAGTGAATCTAGTCATAGATCTATTATATGGATTACTTGATCCGAAGGTGAAACAGAGATGATGAGTAGTAGAGAATATATTGCTAGAGGATTAGAGAGATATAGAGAACTATGGATAGTTTTCAGATCTAATAAATGGGCTCTTGCGGGACTAATAATACTCTCAGCAATAGTCTTTATAGCAGTCTTCGCTGACTATATCGCTCCCTACAACCCCAACGCAAGAATCGCACCACCATTTCAACCACCTTCTCGAGAACATCTGCTTGGTACAGACGATGTTGGTCACGACATATTCTCTCAACTAATCTATGGAGCAAGAATATCACTCTTCATAGGCTTCTTATCAGCTGTTATAGGAACATTAATTGGTTTACTAATTGGCTTAGTATCAGGCTATGTAGGAGGCATAGTAGATAATATCTTAATGAGATTCACTGATATATGGCTCTCGCTACCGACGCTATTATTCACAATTTTTCTAGTCGCAATAATACTCAGATCATCTTCATACCCAATAATCTACGGAATAATACTGGCCATAGCACTAACCTCGTGGCCAAGCGTGGCTAGATTAATAAGATCCTCTGTCCTAAGCATTAGAGAGAGACCATACGTAGAAGCTGTCAAGGCATTAGGTGCCTCTGGAACAAGAATAATGTTTAAACATATTCTACCAAACACGACATCAATACTAGTTGCTGAAGTAATATATAGAACCTCATACGCGATGCTAACAGAAGCATCACTGAGCTTCCTAGGCTTGGGAGACCCAACAACAATTAGTTGGGGAATGATGCTTTACTACGCAATGGCTAGATACGCAGTTGTCTTAGGCTATTGGTGGTGGTTTATCCCACCTGGACTAATGATCTCGATCACAGTACTATCAGTAATGCTAATAGGATTAGCACTAGAGGAATACTTCAACCCAAGACTCAGAGGAAAAGCTCTTTAGAAAATAACTTGACTATCTCAATACAAAATCAATACAAATTTTTCTTTAAGCTCTCCATGATCTTCTTCACTATGTAAAAGATTGTTAAAATTGTTGGTAGCACAACTAGGGCAGATACTACTAGGACAGTAATTAATACATCACTAACCTCTGTAAAGACACTCCTCAGGATAATATATAATAGGAATGATATACGTAGTTGATATAGTACCACTACAAACATAATTGGTAATATTGTGAAAAGAGATATGTATACCGAGAGCTCCTTTCCAAAAACCCTTATTTTATCTCCTCTAATTAAGCTACTCACAACATTCTTTACAATATATCTATCTAACACAATTAAGAATATCCAGAGAGAAAAAGCTATTAGCAGTAGACTTAGTATCAAAACTGAATATTCTCCGTAAGGAATCACTTTATTAATCATATAGCTTATGTACTCGAGGAGTGAGATATATATTAATATCGCAAACATATATTCTACAATATTCAGCCAAATACTTTTCTCAATAGTTCTCATAATGATTCTCTGAGTATCTATATTCTTAATCCATTTGGGAACTATCTCATAGATCTTATTAGAGATCCACATATCTTTTCTAATTAGTATAGAAGATAGTATTGAAGAAATAATAAAAATAATTGATGCTAAAGCAACAAGAGATTCATTAACCAAATTATTCCTATATAATTCATTAGCTATTATCAAACCAAATTCACTTATAGAAGTCATATAGACACCATATCTAAAAGCGCTTCTCAGATCAATACCTATTAGCCATGAAGATACTGAGAACCCTATGTATTTAATTACCATAACCAAAAACCCGATGAAGATCCATAGAGAAATAATTGTTATACTGACCCTGGGTAAGTCTGAGATTAATAAGCCTATAGAGGAAAAGTAGAATAAGAGTCCTAATTCTCTCATTATAGTGAAGTAATACTTCATACTCTTAGGATCTACTGAAGAACCTATTACAACACCTGCTGCGAATGCTCCTATAAATGGTGAGAGACCTACTAAATTAGATAAATAAGAATAGATCATTGCCAATGCTACGCATAGTAATCCGAGCAATTCAATATCCCCCTTAATTGCTCTAATGATTCTTTTAAAGATCATGTGACCAATAAGAAGAGATGATGACAAAAAGATCAGTAGTCCGCCTACTCCAACAAGGATCATGTTAAATGTTAAGTATCCTCCTAATAGATACGATGATAATGCCGATAAACCTAATAAAGCAAGTAGATCTTCTATTGTTGTTGCTGCCAGAATTAATTCATACTCAGATCTCTCTATATTAATTAATGTGTTGAGATGTTTATAGAGTATACCAGTAGAAGTATTTATAGTGATGAGAAAGAGAAGTGATATGGTTATTGGGTCAAGTGCAAGTATTTCCGAGAGCACTCTTAGAATTACCCAAATAATAAATAGAGAAAAGAATTCGAGAATGACTACTTTAGACAAAGTTTTTCTAAGAGTCTCAATACTAAATTCACTGCCAATATCCAATCCTAGAAGAACTAATCCTATATAGGCAAGAGTCTGAACAATAGGATCTCGTAATAAATACCTAGGATCAACCCCCAAGAAATATGTGTATAAATACTGAGAAAAGATACCTCCGATCAAGAAACCAACTAAAGAATTAACTCCTAGTCTCTTAACTAAGATCCCGGCTCCTAATGATATTATAAAGATTAGTAATAGATCAGTTATAATAATTGCTAAAGCACCTTTATCATAATTATTTATAGACTAGTTAATAGATACTTCTCGTATTCATCGTATACTACAATATCGATGCTATCTATTAGTTTTTTCATAACTTCTTATTGATTTAATTAGGAGTTAAATCCATAATTCTCTACTTACACCAGATCTTTTTAAAGCTCTTCTGAATGTCACGACATCTAAATTGAGCCATTGAGCTAATTCTCTGTAGAGTCTCTCTATATCATCTCTGGTCTTTAGCTGATCTTTTTTTCTCATAATTTCTATGTGTGCTCTCACCATAGCTTCTCTCTTCGGCTGTGTCTCTCTAATAGATCTCTCTAAATCACCAGTTAATATTGTTCTTAATAGTATTTCAGCGATTATATTTATGTTAGATGCGACACCAGCTAGCGAGCCTCTTAAAGTGATTCTTCTACTATTTACCCAGGGAAGATTCATTTGAATAAGACTAGTAGTTAATCTCTTCCTCGGTGGTTTATCTACTACTCCCCCGAGGATCATAGTATCGTAGTAGTAAAGCTCAAGAGGATCAAGATCCTTGCTAGAGTAAGGATCCAGGTATAGAGGTCTAGTTGAATTAATGAGAGAAAGTGTGCCTTCAAGAGATCTTTCCACGATCATTATTTTTGTTCTCTTTATGTGATTAAAGAGCTCCTCTGTTAATTGATCTCTGTATGGATAAGAAATCACGATTCTATACTCATCACAATATTTTTTGCAGACTGAGTAAGTTAACATAATTTCTTTCAGTAAACTATGGAACTCATCTGCTCTATGGAAGTATATATATGATGCATCAATCACAATATTCGGGCATCTAGAGATCTTTAATTTCTCACTCATATCTAGATCCTACGGATCATAGCTCATAAATGTTTTCAATAATATTTCTCCTATTAACCTTAGATAGAACAACAGGAGATCTCTCAATTAATCTCACACTATATCTTCTCTTAATAAGTCTAAGAGTTGATTTATCTATACTAGGCTCAACATAGTATACTCCATCTCTATACGTGTAAATATATTTGTCTCGTAAAATACTCTCTACCCAAGGATCTTCTGAGCCTGTCTCAATCTCCACCCAAGTTAATAACCCGTCTCTAGTCATGTGTTGATGAGGTGCTCTAATTCTCTCGCTGATTCTCCTCAGTCTCTTAAGTGTCTGAACCGCGTCTTTAAGCTTAGCTGGGCAAAAATGAACTTTGATCCTCAAGTTATTCTCTCTAGCCCACTTAAGTATCTCTAAAGCAGTCTCTCTACTCCCGGAAATAGATACTCCATCAGTATTGATCCTGTATCCTCTGAATAGAAGAGCTTCTTTATTAGTTTCTGAAACCTCTAACTCATTCAGATTAATAAATTCAGCCCCAATCTTCTCCAGATACAAAATAAGTTCTTTCAAATAACTCTCTTGACCAGGTATAGCCGGTATCTCAGCACCAACACTTATATTAGTATACTCTTTAGCTAACCTGATCTTCTCCCAATATCTCTTGTCAATAGGGTGAAAACGTATCTCATCTAAACCAGCTCTCTCAAGACTTCTTAATGCTCCTAAATCAGCGTATCTACCCGAGGTGTATAAATGAATATGGAATTTCTCACCGAAATAATTCTTCAGAGCCTTAATAATATCAATTGTTTTCTCAAGCACTAGCAAAGGATCTCCTCCAGTTAAAGAAGCTCCTCTGCCACCGACAATCTCTATGTATGTAAGCAACTCATCTACGGAGCTAATCTCTTCCTCATCAACATAGAAAGCATCTTCTCTCCTCCTCTCATTAGATATGGGACAATAATAGCAGTTATCGTGGCATGCGCCTGTGACGAATATAACTGTTTTATCACCCTCTATACACAACTCGCAACCTACTGGTAATCCATTGATCCATTCTCCAAGAACTCTTACACTCTTCATCTCGAATAAAATAATTATACAAGAAAATAAGAAAACTTAATTATTATTTCACGCTAATATCATCTTTCCTGATACTAATTCTAAGATCTTTTAATTGCCTCCAGTATCTAATATTGTATATACATCCAGGATCTGGAGCTAATACATCTTTGAAATAAGCATATGCTCTAGCTCTACACCCTCCACAAATCTCTCTATAAGGACACTTTCCACAGAAATTATTTAGCTGAGTTCTATCTCTCAGTAACTTGAAGAGGGTCGAGTTCTCCCATATATCGCGAAAATCTTTCTCACGTATACTACCTACTGGTATTGGTAGAAATACACATGGAATCACAACACCATTCGGTTGTATGCCGGCATATATTCTGCCTGCACCACATCCACCAATGAATTCTGCCACAGATCTTGTCACAAGATCTTCGCTGACGTAAAAATGAGTCGGCGCAATATTTCTCCCACCACTCATTTGATAAACAACTCTACTAAATTGTGGTGCTGTGCTAACGATCATTATTTTTCTTTTTCTCATTTCGTCATATATATGTTGCAAAAATCTTTCTCTTTCAATAGGATCTAGATCTAGATCCATTATATTAATTCCTCTACCAACTGGAACAAAATTGAAGAACACAACTCTCTTCACACCAATACTCTCGGCCAGATCCAAGATATCATCTACTTCATCTATATTATATTTTGTTATTGTTACAGCCATCGTGTGATCGACTCCTAGCTCAATTATGTTCTCAAGAGCTTTCACAGCCTTCTCCCAAGAACCTCTCACACCTCTGAACTTATCGTGTTTATGTGGATAGGCACTATCTACAGATACTTCGATGTATCTTAATCCAGCTTTGATAGATTTAAGTAGAAAATCCTTGTCTGCAAATCTCCAACCATTAGTGGCAACTGCTGCATATATACCTCTATTAGCTATTTCTTTCACTATAGTAAGAAAATGAGGATGTATAGTTGGTTCTCCACCGCTTAAGGCTATAGCTGCCACACCAGCTCTATCCAATTGATCAACGAGCTTTAATTTTTCTTCGAGATTTAATTCATCTGGTAAAGGATGATCAGCTCTCTGATAACAGTGTTCGCATCTCAAATTACACATATTAGTGAAATTCCAAACAATAAGAAACGGTGCCGGGAGTTTCTGAGGAACTGTAACACCATATCGGGCAATACCTTCAAAGACGAGAGAAACACCTCTTCTGAGAGCGGGATCTCTTAAGGCTATTCTCACAGACTCTTCATATCCGCCAATAATTCTTAAACCAATCTTCATCAATAATTCAATGTTATTACCTAGGAACCTTACAGTAAGGGGGCAACTAATTATTTCTTTTGCGAACAATGAGAGTGAATGATACAATATTGTTTGATCAATCTCTCTATTGCCATATTTACATTTAGTTCTTGAGGTAGCTGTTTTAAGAAATAATCTTATTAGGGGATTACCTAGAACAAATCTTAAGACTGCTAGTAGAGGTCCGAGACCTTCTCTCTTAGTCATATGCATCACTTAATTAAGTCTTTGAAAGCATCTGCTAAGTATCTTGCGGCTTCTTTAGCAAGTATAAGTGCTAGATCTCTTAATCTAGCAGCTTTAAGTTCTCGTGCTAAGAAGGATAATCTGAGATAAAATCTTCTGTAGGCATAAATAAGCATTTTACCTAGCTCCTCTGCGGAGAAATAAAATCCTTTCATAACAGGTTTTAAAGTAGTGTAGTGTTCCCAATTCCAATCAATAATAAGATTATGTTTCAAAGCATATTCATATAATGGCGTGCCTGGATAAGGTGTTAGTGCAGTAAACTGAGCATAGTTAGGATCCGTCTTAATAGCTAATTCAATAGTATTCTTCATATCATTTAGTGTCTCCCATGGAAAACCGAGTATAAAGCTTCCACTTGCGAAACCCTTTAACTCCTTTATCCATTGAAATACTTTTATTGCTTGATCAACAGTTATATTCTTACCTATTTTATTGAGTGTGTCCTGAGAAGCTGATTCAACGCCAAAGTAAAGTGCTGAGCAACCATTTTCGTAGAGGTATCTAAGAAAGTCTTTATCAACATGATCAACTCTAGATCCACATGCAAAAGATATGTCTAATCTTCTTTCTTTGATCTCTTTAATAAACTCATACATAAATTTCTTATTGATAGTTAATTCATCATCTGTGAAAACAATTGCTCTTACATTATATTTATTAACTATATCTTCTATTTCATCAGCCACATTTTTCGCGGATCTAAATCTTATTCTTCTACCCCAGAAATATGATGTAGAACAGTAGATACATCCATAAGGACATCCTCTGCTAGCCATTACATGAGCTATTTTAATAGGTTTATTAAATAATGTGTATTTATCCATAGGAAGAAGATGTCTAGCTGGGAATGGTAATTCATCTAAATTCATTATAATAGGTCTATAAGGTGTTACTATTGTTTCTTTATTATTATTTTTAAATGCTATACCTCTAACCCCCTGTAGATACCTAGGATCCATGCCATGTCTCTCGATAGTGTCTACTAGTTCAAGCATTGTGTACTCTCCTTCGTATCTCACAACGATATCAGCGCCGTGATTTAATGCTTCCTCATACATATAAGTAGGATGGGTACCTCCAACGACTATTGGTATATCCGGGAAGAGATCTTTCAAAACAGAAATTATCTTATAGCCGCGAGGAGCAGTCGGTGTTTGAAGAGATAAGCCTATTATATCAGGTTTCCATTCACTAACAATCTCAATAAATTTCTTGGTATCTACTTTAAGCGTAGGTGTGTCAATAATCTTAACCTTATGATTATTATTTTCAAGAACAGAAGCAATCCATGCAAGACCTAATGGTGGAGCATTCATACCTGTAATTTTGTAGATCTCAAGATCATGAATATCGGGGGGCAGACTTAATAATACTTTAGCCGTATAGCCTCCCAATGAAACATATTATGTATTAAGTTTATATGTAAAATTTATATCAAAGATACTGAGTTTATAAAATGAATCATTGTTAGAGTCATTGATCTTTTAATCACATATTTTTTCTCGTAGCATCCTTTTTCTGAAAATAGGCTCTTCTCTACATAGTCTCTCTATAGTCTCCTCTACTGATACGCCATACGGGATCTCTATCTTAAGATAAACTCCTGTTCTACCATATAAATCTCTTTTCATTAATGTCCTCACTCTATCAAGCACTGTCTCTATTGATATATTAAGGATCTTAGCGACCTCGGCTTCGTAGCCTATAACGGATCTCTCTATGTGCCCTCGTGGAGTTGGTTGTATAAGCATTAATCTCTTATCTACTCCAGCAACTCTCTGATTATTTATTAAATCCTTTAGATCAAGTATTCCACCAAATCTATAGAATTCTAGTTCCACGGTACTCAACTTACCAAGAGGAGCTGAAATAACTTTTTTCTCGAGAGGATCTAGATAGAAATAGATCTTTGGAGTATGACTAGGCGTGGCCATAACTATGTGAGCATGACTATACCCACCTAATGCCTCAACCGCATTGATTATCAGGTGTAGAGAGTAGTTATCTAGAATTACAATATCTATGTCGCTACCTCTATGAACATCTCCTCTGGCAATAGAACCATGTACGAAGCCGCTTAATCCATAGTCATAGAGTCTCTTTAAGATATCTAGTGCTTGTTTTCTTAATTCATTGAGGAGCTGGATATGATCTTTATCGTATAATACTTCTCTTATCTCTCCAACTTGAGAGATTTTTTCTCTCATTACGCTACTACCCTTCTATAAGTATCCACTTCTTATCAATGAAACTATACGCAACCATACCTTCCTTTTTTAATTTCTCGAATAATTTATACTCCTCCCTAGATAAATTTCTCTTAACAGCCTCTTCACTATCTTCTCTAATATTTTCTAGTTTCTTAACAAATTCTTTCCAAAAGTCTGGATCTACAGCTACTCTCTCATCAGATAATTTAAGAATTTTTGCACCATCACTCTCTAATCTCCTAAAGAAACTATCTCTATCTCTAATCCTCGTAACAATGCCTGACTCATAAATAATCTTCTGCTCCTTAAGAACTTCAATAGCTGTTTTTCTTGGTGGTGTCTCTTTCTCTCTAATCTCTTGCTTAGGTGCTTCTACATGTTCTATTTTCTCAGGTTTTCTCACCGAGGCTCTCTCTATTCTCTCCTTAACCAAGCTCATAACTTCATTATACTTGCTACTTAGATCATTGTATTTATCCTCAAGATCCTCTATTTTCTCGTGAAGAGACGCTACTTTTCTACTTAAATCATCTATTTTAGAAGTATATTTATTCAGTATATCCATTAGGTTTCTCTCGAGTCTCGAAATTTCTTTTTGAGCACTCTCTCTAGTCGATAACTTAATATACTCAGATAATACATGGAGTATGTAGTCATCAATGTTTTTATAGCCTTCATTCTTCGCTTTATCAAGAAGATCCTTATAGAGATCTTCTGATACTACTAGTTTTATCTCAGGCATTTACTTTATCCATATAATAATAATGTTAACCGAAGTATATTAGTGACTTGTCTCAGCTCATAAAAACATATTTGTTATCACTAGTTTTAGCAAAAATCTTTTTTCTAATTAATAGATCCATTGCCTCGTGGAAGTAAAATTCGTCAGGTTCTATACCGTAAGTATCAATAAATTTTTTCTTGATCGTCTCTAGAGAAACAGGTTCTCTAATATTCTCTTCCGAGAATATTCTCTTAATAAATTGAGATATATCTTCTACACGGGTCCACGGATATTGGAACCAGATCCATTCTCTAACCTCGATATAGTAGTAGTCTGGTTTAAATTTAGCTACAGGACTAATCCACTGCAACGCAGCGATCCTGAGCTCTTTAGGTCTCCAATTCTCCTGAATATATTGTTTAGCTAGTAGCAACGTGTCTCCTGTATCAACGATATCATCTACTAACAATGCCTTGAGACCAGATAAATCAACAGAGTAGGGGAACTTTATAAGTGCTTTCTCAGCGACTTTAGCAGCCTCAGTCCAGTGCTGACTCTGTATAGAGAGGAGATTCTCTATACCTAAGAAATCACATAGTAATCTAGCGGGCACATAGCCTCCTCTGGCAACAGCTATAAGTACGTCGGGGACCCATCCACTCTCAAGTATCTTCCTAGCCAGCCCCCTGGACCAGGAAACGATCTCTTCCCAAGAAACTAATTTAACCGGTACCTTAGGCAACAAAGTCCCAGAAGCTATAATCTCTAACAGAGTTTTTAAATATATTTTCTCGGGATGTTCGCATGTGTTTATTTGATTTACTACATAAATGTGTTATACAAAGATCATTTTATATACACTTCTATATTAAAAGAAGATCTTAGTGATCATCTTTGGTGACCTATTATTTTGAAGCCTTTCTGAGTAATCCACTTAAAAACAGCATCAGCCGCCGCCGCTCCCTCAGCGGCTGAGGTAATTATTTGTTGGAAATAATATTTATTGCTACCACCAGCGCAGTCTCCCGCAGCAAATATACCCTCTATATTTGTGTACCCACCTGGTTTAACAGCTATTAATCCTCTCTCATCAACCTCTAAACCAATTTTCTTGAAGAAATCTGTCGGGGGCTCATTACCGATCTCAACGAATACTCCATCTACTTCTATTTTTCTCTTCTCACCTGTCTTGAGATTAGTGATCACCGCGTACTCGACTGTTTCTCTCCCACCGATCTCTGTTACAGTGCTGTTGAATATTATATCGATGAAATCTGGTCTCTCATTCTTAAGGGACATGAGTCTCTCAACGTATACTGGGAATGCCCTGAATCTATCTCCTCTAGTAACCAAATACATTTTTGAGACATATGCTGCGGCGTGTAGCGCGCCTGTGACCCCGCTATTTCCTCCCCCAACAATAATAATTCTCTTATTCTTGAAGAAGGGCACGTCACAGACAGTGCAGTAGCTAACACCTCTCCCCGCGAACTCATTCTCTCCAACGGCACCTAATTTCCTTCTTTTGAGACCCATAGCGAGTACAACTGCTCTTGATAAATAGCTGTGCCCTCTTCTTGTAATCACTTCAAACATTTGTTGATCCTCTAGTTTTCTTATATTGTCTACTCGATCAACAACGATCTCCACACCATGTTTCTCGGCGTGAGCCTTAAACTTAGCCACGAGATCTGATGCTTGTATCTCTATGAAGCCTGGGTAGTCATCAACTAAGCCGGCCATTGATAATTGACCGCCTAAGGTCTCTCCAATAGCTAGTGTCTTAAGACTGTATCTGGCAGAATACATCGCAGCTGTTAAACCAGCTGGTCCTAAACCAACAACTATGACATCATATTCACGTGTTGTTGCTCTACCAGGTAGCTTTAATCTGAAACTCGTATAGACACCTAATAAATATATCATTCTTCACAATTTTTAAGCAAAGAGTATATTTATAAACCGAATATGAAGAAGATGATATACATTGCTATGAAAGAGGGTAGTCCTAGTGGAATAGCTTCTTTGGCCCACTCAATATATCTTATCTTATGAATATTAGTCATAACAATATTAGGCACATTACCAGGTATCAAGAATCCTCCTGCTATTAGTAGCGAGATTAAGAAACTCTTGATCTGTAAGATACTCAACTCACTAGAGATAATAGCAGCGGTTAATGTAGCATTGTCAACAACGGCTGATATTGAACCAAATAAATACATCAGCTCTGGACTAAAATACTTAATGTATCTATCAACTAGTATATTATATGATGCGCCTAGTATTGTTAAAGCAAATATGAAAGCATATATTCGCAAACCTCTCTCCAAAGAGATCTTAAGTGTTTCTCTTAAGTTCTTTTTCTCAGAGATCTCATTGATCATCATAGTTTCTATAACACCTCCTCTCTTCTTAATAGACACGTATAATCCTGCATATATTGAGTAAGCTGTTATGAGAGGTATTATGTAGATTCCTAGTAGTCTAAATAAGAAGAAAAAGTCAGCATGGTATGGTGGACCAGATAACTTATATATTGCTATCGTCGCGAGAGGTTCTCCCACAGGTGTCAATGCGGCTCCTACACCAATTGAGTAAGCAGACACAATCAGAATATGCCTGAGGATCTCTCTCCTCAGTCTTAGGTGAAAAGCTATCTCAGACATTATTACTGAACTAACTACAACAGAGATTAGACTTGATCCAATCCCTAAGAGAAATACTAAGAGAGCAACGATTATTGATATAGGGATCTTTGTACTTAATTTCTCCATAAAGAGATCTATTTTATCACTATATACACCAAATAAAATACTTGCTACAACAACCACTTGGAAAATACCTATGGGAAGACCCTTTATAGTAATAGGAGCTAGAAAAGCCTCTTCAATAATCTCTCGAGACCATATTGAGGTCGCTGAAGCTGCTACTGAAGCCATTATTAAAAAGAATATCTCTAAATTACGTTCAATTCTTCTAGAGAGTGTGGGTAAAACAAGAATCATTATTAATAAGACTATTAGTGAGATATCGACAAGATCCAATTTAAATTCCTCTCCTAATATCCTACGAGAACTATAGCTAATAAATGTATTAATGATAATGATTTTGGTGGATAGTATAGAGCTGGAGTTTACTGGCAGGACAGTTGTTGAGGGAAAAGTCTCTGGGAGAATACTTGTTGTAAATGACTACATCTCTTTTCTGGGGGAAGTTGATCGTCGAACAGGAGAATTATTGAAAGAAGGCTACAGAGGCATTAAGATCTCTGGTAAGATTCTTGTATTTAAGGGATCGAAAGGATCTACGGTAGGTCCATACGTAGTATATGGATTATGTAAAAATGGTTTAGGTCCCTCAGGAATGATTATTGAGAAAGCAGATCAGTTAGTTATTATAAGTGCCGTGTTATGCAATATTGTGACTGTTGAAGTTAAGGAGTTAAGTAAACTAATTAATAAAATACCGAATGATGCGTTGGCTGAGATCAGTGCTGACGAAAAAAGCGCCGTTGTGAAGATCCATGTCTAAGTTTATTGTTATAGAAGGAATCGATGGATCTGGGAAAACAACTATTGCAGAAGCGCTCGTAGGATATTTAAGAGATAGAGGATATAAGACGCACTACACTTATGAGCCCTCAGAAAGTCCATTTATTGAATTCTTCAAGAAAATTAAAGATATTATAGAGAGAGATCCTCTAATAGATGCACTAATAATGACGCTTGATAGAGCGTATCACGTAAGATACGAGATTGAGCCTTATCTATCTCAAGGATACATAGTTGTGTCTGATAGATACTACTACAGCACAGTAGCCTACCAAGGCGCGATGGGTCTTGATGTGAATTGGATAATTAATCTCAATAAATACTTCAGGAAACCAGATCTTGCTATCTATCTAGATGTCTCTCTAGAAACAGCTCTGAAGAGAATTAGTGGGAGAAGAAGTGTGTGGTCTGAGTATGAGCAGGGAGATTTCTTATTTAGAGTTAGGGAGATCTATCTAAAACTTATTGAGAAAGGAGAATTAGTTAGAGTTGATGCGGAGAGGGATCTGGAGAAAGTGATTAGTGACGTTATTAATCTAGTTAATAAAATACTAATTTAATTACTATTTAATCGTACACTATATAGCTTTATTTAACTATCATACAAATTTTTCTTTGGTGAGTAAGGTGGCAAATGATGTTGTGAGCATGATTATTCAAGGGATCCTAGCAATATATAATTGGTTAGTAGAGTTTCTAAGAAATCTATTTGTGTCAACGGTGTTTAAGGATAGGCCTGATCTAGCTGATAAATTCTCTTCTGCATTAACAATTCTTATTAGTTTAACAGCTATTTATCTGCTACTTGTGTTTGTCTCAGCCATTAAAAAGATCATTGGTATCTTATTATTAATAGGTTGGGTTCTTCTTATAATAGCTATTGTCGGAGCCTTATTATAGTGCTAAAATCTTTTAAGAAATCCTTTTTTATATTTATTGGCTAAATTGATTTTTAGTAAGAGAAACAAGGGATCTTTGAATCTGGGTAGAGAAGATAAAGATAAGTATGAATTTAGTAGTGTCATAGATCTCTACACTAATATAGCTACACTATTCTTCTTCTTATCTATGCAGTGCTTAGCTCCTTATCTTTCACAGGTTGCTATTGATTTAGGTGCTACAGAATTCTTAGTCTCGTTGATAGGTACGATGTATGCTGTGACGGCTGTTGGTCTTAGACCTGTATCAGGTTTATTGAATGATCGGGGTCATAGCTACATAATAATTTTTTTGGGTAGTTTAGTAATGGCTTTATCAATATTCACATATCTTTTCTCAAAAGATCTCTATATGCTCTATTTAGGGAGAGCTTTGCAGGGAGTGAGTATTGCTCTTTTTATACCAACATCTCTTTACATAGCCTCGACAGGTCCTGAAGATATTGTTGCTAAGAGGATAGCTAATAGAAGTCTTTTAATAAGTTTGGCAGCGACGGTGGGTCCGTTAATCGGTGGTTTTTTAGTGTCTATTGGTTCTTGGAGAACACTTTTTCTAGGTAGCTTACTCATAAGCTTGATCCCTGTGTATGCATCGTATAAGATATATAGGGAAACTAATAGTAACAGAGTTAATTCAAATAAACCTATGTCTAGGAGGGAAAGTAGTGGTGAATTGAAGGAAGTTTTTAAGAGGAGATTCATATATTTACTAATCATAAATTATCTTTTTTCATCATCTTATGCGGCATTAACTATTTTTATGCCTGCTCACCACAAGATATATGGTTTAGATCCGCGATACACAGCATTTTTCTTCATGATATCATCGGTCTCAAATTTTGGAGTTAGATTCTTGTATAGAGAGATTATAAGAGGAGATATTTTGATCAAATATGCTTCTCTAGGTCTTACATTGTCTTCTATAGCAATACTACTAATATCTCTAGACCCCGCGGATCTAGTATTAATATATTTAGCGGCACCACTCTCCGGAGCTGGCATGGGTTTTACTATACCATCGCTCCAATCTCTAGCATTAACCTCATTGAATAGAGAGGTTAGAGGAGTTGGGTCAAGTATATATACTGTAATGTTTGATATCGCTAATATGATTAGCCCACCACTACTGATATCTGTTGCACATAGATATGATGAAGCTATAAAATACTCGATAATCGCTTTACTAGTCTCCTTATTGATTCTATATATACTCTCAAGAGAGAAAGAAAAGATGTGAGTCAGGATTAATAGAGTTCTTCTGATAAATACAGAGAGGATTATGTTGAGCTCTTACTCGCAAATAAATCGAGAATGTTCTTTATGTAGTTCTCAAGTATTTTGTTAGGTATTTTGATATCTGTCTCAATGAATCCTCTGATTAGTAATGCTATAGCCTCTCTATAACTTATTCCTTTACTAATTAAATAATCTATCTCGTCATCTCTTATTCTCCCAATAGATGCCTCGTGATAAAGATCTGATTCGGGATTCTTTGCATTTAGCTCAGGTATTGTGGTTATAGATGAATTCTTTGAGAGCAGTAAACCACTACATTCAATATATGCTTTATTTCCTCTCCCTCTGGACTCGATCGATAATCTATTGATTACTTTTGAATCATCTCTAGCAACTGTTCTACTAATTAATTGAGCACTTGAATTATCTCCGTGCAGAACTATTCCTGCACCTATATCATAGTAAGAGTCTCCTGAACCGAGAATAATTGATGTACTCATAATACTATTATTAGATCCTTCGGAGATGATCACCGGGTAACTCTGTAGAGTCTTTGTATCACTCATATTGATGTAGTAGTCTATTAATGTTGTGTTATCTTTCATAAGGATCTTTGTGCGAGGCCTGACATGAGAAACATTTGTCCACGAATGAATCATTACCGAAGTTAGTTTTGAGCCAGGCTCCATATAGATCTCTGACACACCAACGTGTAAATTAAGTTTCTCGATTGCGGCTAAACAACCTGACAGGATCGTGGCTTCAGAGTTCTCCTCGAGAATTATTATATTGTGAAGAAGTTGAGCACCTCCTCTACTCATCATACAGGCTTGTATAGGCATTTGAACCTTACTATTTCTCTTAACCCTTACATAGAAGCCTCCCACACCTCTCAGAGCCGTGTATGCAACATATTTGTCTGTCGCGGGATCAATAAGTCTCCAGAAGTAATCCTTCACCTCATCCCATTTAGTATCCACTGCTTCTTCAATACTCATTATCTCAACTTCTGGGGATATCTTCTTATAGCTTTTGACTAAAGAATCAACTTGGAGATAAAGGGCTGAACTACTCTTCTCGCTCAAGTCGAGACCTAGTTCAGAGATCTTCTCAGTATCTATTTTAGTCTCCACAGGTTTCTCTTTCAGAATTGTCTCGATATCTAGATCCGCACCATATATGGCTGGCTTATTAATAGCTTGTTTAGCTCTCGCTATTATATCCTCAATAATCTCTTTCTTACTCATGAGAAATCACCTCATAAACGCTTTGAAGCCTTCGCTAAAGAGTTTATTAAAGATCTCTTTACCAGATCCCTCTGCAACCACTCTCCCATTAATCATTACGTAGGCTCTCGAAATACTTATGTATCTAGAAACGCCGCCTGTGTGAGTAACTAGTATTAAGCCGCTATTCTCGTTAAGTAAGGTATTTATGGCTGATGCGATAATGAAGAGACTATCAATATCAACACCAGAATCAGGTTCATCAATTAAAGCTAACTTTGGTTTCTGAAGAATTACTGTTGCGAGCTCAATTCTCTTCATCTCTCCTCCGCTAAGACCATGTCCGAATTCTCTATCTAGTAAATGTTTTATCTCTAAAAACTCTGCCACTCTATTAATCTCTTTATCTCTTTCAGAAACGGATTTGATGTTTCGAGAAATTATCTTATCTAATAGTGTTCTGATCCTCACGCCTCTTAGTCTCGGCGGGTTTTGATGCATTAGTGCTATTCCTAGTCTATTTCTCTCGAAAGGATCTTTACTAGTGATATCCTTCTCCTCAAAATATATTGATCCTTTAAAAACCCTTGTTTTTGGATAACCCGCTAATGTCTTCAAAAGTGTTGATTTACCAGATCCATTGGGGCCTAAAACAGCTATTGTCTCCCCATAGCCAACTCTGATATTGATTTCCTCAACAATTACTCTATCCTCAACACCAGCATATAGATTCTCTGTACGAAGAAGATTCCTCAAGAGAACACCTAAGAAATCTTATCTTCACGGCGTAATTACTATTCTACCTACGGAACCTCCTTTCTCGAGTATTTTATGGGCATCTCTAATACTTTTTTGATCAAGTGGAATAGTTCGATAAATAGGTTTCACCAAGCCTCTACTAATAAGATCTATTGCTTCTCGGAGTTCGTGTTTACATGAGTTCATTACACTCATTATGTGGTTCTCTCTAAGTATCAGTAGGCCTAGAGCTATATTCTGAGGATTAGGATCCACGTTCCCGATCAACAATATTTTCCCTCCCCATTTAAGAGATCTTATAGACTCTCTTATTGTTGGGCCACCAACGGCTTCGAGAACATAGTCGACTCCTTCTCCATCTGTTAATTTTCTAACTTCATCTGAAAACTTGTCTTTGTAAACGATGACATGATCTGCGCCAGCTTCTCTTATAAACTTTGCTTTTTCCTCGCTTCTAGTAACTGCTATTGTCTCTAGACCATATGCTCTAGCCACTTGCACAGCGTGGATCCCTACACCACCACTCGCTCCAGTAATCAAGACCTTGTCCCCTTTTTTGGAGCCTCCGATAGTTTTTAATGCTCTCACTATTGTTCCAATTATACATGCTGCAAAGCTATAAGCCTCTGGTTTAGCTTCTCCTAAATTAGGTATCTTAACAGCGATCCAGTAAGGGATCTTCACATACTCAGCGTAGCATCCATCCACCTCCTCACCTATAGAGATCCTAGATCTACATATGTTCTCGTAACCCTCAGCACATTTCGGGTCTCGAGGATCATAGATGTATATTAGAGAAGCCACGTAATCTCCCACGGAATAGTTTTCGGGAACCTTAGATCCTTTCTCAACAATTTTTCCAGAGATCTCGTGCCCAGGAATAACTGGTGGTTTCACACGCATAAAACCTCTCCTAGCAAGAGTATCCCTATAGCATATACCGCAACCAGAGACTTTAACTAAGATCTCTTCATCAGAGATCTTTGGAACATCAACTTCTCTCTCAACAAGTTTATCTACATCTCCTACTTCTGTCATCACTATAGCTCTCAAAATGATAACCCATATATAGATACATGAGCCAAGTTATTAAGGGGTCAGATGGGAGAGAAATTCCGCTACAGATTCTATGTGCCTTTCGTTGATACAGACGCAGCTGGTGTTGTTCACTTCAGCAACTATCCTAGATATGTGGAGAGAACCGAGGAGGAGCTTCTTAGATCAGGTGATTTGAATTATCGTGTTTTTAATGAAAGGAAGATATGGTTACCACGTGTAGAATTTTTTATTCAGTACTTAAGTCCTCTGAGACACAATGATCTTGTGGAGATTACTATGTGGGTTTCAGAGATTAAGGAAAAAAGTGTAAAATACGGTTTTGAGATATATGACTTATCCACTGATAAACTGTCTGCGAGAGGAACTTTAACAATTGTTTGTGCTGAGATTAATGGTAGATCTATTAAATGTCCCAAGGAATTAATCGAGATTTGGAAAAAATATTATATTGAAAATTAAGAAGTTGATTAGAAAAATTACTCGGATAGCTCTATGTATTGATCTAGCGCTCTTAGCCTCTTTGGAATCGGTGGATGTGTAGCAAAGATCTCTTCTAGTGATGTATATCCTGTTCTCTTTATTCTCTCAATAGTCTCATCAGATACGCTATAGAATGGATTCGCGAGAGCCTCGGTTAATGCGTATATAAATAATGTCTTTAGATTACTTCTAGCAATTGTCTCCTTAGCTCTACCACTACTTCTGTAGTAGAGATGTAACTTAGCTAGTGAACGCTGCATAGCTTTTCTACCAGCTGCTCTAGCTCCTTCATAGTCAGCAAAGTATTCTCTTAATCTGCTAAATGCTAGTATTAGTATTTGCAACAGAAATGATATCATGACAGCTACGACGCCTGTTGCGACTAGTATTAGTCCTCCTGAATCATTTCTTCTATTACTACTATAACCTGTGCTATAGAGACCAGAGTTAATTAGTGTTATACCTAAATAGTATATTACAGAAGGCAGAATTCCTAGGAATAGCATAATCATATTATCTTTATGTAGATGATGACCTATCTCATGACCTACAACAGCCTCAAGCTCCTCCTCATTAGTTAATCTAATCATCTCCTCTGAAACCGCAACATATCTACCTGCTAAAATATTTCCATATGCAAATGCGTTCGGGGGGCCTCTCACAACAACTGCTTTAGGCGGCTTGCTCAGTCCTAGTTTTGTTGCTGCTTTATTAACGATCTCTTGTAGTCTATCATCTCTTGTAGCACCATAGGTTAAGTTAATTATGTATGGTGATATCAAGTATACTATGAGGTTCATCGCAACTACAAATATGATCATTGGAATAACTAGAGAGCTTAATAAAGCCATCATATTACTAGTGTTAGCCTGCACACCTATTGCCACGAGAACACCATAGGCTATCCCCAGGAGAGATGATACAAATACAAATAGTATTGTTAGGAATAATATGATCATTGATGCATGTAATGAGAATTTACCTGATAATTTATTAGCTACTTTAGGTGCTACTAAGGAAGCTATTACAAACATTGCAATATAGCCTAGCATCGCAAGGATCCATACTAACGGGTTCCACCACAGACCAATCAGCACTCTTTCCACACCATAAAGATTTAATAGGAAATAGTAATTTATATTCTTGTCCCATATGAAACATATGCATTAAGATCCAAGGAAAGTAAATCAATTTATTAAGACGCTTAAGTATTTAAATAATGATGATTTCTATGTTATCCAAGAATCCCCTAGAGATACCAAGCAAGAAATTATCCCCAGATGAAATAAGAGATGCTTTAAGGCTAGCAATCATAGCTGAGTTAGACGCTATTAATCTATATCTGCAATTATCAAGATCGATTGATGACGAAAATGTTAAGAAAGTCTTTGAGGATATTGCGCGTGAAGAAAAAACTCATGTAGGAGAATTTCTCGAGATGCTCAAGAGACTTGACCCTGAACAAATTAAAGAGTTAGAGAAGGGTGCTGAAGAGATAAGAGCTTTGCTAGGAAATAAGTCGATTAATGCGAGAAGCAATGATAAAAATAATAATGATTCGTCGAGTAGTATAGAGGATCTTATTAAAAAAGAATTTAGAGAAGCACTTTCTAAGTCAAGGATCCTTGCTAACAAACTACCTAAATATGTTATAGGAAGAGGCGTTGAGGCAGTACCTTATCAAAGAATCGGAGAAAGAGGTTTCGAGAGATCTATTCTGCCACTAAGTGAAGTATCCTATAAATTAGCGATTCCTCAAAAAACAATTGATTATTACCACGCATCAAAGATCTTTGATGCTCCGGAGATATTCAACCAAGTACTTCAGCTAGCCAGCTCCGAGGATAAGAAGATTCTTGAGAGCATATTAGGTTGTAAAGAGGTTAAGAGAGCTAAATTAGGTTCATGGGATACACCAGGTGAATCTGTAAAAGATATCGCTCAAGCAGTGGCTGAGCTGTTTAGAGAGGGGATGAGGAAGCCTATCGCGGTGATACTGAGCCCGTCTAGATACGCTAAGTTAGTAGCAACAAGTGAGAGGGTTGGTGTAATAGATCTTGAGAGAATAAGAGCTT
Organism: Sulfolobales archaeon; assembly: GCA_049976205.1. GTDB lineage: Archaea > Thermoproteota > Thermoprotei_A > Sulfolobales > AG1 > WYEN01. Next base: position 13,311 of record JBMFIR010000003.1, on the reverse strand, counting down.
TAGTAGATGAGATAATTGTCTCTTCAATAATTCCTGATAATAAAGTGATTCTTCTTCACAACATAAGAGATGTGATAGAAGTAGTTTTTGGAGGAGACGGAGAATTAGATTATGTAGGCCCTGAAAACGGTTCTCAAGTGTTTAGAATATGGTCATCGCTCGGTGTTAAAATAAAGGATCCTAAGGGAATAGTTATTATGGAGAGCTAGAGTTTAAAATTTACTTATTCAATTTTTTAGATCTATCTATATATTAATCTAAAACTCTATTTTCTGAGGCATCATAAATCTCGGGGGGAGGCGACAGCAGAATATATCAGAGTAAATATTCTCCTTCTGGAGAGATTTCTTCTAATTCACTTATAATAGAATTAAATTTGAAGTCTACAATGTTTATAATTAAGAAACATATAAAATAATTATTTCGTATTATGATCCACTGCCTCATAAATATGATATCTTCAGGCAATAATACTAGATCATTTTTTAACTCTAATAATTGTTGTATTCATCTTTTATTTTCCAATTCTAAAAATTACTTGAGAGTGATGAGAAGCGTAATATACTTATCTAAGAATAGTATAGTGAGAGTCGCTGGCCCAGCCTCACTTAAAGTTCTATCAGGCAAGATCTCTATCTTAGGTAAGATAATGACTCAGGGCGAAAGTATTGTTATCTCACTGTATAGAAGCTACCCCATATATTCCTTAGAGGAGTCCTCAGCAGAGGTATCATTAGGTGAGGGCGGCTACGTAGAATATCCTAGAGAGATTGACGAGACCACACTAGAGTGGTTTGAGGTAGTCGATAAAATAATTGAGCGAGGCACTAGAATAGTAGTTATTGGCCCTATTGAGTCTGGTAAAACCACTTTCTCAGCACTAGCTGTTAATAAGGCTCTTGCAAAGGGTTTGAGAGCATGTGTAGTTGATGCTGATATTGGTCAACAAGATATTGCTTTGCCAAGCTTTGTGTCGTTGGCTTGTCCTAAGGAGCCTGTTATTTGGTTGAGAGAACTTTTTCCAGATGAGATAAGAATAATTGGTTCACTAACTCCTTCTCAGTACTCTTCTAGGATAATTGGTGCTGTAATAGATCTCGTTGAGAGAGCTGTTTCCTCAGGTGCCGAGGTTATCATTATTAACACTGACGGATGGATTAATCATCCATCAGCTATTGAGATGAAGCTTGATTTAGCGAGATATGTTAAGGCGACGCATCTAATTGTTCTTCAAAGAGATCAAATTGTGATCCCCTTTAACTTATCCTTAGAGACTATGAAAATAGTTAGATTATCACCACCGCAGAATGTGAAGACAAGATCCAGAGAAGATAGAAAGATTCTCAGAGCCTACGCCTATAAGAAATTCTTTGATGGAGCCTCACTGAGACAAGAAGATCTGAGTAAGATGCTACTGATAGGATCATGTCTTTTCTCTGGAGATCAGTTGAGACCGGAGATGATTTCAGAGTTTGAGAAGATTCTTGGGACAAGAATCGATTATGGTAGTGCAATAGAGAACAGCATATATCTATACGTGAGACACGAGAAGATCCCGCAGGACAAACAATTCTTCAAATACCAAGGGTATGAGGTAAACGTTATTCAAGCAGGAAGCGAGAGAGGATTAATAGTCTCGATTCTTGATAAGAACTTAAGAGAAGTTGCTCCAGGAATACTAGACGAGATCCGGCCTTCCGAGAAAATAATTAAGATCTTAACTAAGTACGCAGGTGAAATAGGAGGTGTTGTTATAGGAAGAGTTAAATTAGACTCGGCCTACGATGATAGTATCAGATACACCAGATGCCCCATATGAGAATATATGAGAATATTTGAGAGGAATTGATTATTATACGAAGCTTATTTTCTTTCTAAGAAATATATTTTAGGCTAGCACTCCCAAGTATTAATAAACATTTGAGTCGCTGGTAATTATAAAGTATGTACATTAAGGTGGTGATAAAACTTGATCGTCACAATAGATTTAACAAAGATCTATGGAGATGGCGTAAAGGCTCTAGACAAAGTCTCTGTAGAGACACCTAGAGAGGGTATAGTAGCCCTAATAGGTGCTAATGGTGCTGGGAAAACAACTCTTCTCAAGATCTTAGCAGGCGTCTTGAAACCAACTTCAGGAAAAGTATATATGAGAAATATAGATGTCGTGAAACAACCTGAGAGAGTTAGGGAATTAATTGCTTTTATGCCTCAGGCAGCGACTCCGCCTAGTTTCTCCACACCCTATCAATTTATACTGAATTATCTTCTTTATAGAGGTTTTAGCTATAAAGAGGCTAAGGAGAGGACTTTAGAGATCCTCGAGGAAATGGGTCTTTATCAAGTAAAAGATAAGAGATCCTCAGAATTATCCTATGGAATGCAGCAGAGAGTTGTTGCATCAGCGGTCTTAGCCTCTGAGGCCGAAATAGTCTTTTTAGATGAGCCAACATCTGGTCTCGACCCTGTGGCTAGAAGAACTTTCTGGGCTTCACTAGACTCATTGAGAAGAAGAGGCAGATTAATTGTTGTCTCTAGCCATAACCCAGACGAGATTGAAGCAATTAGTGATTACGTAATTGCTTTGTCCAAAGGTAGAGTATTTGCTCAGGGAAGAACGAGTGATATTAGATCTATGATAAGTTTCTCAGGAGCAATAGACATCTATCTAAGTAACGGATCAGGTAGTAGAGTGAGGGAATTAATTGAGAGATATTCTGATAAAGTAGTTTACTTAAGAAATATAGCTGTAGCATACTTCAGAGACTACGTGGCTCTAGAGAAACTTTCACTAATACTAATTCAAGAGGGTATTAGGAGTAGGTTCAGATCTGTATCTATAGGAGATCTATTGATTCTTGGGGGCGAGGAGGAAGAGTATGAAGAAAATATTTAGCGAGCTAAGATCTGTTGCAGTACTAGGACTATTCAATGGATTCATTCCTCTGAAGAATAATCCGATGTGGTTTGCAGCGTTCAGTCTAGGACCTGTATCATATGTATTCTTACTCTATGTCATTGGTAGAGAAAATGCTGTTATATACGCATTCATCGGGGGATTAATAATGTCTATGGCTGCATCAGCATATGGATTAATAGCAGATTTAGTATGGTACAGATTCAACCTAAAGCTACAAGACATGTTCATAGCAACACCAAAATCCTCGTGGACATATGTGTTGGGGCTAGCATTCTCAGCATATATATGGGCTCTCCCCTCACTAGCTTTATTTATAATAATTGGTTTTATACTAAATATAATCCGAGATCTATTTATTGTAGGTTTAATATCTGTGTTGACAATAGCTCTATGGATCAGTATATCACTATTTGTTTTTCTACTATCAACATTTCTCAAAACAGAAAAACATGTGTGGCCACTAGCCACAATATTAGGGCTGGGATTATCTGTTTTTCCACCAGTCTACTACCCAGTTACAATAGTTCCGGGCAATCTTAGATATATAGCACTTACACCACCTACAGCGTCCTCGGCTTATATTATTGAGTACTTTATGAATATTATAGATAAAAACCTTTCGTATCTCTACTACTCAATAGCTAATTTAGTTACGCAATCAATTGTACTAGCCTACATCTTTAAGAAAAGAAATATATATCAATAGGTTACGTAAAACTTAGATCATATCAATTATAGATATATCCTTAATCTCCAGATCGATCCCTAGCATACTTGATAAGCTAGGGTCTGTTCTTCCACTATCTCCCGTAACAAATTCCTCCGGGAATAGATACTTATCTATTTGGATAATTATTTTCAATAAATTATTCTCTACACCATACTCTCTAAAAACCACTTGGCCTCTTCTAATTCTCTCACCTACTCTCTCTAGTAATCTTGTAGGGGTCATCTGTGTTATGTAGAGCGTGTTTTTATTTTCTAAGAGAATTTTCTCTAATTTACCTATTTCAACGGATCCTTTAGGAAAAATCTTGATCTCGTAGATCACTTTAGTGAGTTTTTGCGATAATTCATAGATATCTCTCTTAGAGACCCTAGAGATAACATCTACTCTAAAGGGATACAGATCCTTTAGCAAATTCTTGAGTTCTTCAACTGATGGTTTTCCTCTTTTAGGCGAGTGTATTTCTAAAATAGTGTATATGCCTGGTTCTCGGATCGCATAATTTCTGCTGTCTCGAGCTAGTAGATGAAGTCTTATATAGGAGGGCTCATAGATCCTTAATTTATCACTTAATATATTCTCTAGCGAATCCCTAGCTCTCTTTAGTCTATAGCCTTTCTCTAATTTAGCTACTCTCAGTAAGTAAAGTGCTGATGGGTAGCTGGTTACTATCGCTCCTGTACCTATATCGATATTAATGATTATATCGGGATCCTCGAAATCTGGTATATATCCCCGATCCCTTATTCTCTTACCAATTTCTCTTTTTAATTCATTCTTGATACTTTCCCAAGAATCTATTCTGAATTCACGTGCTATCTCCTCCTCTCTCTCAATAATCTCTCTAGGCACAGACACTCCTATAAGAAATCTCTTTAAATTCTCTCGCTCAAGGATCTTCAGAGATCTCTCAGAGTACTCCTCAAAAAAATTCTTTATCTTAGATCCGCATACAAAACATTTATCTTCAGCAACTTTCTCGCCTGATAATTTCTCGAGTGTTGTTTTGAAAGGTTCTCCGCCTCTTACAGCAAATTCTCTTAAATCATTTAATAATTTACTTCTTTCAGAAGCACTATATTTAGTAAATAGATCCATTAGAATAACTGTTTTAATAGATCTGCCTCTGATATCGTTAGTTAATCCTCTACCTAATCTAGCGAAGAACCTTCCTAAACAATTATCGCATAAAGAATATTTTCTAAGGATCTTCTCAGCAATTTCTAAAACACTACTCAATGTATCCCAGAAACATATTGATGTTAATAGTTATTATTTGCTCAGACAGGGGTTCGATCATCATTTATCAGGACTCGGCAAACACATCATTCAATTAATATAATATGTTCAATATAATATATTTTCAACGATTACTAATTAGTTGAATAGTAATGGCTGAATTATTTCCATACGAGAGATTCAGAGAGGGTCAGCGAGAGAGTATAGATGCTATATACAAGAAGTTTAAGGAGGGATCCAAAACAATTATTTTTAAAGCACCCACGGGTTTTGGGAAAACAAGTGTTGCTATAGCATCTATGCTAACAGACCCACCAGTTATACATAGTGTCAGGACCAGGAATGAGGTTCAGCCTGTTTTAAGAGATCTGAGGAGGCTGTATAGTAGGAGAAGAGGTTTCTCGTACTCATTCATTTATTCTGCTCATAGAATGTGTCCACTTCTCAGAGATAAGAACATGGATCCTGAGGATTTCTGGTTGAGTTGTCAACTACTCAGATCCTTAGGAAAATGCGAATTCTATAATAATGCTAAAAAGATCTCGTCTGAAGAGGTATTTTATATAGTTTCTCAAGAGGATTACCCTGAGAGGATCACTAGTAGAATATTTAGAGAGCTAGGTGCGTGCCCCTTCTTTTCACTAGCTAAACTTGCTGAGGAATCAAGTTATTTAGTGGTTACATATCCTTATGCAATGGATCTTGAGTTATTCAACACCATTCTAGAGACAAGAGATCCCTCCGAATACTCTCTCGTAATAGATGAAGCTCATATGCTTACAATACCCTCAAGAATCTTCTCTGAAGAATTTAACATAGCAGATATTGAGAAATCTATTGAGGAAGTAAGGAAGTATTTAGGTGAGAAAGAATTTGTAATAAATATTCTTAAGAAGATATTAGATATAGCTATGAAGAGATCTGTCTCCAATCAACTTAAATATATTAGTAGATTAGAAGTAGGTCTCGATCCACAGATAATTGATATCATAACGCAATCTGCTGTAGAGATAAAGAGAATAGTATTTATGGAGTTATTTGAGAGTCGAGGTGTTGAGTACGCGGTATCTAAGAGAGTGCGTTTAGTTAGGGTAGCATCTGCATTAAATCTATTGAATGATCCCAGGTTTGAGATGTTTGTATTGAGAGAGTCCGGGGATAAAGTATTGATCCAGGTCTCTGCCGTTGATCATAGTGTTATAGGTGATGTTCTCAGTAGATATAAGAGAATCCTTATGATGTCTGGCACACCACCAACAAAAGAATTTGCGGAGGATTTAATTGGTCTCGATAAAGTTGATCAAGTCAATGCCCATGAGTATATTTCTTGGAGACCACAGGATAATATGGCTGTTATAGTAGCCACAGAATTATCCTCAAGATATACTTATAGAGGCGAGTTAATGTATAGACTATACTCCAGATATATAGATATATTCAAGAGAATAAGCGGTTTAAAAGTGATTGTTTACCCAAGCTATGATTTTATGAGTAATATACTTACCTATCTGTCGAGTACCGAGAAAGACTTTGTCGAGAATCAAAAAACAACCTTCGAGGAAGTTAATGAATACGTGACGAATAATCCTAGCGCATCTATACACATAGTGGCTGGAGGAAAAATTTCTGAGGGTATAGAATTTGTTAGAAATGGGGCATCGCTTGTTAGAGGAGTATTTGTAGCAGGTGTACCATATCCTCAACCTGATGACTATATGAATATCCTTATTGAGAGAGGCTCTAGAAAAATTAGTAAAGAGATTTTTAGGGAATTGCTTTTTAATAATGAGGCGTATATAAGAACTATGCAAGCAATCGGTAGATCCGTGAGGGGCATTAACGATAGAGCAGTTGTTATTTTAGGAGACAGAAGATTTATGTCTAGTAAGTTAAGAGGTTTACTAGGTTTAGAGAGATTTGGTGTGGCGAGAAATATGGATCAATTCATCACTTTTATTAATAGATTATCAGAGGAGTTTTTGTAGTTTTACTCAGCGAATTCTTTTCTTTTTAAGGATATGATTTTTAGTATCTATAAAAACCATAAATCTTTTGATGAATTATTACATGATCTAGAGTTAGACTATAAAATATTTATAACCTTAACTCTCATTATATTATCCGCTAACTAACTGAGGTGTTTATATGAGCTATAAAAAAGATAGTGAAAATAGCGAATATCCGGGTCTCAAAAAGATTTACGAGAAATGCGAAGATAATATATATGGGAATGAGATTTGTGTATATATCTATCTAGATATTAGTGGTAAAAGGAAAAGAAATAAGTACATGATCTACTTTATTAATGAAACCTTTGGCGAGAGAATGTATATTAAGAAAAGTGTTAGTGAAGATGAGTTCAATAAAATAATGCAGTTCATAAATAATCGCGGTGTCTACGATGCTTACAAGATAATATTTTAAGTAATTCTATCATCTCCTCTCGGTTCTATACCACTTGTTCCCTGAAGGCTTTAATGAGAGTATGAATGCTATTGAGAGAAATAACCAGTATATTGGTAGCATGAAGATTGAAATAATGCTTATCGAGACAATTTCTCTAAGACCTATGATTCTTCCGTGTCTTTTAATTAACTGGTATATTAAGATCACTAGCAGAGCTATGTATGAGTATAAGAGTGACGCTAAGAATATTCTTAAAAGATCATTGTAGTATCCATTAATTAATTGAGTAGGCACAGTTAATAAACTCATTGAGTCCTCAATGAAATACTTGATTAATGAGTATGGATCTTGTGTATTTCTTAAGACATGTCTCAAATTATATATTTCAAGACTTACAGGAGCTAAATAAATTATTGATGGGGTAAAAATCATTATGTATGTGGCGAAGATCCTACTAATTGATTTGAGAAATAATTTTGTTCTAAGCAAATTTAAAAAGATTTTGAGGTGCCCTTTATACCATCTTATCCGTTGCTTAATCAGAGCCTTAATACTTCTAGGAGCAAGTTCAATTACATACGAATCTATGTAGCCGTACATGTAGCCTTTTAAACCGAGTAAAACTGATAATGCAGCGTCTTCAGCAAGCTCTTGAGGAAAGCCTCCAAGGCTCTTTACAACACTAGTCTTCACAAATAAACCTTCTCCACTAAGTGGTGTATGTAGATTTAATCTCTGTAATATATTGATCCATATATCATACCATATGACGGTCTCTACATATACTAGTCTACCTAATAGAGATGGTCTATATCTATAGACTCTTGGGCTAACAGCTACATAGCCTTTCTTAAAAGCTTCGCGGACTTTTGTTAAGATCTCTGTATCTATGAAATCATCAGCGTCAAATACACCAATTATATCTTCCTCAGCGTAGTTGTACAGTATATAGTTTAGATCTAGTGCTTTTAAACCATCTGTATTAGGGCTCTCAACAACTTCTATTGGATAGCTATATTTTGTTTCACTAAGGATCTCCTTAAGACTCTTCTTTGAGACTTGGTCATTTAATGGATACACTATATAGAGTTTCGAGAAATTATCTCTGGAATAAATTTTCTCTAAGCTATCAAGTGTTGTCTTTATAGATTCTTTGCTCTCATTTTTTACTGGAAGTATCGGTGAAATACTTCTATCAATCATTACCTTGATCCCTCAAAAGATCTCTTAACAAGAAAATATGTTGCTAAACCAAGTGGAGTGAATATTATTGATATAATAACTGTTAAGTGTACAAGACCATAGTAAGTGAATATGTAGCCTCCTAGCACATTCCCCACGAAAATGCCTATTCCCAGTGTGGTCACGTATATCCCTGAGGATAAACCTCTAATTCTAGATGCGTCAGTGAAATCAGCTAGTAGAGCTAATAGTGATGGAGGTAACATAAGTGCTAGTGAAGCTCCGATAATCATTAGTATTAGTGATATACTTATTTCAGGAGTCGTCATTAATTCCTTAAAGTCTGCTATCGAGAGTGTTATCTTCATATTAATTGTTTTATTAATAAAATATCCGAGCGAGATCAATGCTATAGGTGTCGCTAATAGTCCTATTAGAAGAGATCTGATCCTACCAAATAAACTCGATAAATAACTCCCAAGTAATATACCTATTGATAGAAGCACTACGGCAAAAACCATGTAGAGGCTTAATCCATGCGACTCTCTTATTAAATTACTGTATTGGTAGATCCCCGCTTCACCTAATAATTCTCTGAGGATCCTAACTGATATAAAAGCTACTCCAAGTATAATTGATATACCTAGCCACATAGGTACTAGATAAAGAGATCTCTTTTCAACATAGAATAGCTTTTGTTGGACGCTTCTCTCACGAGGTACGTAGATCTCTCTTACTCTAGTGGATAAGTATATTGATGTTATTAAGGCGAGAACCACTAATATCAGTGAGGACACGAAGCCTCTCGTGAGAAAAGGTGCAAAGATCTCTATAATGGCTGCGATTAAGAAGCCCGCCACGTATCCTGATAAATTGGATATCTCTAAACCACCTACCCCAAATAATCTTTTTCTAGTAGATACTCCGTATGTTTCCTCGGCTACTAGCGCTATTGAGGAGGTCACTAGTAGGGCTGCTGATAAACCCGCTATTACTTGCGGAGCGATAAGATCTCTTGGGTCCGCATGGATCATGTATATAGTGGTTGACAAAGAATAAGCAGATACAATAAGTATAGATGCTATGATAAGTGTTTTTTGGGGGCCTAGCCTATCGTAGAATAATCCTCCTAAGAAACCTGAGAAACCCTCGGTTAGTGAATATACTCCCTGTATAATTCCTTGGAAATATGCTGTAATAATATATCCAATAGATAAGGAGTATATGAATAATGCATTTGCAGCTCTAATCAATAATACTATGACATAGATAAGTGTTATTGATCCTGTTCTCCCTAGTTCTCTCTTTAGATCCTGTCTCAATCACGACATCTAATAAATCTTATTGATTACACAATAAAATATTAAACGAATCATCTTCTCCAAAAAATCAATACAATTATCACGTATACAACTAGTATCATTGATGCAATAAATGGAGGCATGAAATTAAGATTTAGATATTCTCTATGAGAGTACTCGAGGATTCTTGATGAAGACACGGATCCCATTATTACACCTATTAGAAAAGATACTGATAGCAGAGCTGAAGATAATCCTCTTCTTCTAAACCTAACGTCTGTCGCTGCCTTTGAGGAAGCTGGTAATATTGTTCCTAAAGCACCTCCGAACAACACTGAGGAAGTTAATCTCGTCAAGTGATCTATGCCGAGGATCAATAGAGTTGATGAGCACAGGATCATTAATAAACCAATTAATTCTGTTACGAGTAAATTACGTGGATTCTTAACCAGATAAGATGTGAATACTGCTATGAATAGTAGGGATATAACTGATGAAATCATGCTCCACGTAGCTACTTCTGCTGATGCTATTTCTCTGGTAACATATAGTTTCTCTGTGAGAAGTGTCCCCATACTACCAACAACTGAGCCTATCATTAGATATAGTGTGAGAGCTGATGCATAAGCAATTATTAAGGTGCTCGATATTTTGTTCTTCTTATCAATAGTGTATTCCGGTATTTCTTCTCTAAATACAAGTTCTCGGTATCCTTTCCCTATATAGAGTGATAGAGAGAAGCCTATTAAGAATAAAATTGCTACTAGGTAAAATATGCTGTGGAATCCATATAGAATAACAAGTTGTCTAGTAATAAAATTACCTATTATGATTGGCAGCGCTGACAAGATCCAGTAGATTGTTAGTCCTAGTCCTAGTCGTCTTGTTACTATGTCTCTAAATATTGCTAAGATACTTGGAAAAACACCTGAGTCAATTGCGCCGTGAAGAGATCTTATGATCAATAGCTGGTAAGGATCTGATGCTCTCGTATACATAAGAGTAATCAAAGGATCGATTGCTAAAAGGATCTGTAGTATCCTGGTTCTCGAGAATTTGTCTAAGAGGATTCCTATGATAGGTAATGCAAATAACGCAGCAATTGAGTAAGAAGCAGTTATTAAGCCTGCTAGAGAAGACGATGCTCCTAGGCTCCTACCGTATTGAGCTATTACAGGTGCTATTATTGAGTGATCTATTAGGGCTATGAATACGATAAAATATATCGCGGATAAATACTTAATAGATAAATTATTCACTGATACTATCACCGACGAAGCTAAAGAATCAACTGACTTAAGCTTTATGGTGAATAAATTAACTAAAATGAGTTAATAGTTTCTTAATAGTGATTAAATTAATTAATCAAAAAATGTAAATATGGTAATCAAATTATTTTAATTGGCGATTTTTCATGACACAAAGTTTTGATAGTGAGACCTTATTAAAATTCCTATTGACCAGAAGGAGTATTCGAAAATTCCTTGATAAACCAGTGGATATTGAGGTTATTAAAAAGATTCTTGATGTAGCTAGGTACGCGCCGAGTGCTGGTAATAGGCAGCCTTGGATATTCGTGGTAGTTAGTGATAAGGAGATCAAGTCTAAGTTAGCTAATATACATAAATGGGCTTATCCACTAAATGACGCGTCTGTAGGGATCGTTATTGCCTGCGATGAAAAGACCTCACCAGACTCTTATCAGGTGGATTGTGCGAATGTTGCAATGTATATAATGTTGGCTGCCCACGCGGTTGGTTTAGGGAGTGTCTGGATACAGACCCTTAGGAATATAGAGGAGATACAGAAGATCCTTAATCTACCAAAGAACTATATCCCTGTAGCGATGCTCGCTTTAGGATACCCCGCTGAGAGACCTGAACCTAAGAGTAGAAAAGATCTTAGTGAGATAACGTATCTTAACAGCTATAATAATAATCTGAGGTCTTGACAAATCCTATGTAGATAAAGTGGTTTGTGGAACAATATTTAATCCATAAAATATTCAATTCTCAGGGATCATTGAATATATATCATTTCAATTGAACTATCTTATTGAGGGTCTAAAGTGTCTGAGGAAGAATTTGAGGCTCTGAGCTTCCCTGAAGCTCCTCGAATAATTGTTAAACCACCGGGTCCTAGGTCTCTTGAGCTCTTAAGTGTTCAGAAAGAGTTGGAGACTAACGCTGTTATATACCCCAAGATCTTTCAATTCGCGATCGAATCTGCTAGAGGAGCTACTATAAGAGATGTTGATGGAAACGTGTATATTGATTGGGTCGCTGGGATCGCTGTTTTAAATGTTGGTCACAGGAACCCATTTGTTTATGAAGCTATAAAGAATCAATTAGATAAGTATTGGCATTGGATGAGTGAGATACCTAGTGAAGCCAGAATAACTTTCTTAAAGAAGCTACACTCAATACTACCAGAAGGATTGAGAGGAAGAGCTAAGATAATGACCTCTGTGACCGGAGCCGACGCCTGCGAAGCCGCTATGAAGATTGCGAGATGGGTCACTAAGAAACCTGTTATCTTAGCTTTTGAGGGAGCTTATCACGGAGTTCATCAAGGGGCTGTTATGGCTACTGCTAAGAGAAATCTTCAGATGTACGCTGGTGTACCATTAATAAATGTTGTCAGGGTACCTTACCCGTATTCTTATAGATGCCCGTACCCAGCTAAGGATCCTGAGGAATGTGGTTATGCTGTTCTCAGCTATATAGAGCACTTGCTAGAGGATCCCTACAGCGGTGTTGGTGAGGTAGCGGGTATAATTGTTGAGCCTATAGAGGGAGAGGGAGGATATATTGTTCCACCAAAGAATTTCCTAAAGGGATTAAGAGAGATCGCTGATAAATATGGAGTATTACTAATCGCAGACGAAGTGCAGTCAGGCATTGGTAGAACAGGTAGGTGGTGGGGAATTGAGAACTTCAATGTCTCACCAGACATTATGTGCATATCAAAAGCAATCGGTGGAGGAATACCTATATCGTTCGTGGCTTATCGAAGTGATTTAGATGAGAAACTTGAAGAAACATTTCACTTCGGCACATACAGAGCAAATCCCCTAGGACTAGCCGCAGGAGCAGCAGTAATTGAGTACATTGAGACAAGAAACTTACTCGAGAGAACAAGAGTATTAGGAGAATACGCATTGAGAAGATTCTCTGAGTTAATGGATCAATCAAACATAGTGGGAGATACCCGAGGAATAGGGTTCATGATCGGTGTAGAATTAGTTGAGGATAAGAAGAGTAAGAAACCAGGAACGAAATTAGCTACTGAACTAAGAAAAAGATTATTCGAGAAAGGATTATTAATGCACACATGCGGACACTATGGAAACGTGATGAGATTCATGGCGCCTCTAGTAATAACAAAACGCCACCTAGATATAGGATTAGATCTCTTTGCAGAAACAATTAGAGAGCTAGAGAAGAGACAATAAAGTGATTCTCCTAAGATCTTTTAATAACCTAATTACTCCCAATAACACTAGGGTTTTCTATAAGTGTATTTGAGTTAAGAGT
>JBMFIR010000002.1:0-108733 GCA_049976205.1 Sulfolobales archaeon | reverse complement strand
GGCACAATCTTGCTAAGAACATTATATACCTCTCGAAGTGATTCTTCGGTGTAGCTCCGAGGATCTCTGAAGTCTTTACCTAAATAGATTAAAGTTACCATAACAGTTGTTATTGGGTCATCTATTATGAATATTCTCTTACTATACTTGGTTAGAAAATCTGTATCAAATAATTGTTTAAGAGAGGTTATCTCTGTTCCTAATTTCTTCTTATTGTAAACGATCCCCGTGGTTCCCCACATATAAGGCACTCCATAGTCTAGCAGATCTATGTTCTCGGGATACTGTATCTTCAAAGATTCTCTTATAAATGGATCTAGTTCCTTGAGATTAGGTATCTTATTATGATCGAGTCTTATAATAAGTTTATTTTTAATTGCTTTGTAAATAACTTCTGTGCCTAAATTATAAACATCGTAGAAATACCCCCTAGAGAAAGTTTATTGTAAGCTTCCTCAGCACTATTATACTCATCATATATAGTGTTTACGATTAATCTCTTTTCATTGTATATCACTCCCATAAAGAGTGGTAAAACGATCTCTTTATTTAAGTATGCTTGCCAGTTATACACTCTTAAACTCTTTTGAAGCCAAAGATTCTCTATATGTAGCAGGCACATAATTACCTGCTACATATCCTATTAAACCTCCGGCGAGCAATGCAACACTTGTTTTTAAAAGATCTCTTCTGCTAATCACTTTATATACCCCGAGTGATGTATTATTTTTATTTCGGCTTTAAACATGCTTACGTATTACATGATCCTTTTATCCTCATTTTCCACGAATCTCTACATAAATATAAGCTAAAAAGACTTGTAATTTTAAAGTCTTTGATAATGCTTTTAATCGGATGAGGGGGTGGGTGCATACCTAGAACTAGAAGACATATGGAAAATATATGGAGATCAAGTTATTTTAAGAAGTGTATTTCTAGAGGTTAAGAAAGGAGAATTTTTTGTTTTGATCGGGCCCTCGGGATCGGGGAAGACTACTCTTCTTAAAATCATAGCAGGTCTTGAAGAACCTTCGAAAGGTTTTGTTAGGATAAATAATATGATTGTCAATAGTTTACCTCCTCATAAAAGAAATCTTGGAGTATTATTTCAAAGACCAGCTCTATTTCCTCATATGAATGTTTATGAGAATATAGCTTTTGGTTTAAAACTTAGGGGATGGTCTAAGCAGGATATTGATAGAAGAGTTAAAGAGATGTTAGAGCTTGTGAGACTAGATCCTTCTAAATACATGTTTCGAAACTCAGAGAAATTAAGTGGAGGAGAACAACAGAGAGTAGCGTTAGCAAGAGCTCTAGCCCCAGATCCTGACATAGTATTACTCGATGAGCCCTTAAGTCACCTAGATTATGTTTTAAGAAAAGAGATGATCTATGAGTTAAAAAGATTGCACAGAGAACTTAAGAAAACATTCTTTTACATAACTCATGATCAGTGGGAGGGTATGGTGTTAGCTGATAAAATAGCTGTAATTTACAAAGGATCTATTCAACAAATAGGCTCACCTAAAGAGATTTATGAGAAACCAGCTAATTTATTCGTGGCCTCATTCGTGGGTGATAATAATCTATTTGAGGCTAAGATTATCGATGGGAAGATCTATATACCACCCTTAAATGTATTCATAGATCCAATTAAGATTCTAAATGGAGACAAAGAGTTCAGCAATAAACAATTATATGTATCTATTAGACCCGAGAAAATACATTTAATTAAATACGAGAGGGATGGGAAGAATGAGAGTTTATGTGGCGATGTTATAGATAAAATATATGTAGGATCGTATAATTATCTGAGAGTAAAAATTAACTCCGCTGAGGTCTTAGTCAGAGATATAGAGGAAAGATTCAGTCCAAATGAGAGAGTATGTATTTCTTTACCAGATAATATAACTGTGGTAGTTGAGTAGTTGAGTAAGATATTCTCTCTAATGTTAAGAACCAGAAAGATTATACACACAACTAATTACAAGGATCCCTTTTACTTAGTAATAGGGATCGTTGCGCTATATATCATAATTTTTCTCTATGCACCTCTACTAGTATCTATTTCTAGAATTATTTCGCAAGGGATCAGTATTGATATTGTAAGTAGTTCTCTTCCTGTTCTATGGAGAAGCTTTAAAGTAGCTATAGTAAGTACTCTGATTTCCGTGGCAGTAGCTATCCCAATATCATATTCTCTCTCATTCTACCTAAGAGAAAAAGAGAAAATCATTATCTCAGTACTTATTATAGCCCCCTACTGGGTTGGGACTTTGTTGAAGATGTATTCACTAGCTTATCTCTTATATATTATAGAGGGAGTTACTGGTCAAAGGATCCTTTATACTGAGGCCTCTATATATCTAGGAATGGTCTATAACTATACGCCTATGGCTATTATCCCTATTTTCTTAGCTATGGAGAGAGTAGATAGGATCTATATAGATTCCGCGAAGACGTTAGGTGCTAAAACACTAGATCTTGTATTTAGAATTATTTTACCAATATCTTATTCAGGTTTGATAGCGGGTTTTGTGCTTGTCTTCACTAGTTCTCTAGGTGAAATGATTGCTCCCCAGGTTCTCGGCGGATCTCCAAGATACATGATCGGTCAATGGATCTATGAATTAACATTTACATTCAAAAGATTCGGGGATGCCTCTCTCTTATCTCTCCTGTATCTTAACTTAACACTTATTGTAGTGTGGTTTGTAGCTAAGAAATTTGGCTCGAGGGAGATTATTCTATGAAGAGTTTAGGAAGAGTCTTGGCTCTTTCGATAGTGACGATCTATCTCATATTTCTTTACTTACCTATAGTGGTGAGTATCCTCGGATCTTTTTCTCCGAGAAGATTTATAATTGATCTGAATAATCTTACATTTAGGTGGTTTATAGAGGCTTTTTCTGATAAAGTTATCATATCAGCTACTATAAACTCTATTCAGTTATCCATAGCGTCTTCTGTTATATCATCTCTGACAGGGTTTTTAGTAGGGTACGCATACATCATGAGAAAACCCCGAGGATTTATTGACACCATAATATACGTCCCTATAATAATCCCTGAAATAATTGAAGCATTTACATTAGCTATATTCTATATTACTCTGAACATTGAGATGGGCTTTGTGACTGTGCTGTTAGGTCACTTAACTTTTAATATTGCTTACGCATTTGTTATAATTAGATCTAGAATTGATCTTATTCCTAAAGAGATTATTAATGTAGCGAGAGTGATGGGAGCTGGCGAATTCTACATATTATCAAGAATTATTATGCCTCTGACGGTCCCTGCTATCTTATCAGCTGTATTTCTCACATTTGCTTTATCCTTCGATGATTTAATAAAAACACTTTTTACAAGTGGCCCAGGTTTTAAGACTCTACCAATAATGATATGGAGTATGGTTGGTAGAGGAGGTATTTCTCCTGAGATCAATGCCATTACAACTGTTATCTTATTAATCTCACTCTCGATTTCGCTGGTATTAACGTATACTATTAGAAAAGATCTTAGTAAAATAAGTTAAAAAAAAAATTACGCGATGTAAGGAATATTTAATTTATCAAAGATCTCTGCGACATATGATATGCCTAATTTCTCTAGTGTAGTTCTTCTCGGGATGCCTCTATCATCCCATCCCCTCAACTCGTAGTAGTATTTCAACATTTCTATGTATCGATCTATGTCAAGCCTTGATCCTTTTAATGGGCCTTTTGTCAGAGGTTCTTTAAACCATCTCTGGGGTGGAATATCTATATCTATACTCCACTGCTTACCTTCCGCATGATATTCACGTATCCAAAAGCTTCTTATCAAAGTATATATTCTGTTGGCTATTTCATAGATATCATCCCAGGAATAAGATACTCCTGTCGACGCCTTTAGTAGTCTGGGGTAGTAATTGAGATCTATTGATAACTCGACCCAGGGGAGTCTGCATGTAGTTAAACTCTCAAACATTCCTCCTCTAATATTCTGCATCCATATGAGTCTCTCTACTTTCTCTCTAGAATATGTTCTCCGACCCATCTTAATATCCATAACAATAAACCAAGCATCTTTGTGATGAGCACCTATAGGAGATGTTCCATAAGCTAGAGCCATGCCCTCCGCGGCGTGACAATCGTATGCTGAGATCTCAAGTCCTTTAACATGCATCGCAAAGCTCTCTGATCCCTTGATCCTTTCCGACGCATATTTAACCCCGTTTGCTAAGAGGTCTCCTACCCCTCTTCTATAAATAATGTCCATAGCTAATTTCTCAGCTTCTTTATAATCACCCCATTCGATTCTATAATCAATTAACTTTTTCTCGGAAGTCTCCATAGCAAATCCTATCACGCTACCTAGAGATATGGTGTCTAAACCGTATGCATCAGCTATGTAATTGAGTCTCGCGACCCTGTTTAAAGGCGCTATACCCAGGTTAGAGCCTAGCATCGCAACATTCTCGTAATCTAGCTCAGCCTCCCCCGATGCTACGTCAGAGACGTATTTCACAATATGACCACATGGCATGTTGCATAGAGGACAACCTTTCTGACGAATTCTCATACTCTCAAGCATGTAGCCATCAATACCTGCATAGAAGTCAAAAATACCCTCCCGGAAATTATGGGTGGGAAGCACAGAGTTTATCTGAGCCCACTCAATAGTTGCCATAGTTCCTTGTCTCATCCAGAAGCTGTATCCAGAAGAATTCTTAACAGCATCATATGCTTCTAGACCAATTTTAACAAGATCTTTTCTATCAGAGGGCTCAGGATCTCTACAACCTCTAAGAACCACAGCCTTTATCCTCTTAGAACCCATTACCGCACCCATACCTGGTCTCCCACCTGATCTCCCGAATTCACTCACTACGGTCGCGAATCTCACCATATTCTCTCCTGCAGGACCAATAGATAAAACGCCTACCCCCCTACCGAATCTTTCTATTAGTTTCTTCTCTGTCTCATAAGAGTCTTTGCCCCAGAGATCTTCGGCATCTACATACTGTATTTCTTCACATGATACATATAAAATCACTGGTTTAGAGGCTCTTCCTCTAATCACTATAGCATCATAACCAAGTCTCCTTAATTCCACAGCCGCCTTAGTTCCAATGTTACCATCACCATAACCCCTTGTCAAAGGTGATTTGGAAGCCACCAACATTTTTCCTGAGCTAGGTAGCGGATAAGCCGTTAGAGGACCTACCGCAAATATTAAATGATTATCTGGTGAAAGAGGATCTACTCCTACAGGATTTAGATCCCAGAGAAGTTTTATTGCTAAGCCTCTGCCCCCGAGAAACATTCTATATACTTCCCCAGGTAATTCAAGTGATCTATGCTCTCTCCTGTCCAGATCTATGTAAAGAATCTTACCAGACCAGCCGCGCATAACTCAACACCACAATTTCATATGTAACTTTCTCAAAGAAACTAATAAAATCACCATAGATCCCTGAGAATATTCCTTAATACCCCCAGTCGCTTATTAACCACAGAACCTGTGTACATTAGAGAGCCTAGAAGAAGTATATAAGCTATGATCAACATTACATCGTATGTCTCTCCCAAAATCATTATGATAGGATATGTGAAGAGAATAATTATTTGGGTAATGAACATAAGCACTGTATTTTTTCTCAGATATCTAAAAGAGAATATTAAGGCAACTGAATACAATAAACCATAGAGAAGACCATCTAAAAATAAAGCTGCCTCTACTACAATAACCAGAAGAAGCACTAGAGATAGAATTGTTGCTAAGATCCCTATATAAGTTATTTTACTAAAAGTTTTTTCTAAGAGATCAATTGTGTTTCGTAATGCCTCATTGAATCTCTTAATTGATAAATAGAGATCCTCATATCTATTCCACTTAGCTACATCTGATAATCCACTACTTAATTCTTTTTTTGCCTCGCTACACAACTCTCTAATGTTTCTAAGTCTTTCTTGGGCTTTTACTAATATGGTCTCTACCATGTATTTAGGATAATTATTCTCATTACATAACTTCTCTAGAGCCACTATATCAAGATCTATTCCTTTAATACACTCTCTGTATTCACTATAAACCTCTCTCACATACTCTGATAAATCTCTGCATGCGTCTACAAAATCTATTTCTCTCACCTAGCGATACTTATTGAATATTTTAATAAGCTCATCTATTCTATTAACCCAATCACTACTCTTGGTAACCCAGCCACCTATTATTATTACTGAGGCTCCGTTTCTGAATAGATACTCTCCTTTACTAGGATCTAAGCCTCCCGCAACAGCTACTCTAATACCTTGAGATGATACTCTCCTCACCTCATTAACTAAAATCTCTCCTGAGACACCTCTTCTCTTCTGAACGTCAATACCTACATGAAGAATAACTGTTTTCACACCGATCTCTTTGAGTTGTATTGCTCTCTCAACCGGATCTTTTAAATACATCATGTCAGCCCAAATCTCGATGTTATTCTTATCTGCTGCCTCAAGAGCCTCGTAAAATGTTTCGTCCGATGCGAACCCCATCACAGTTACTATATTAGCTCCCGCAGATGCCATTATTTCAACTTCTATCTTGGATGCGTCGAGAGTTTTAGTATCAGCTAAAATTATCTGCCTCTCTCCAATTAATTCTCTAACCTCCTTAACTATATCACTACCGAATCTCTTTATAGCTGGTGTGCCTACCTCAATAATATCAATCCCTGCTTTAGCTGAGTACATTGAGAATTGCTTTATTAATTCTCTATCTATTAGATCCAGGGCTAATTGAATTAAGGGTCTCTGACTAGACCTCATAAACAAGCATCCAAGTGATTTTTATGAGAATAGAATAAATAGTCATTAGGAAGATATTTTGATTACTTCCCTAATAAAATCTACAAAGAGTGGAGATGGTTTAAGAGGACGACTCCTGAACTCAGGATGTGCTTGAGTCCCTATAAAGAATTTGTAGCCTCTCATCTCCATAAAGTCTACGTAGCCAGCTTCATTATAGCCTGATACAATAAATCCTACACTCTCTAATTTATCCACATATTCTGGATTTATCTCATATCTATGTCTATGTCTCTCATACACTTCTTGTGTGCCATAGGCCTCATAAACCCTGCTTCCTTTAACTAAAATACTTTTGCTTAATCCAAGTCTCATTGTGCCACCCATTCTCTGAATCTTCTTTTGCTCCTCTAAGAGATCCACTACAGGATGAGGTGTCATAGGATCTATCTCAGTAGAATTAGCATTTCTCAAACCCACGACATTTCTAGCTATCTCCACAGCCATTAGTTGAAGACCAAAGCATATTCCTAGCACCACGCCATTATTCTCTCTTATGGTTTTTATAGCCTTGATCTTTCCTTCAGCACCTCTCTTACCAAATCCTGGAAGAATTATGTAGCCTGCTCTATCCTCGTATACGAATTCTCTTTCCTCTGTCTCTATATCTGTTGCTTCAATAAACTCTATCTCTGGTCTCACTAAGAATTCTGCGGAGGCGTGTTTTAGTGCCTCAATAATACTTACATAACTATCTCTAACCTTTGTATACTTACCTATCATATAGATCTTTACACTTCTCTTAGGATTCTTCATTTTCTCAACATAGGAGTACCAATCACCTAAATCAGGTTCTCTGTAGTTAAGTGATAATTTCTCAGAGATCTTTTTTAGAAAACCTTGTTGGTGAAGAATCAATGGAAGCTCATATACTACAGAAAGATCATAGTCTTCAAACACGTAATCTATAGGAACATTAGTGAAGAGAGAAATTTTCTTCTTAATATCTATATCAATAGGTCTCTCGCTTCTAACTATAATAACATCTGGTTGTATACCAATTCTCCTTAACTCCTGCACTGAGTGCTGAAGAGGTTTTGTCTTTATTTCACCTATTAATCTGTGATAAGGTGTTAAAGCAACATGTATATATAAAGTATTACCGTAGCCTTCATCAAGTCTCATTTGTCTAGCGGCTTCTAGGAAAGGTAAACCCTCAATATCTCCAACTGTCCCCCCTATCTCAACAACCAATACATCACTCTGCTGTTCCCTAGCGATTTCTCGTAAACGATTCTTTATCTCATCTGTGACATGAGGTATTATCTGAATTGTTTGACCTAAGTAATCTCCTCTTCTCTCTTTCTCGATTATACTCTGATAGATCTGACCAGCTGTAATATTGTTCTTCCTAGAGAGAGATTTTCCTAAGAATCTTTCATAATGCCCAATATCAAGATCGGTTTCTCCACCGTCATCTGTGACAAAAACTTCTCCATGAACATAAGGACTCATCGTGCCTGCATCAACATTTAAATAAGGATCTATTTTAACAGCAGAGACACTATACCCTATTCGCGATATGAGAAAAGATACTGAGGCTGTTAAAACACCTTTACCTAAACTACTCATGACGCCTCCAGTAACGAAAACATACTTAACCATTTGGTCTCAACATTTAATACTCCTTGGTTATGCCAGAATTAAAATTTTTCCCTGTGGAAATATACTAGGTGTCTATATGATGTTTCTCTCCACAGGTGTCAAAAGAATCTTGTTACTAGGTTTAAAAGAAGGAGATCTATTTCCAAATAGATTTATAGAACTCCTGAGAGAGACCGGTGTAAGGAGTGCCTTATTACTGGGTATAGGAGGATTTAGAAGAGCACTAATAGGCTACTTCGATCAAGAGAAGGGATATGAAAAAATCGAATTAAGAGTATCTGAGAAAAAAGCTATTGAAGTAACATCTCTTTTAGGATCCGTGATATATCGAGATGATGAGAGATATAGTCTTCATGTTCACGTGACCTTAGGAATGAAAACAGAAAATAACTTTTATGCTACATACGCTGGCCACCTGATAGAGAGTGAGGTATATCCACTTCTAGAACTATTCCTAATAGAACTGGAGAACATAGATCACAGCAAGCTTAAGAGTGCGTGGCCTCATAGATATAGGTGAATACATTAATTCACATATATGATCCTAGATTTACCCGGTATCCTTGATATAATCTCCTCAAGATCAATCGCTTTAATCATTATCGAGTATTCTTGATGTTTACTCAGCCACCTCTTAATTAATTCTTCAGCAATCTCTCTAGCACTATGATCTCCTGGAACAATAATTGAGTAAATCTTTGTCTTATTAGCCACATAATCAGGTGGCCCAACAACAACTCTTGGATATCTATTATCCACAATCTCTATACCTAACCCGAGTTTTAACTCAACACTTCTCACCCAATGTTTCTCCCCATAGATCATAAAAGATCCTTTAGATAAGTACTCTCCCGAGGGTGGTTTTTTAGAAACTTGTGAACTTTCTACATAAAAAACATCAATAGAGCCTAAGCCACCTTTCCAAGCCTTGCTATAACAAGCTGCTAAGTGAGCTACTTCCTTAATACTTCTCTCGCCGGCGTATAATCCATTTTTCAACACGAATACTGAGCCTCCTTGAATATCAGCGTGAAAGAACAGATCTTTGTCCTCCATATACTTTTTCACAATAGCCTCATTCTGATCTGCGTCTTTCCCCCCTATAGCTAATAGATTCTCAGATGTTATTATCCAGTGAAATCTCTCAAACCATTGAAATTTTCTTTCACTCTTGATCCTATTGACCTCTTGTTCTAATTTAATCCTCTCCTCTAACTCTCTAATTCTCTCTTTTATCTTAGTTTGCTCAAGTTCTATTCTCTCTAATCTCTTCTCAAGCTGTGATATCTCCTTAGCGATCTCTATGTAATTATCTCTAAACTCCTTACTCAGATCCATTTCATATATTAAATCACCTGATTTCACTACAACCTTTTTATTCTGCGGAATCATTTCAAGATCCTTGAACCTACTGACACATTCTATAATTTTATCACCTAGGTGTCTTCTATAACAATTAAATGTCTCCTCAAGATCAAGATAGTTACTCTCAATGAATTCTTTGAATTGTTTTAGTTTCTTAAGTTGCTCCTCTGCGAGTCTGTATTCTATAGATAATTTTTCTAAGATCCTTTTCTCCTCATCTAAACCCTTATCATGGCTGGATCCGCTGATTAAATACCAGTTAAAATACTTACTCAGAGTCTCATCAAATCTCGGCATAGAAACACATTCCTTGTCTAGAGGTTTATATACATAATATTCAATGGGTCTATTCTCTTTATCATAAACTATACATGGGGTAGGACTCATTATAATTTGATCTACAAATTCTTGGAGCTTTAAGATCAGATCTCTAAGCTCTTCACTACTTATTTTCTTAGGGTCTTTGCTCACATCTACATTATATCTCTTGATAAAATCCTCAGCGATATAAGAAGGTACTCCTAATCCAATTACTAGTCCTCTTATTAAATCATAGCCTTTCCTCAGACTATTGATTCTTGAGTTTATATCTTGATCACATAGAGAGCCTTGTGGTCTTGGCGGATATTGGTAAATACCCCCCACGCGAAGAATTCTGTCTTTAGTTTTTAAAGATCTTGATATATAAAGGATCTTGTTATTATGATCTCTGAGAACAACTACTCCTCTAGGAATAATCTCAATCGTTAGAATGTAATTGCTGGCTCCACAACTAATCTCTAGGTCAATTATTCTCTCGCATGGCATCTGAGTAATATTTTTCAGTCTACAATTCATGATATTTCTCTTTAGTGAGGATTTTTCTTTCGAGAGACTTTCTCTGTGCACATACTGATCTGTTAAATATATAAATGATCCCGGTTTCATGACGAGATATTTCTTATCGCCACTAAGTTCTCGGAGCCTAAGAATCATTACATCATTTACTTTATCTAGATAAATATTATCTATTATAGAGTCTCTTAAAGCAGTGGATATCTCCCGGATTAATACCGCTAGATCAATCCAATTCATTGATTTCAACTATATATCCATATTAAATAAGTCACTAGTGAAAGAAAATGATTAAAATTGATTACAAGCTCTTTTTAATAAGAGTATTAGCTGGAATAGTAACAGCGTGGATATACGATCTCATTAGGGTAAATATTGCACTAGATGTTCTACACTATGCACTTATATCAACGATAATAATGTTAGCAGGACTTATACCAGTTGGTTACATATCAAGATACAGAAAACATGGCTTCTGGAGATACTCCGTGACCCAAGTAGCTGTTCACTACCTAGCAACGGTTATTCTAGCGTGAATCATTAGAAGATAAATATATATTTCCCCAGTATTTTATAAAATAGAATTGGCGGCGGTAGTCTAGCCTGGTTTAGGACGCCGGCCTGCCACGCCGGAGATCCCGGGTTCGAATCCCGGCCGCCGCATGAATTTAATATATGCTTGATAATATGGTTCTGTGTCAAAGATACATTAATTAATTTAAAGATCCTCTTTTTTATCTATATTTCTTAATTGAAATATTTATTTTGGGGAGTTCTTTTGATCTCGTATTCTGAGAGACCTATAAAAAAACTTATTGAGAAAGGCTACTATGATCCTTCTACGAGAACTATTAGAGCCATAAGAGGAAGAGATCTTCATGTTGATAGTGGGGATTGGCAGATCGAGGGAGCTTTGAGAATGCTATTTCATGTTCTTGATCCTGATGTTGCTAAGGATCCGAAGAATCTTATAGTGTACGGAGGCACTGGCAAGGCCTGTAGGAGTTGGGAGGCTTTTGAGGCTATAGTCGATACTTTACTGACTATGGAGAGTGATGAGACGCTAGTTATTCAAAGCGGGAAGCCTGTTGCCGTATTCAAGACTCATAGACTCGCCCCTAGAATTGTTATGGCTAATGCTCTACTGGTTCCTAAGTGGGCTGATTGGGATTACTTCAGAGAGCTTGAGGCAAAAGGCTTAACAATGTTTGGGCAAATGACAGCTGGTTGTTGGGCGTATATAGGTACTCAAGGTATTCTACAAGGAACCTACGAAACATTTGCCTTCGCAGCAGAGAATCATTTCGGAGGTAGTTTAGAAAGTAAATTAGTCTTAACAGCAGGTTTAGGAGAGATGGGTGGTGCTCAGCCACTAGCTGTTAAGATGAATGGTGGTGTA
This sequence comes from Sulfolobales archaeon, assembly GCA_049976205.1. Taxonomy (GTDB): domain Archaea; phylum Thermoproteota; class Thermoprotei_A; order Sulfolobales; family AG1; genus WYEN01. The sequence goes on along the minus strand of JBMFIR010000002.1, from coordinate 96,691 downwards.
GCAATAGTTGTTGAAGTTGATAAGAGAATGATTGAGAGAAGAATAAGATTCGGCTACTTAGATACCTGGACTGATAGCCTAGATAAAGCTCTTGATCTGGCACATAGATATCTAGAACGAGGTGAGGGATACTCAATAGGTCTCTTGGGAAACGCCTCTGACATATATTGGCAATTATATAAAGAAGGATTTAAACCAGATGTAGTGACAGATCAGACCCCCGCACATGACCCATTGAGCTATGTTCCCTCGGGAATAAGTGTTGAAGAAGCAGAAGAGTTGAGGAAAAGAGATCCTGAGAGATATAAGAGGATGAGTATGGAGAGCATGAGGAGACAAGTAGAAGCTATGGTAGGTTTCATGAAGAGAGGATCTGTTGTTTTTGAGTATGGAAACAATATTAGGAAAATGGCTTATGAAGCAGGTTTCCAAGAAGCCTTCGCGTTCCCAGGATTTGTCCAGGCATATATAAGACCAATGTTTGAGGAGGGTAGAGGACCATTCAGATGGACATCTCTGATCGGAGATCCCAAAGATATAGAGGTTCTAGACGACGAGGTCATTAATATGTTTAGTGATAATAGGAGACTGGTTAGATGGATCGAGAATGCGAGAAGATTCGTTAGGTTCCAGGGACTACCAGCAAGAGTCGTCTGGCTTGGGTACGGAGAAAGATCGAGATTTGGTCTAAGAATAAATGAACTAGTTAGAAGAGGTATCATAGGACCTATATGGATCGGCAGAGATCATCTTGACACAGGATCTGTTGCCTCACCATATAGAGAGACCGAGGGTATGAAGGATGGCTCAGATGCTATAGCTGATTGGCCTATACTAAATGCTTTATTAAATGCCTCAGCAGGTGCCACGTGGGTATGTGTTCACCACGGCGGAGGTGTTGGGATAGGTTATAGTATACATGCTGGTTTAGGTCTAATACTCGACGGGAGTAGAGAAAGTGATCTGAGAGCTGAGAGAGTACTTACAGTGGATCCTGGCATAGGAGTTGTGAGACACGCCGACGCCGGCTACGAGACATCTATCAGAATAATTAAGGAGAAAAGGATTAAGGCGCCAATGATCAAGTGATTCAGTGGGTGCCAACTTTCTATAAAGTAGATACACTTATAGTAAATATCTCAGAAATAGCTACTCTACCAAGAATCGTGAGAGGCTACGCCAGAGCTGAGGACATAGGTATAGTCTACGATGGCTTTATAGCGATCAAAAAAGGATTAATAGTGTATGTAGGTGAGAAGAAAGATTTATCTAGATTCTCCGCTAAACAAGTGATTGACGCTGAAAATAGTCTCGTCACACCTGGTTTTATAGATATCCACACACACTTAATCTATAAAGGATCTAGAGAAGAAGAATTCGAGAAGCTATCTCTTGGCGAAAGATACAATGAGATACTTTCTCGTGGAGGAGGAATCATTAGAACAATGAGAGAAACCTCTAATGCTTCAAAAGAGGAACTATTAGATCTCCTCTTTGAAAGAACTAAGAGACTGATTAAGGGTGGTGTCACAACAGCTGAGATTAAGTCTGGTTATGGAGTAGACATTGAACACGAGATCTTGCTATTAGAGACGTTAAACTTATTCAAGGAATTATCAGAAATTGATGTAGTACCTACTCTACTAGCCCATGTTCCACCACCAGGCGCCAATAGAGAAATTTTCATAGATCTGTTTACCAAGAAGCTGATCCCTGAGGCAAAATCACTAGGAGTATCTTTCGTTGATGTTTTCTGCGACATAGGAGCTTTTACCCCTGAGGAGACCAAAAGGATCTTAACAGTAGCTAAAGAGAATGGTCTTATCCTTAGACTACACGCCGACGAGTTATCATATATTGGCTGTAGCGATATAGGCGTAGAGTTAGGATGTAGAACAATTGATCACCTTAATCACACACCTAAAAACATTATTGAAGAGATAGGTAGGAGAGACATAGTAGTTACCTTATCTCCAACAACAGCTATGTATATAGCTAAGAGAAGACCAGATGTCGAGACTATGATGAAGAATAAGGTAATAATGGCGTTAGCAACAGATCACTCACCCGCGATAATGAATCTGGACATGATCGATGTTTTGAATCTAGGGGCTATATACTTCTCTCTTCCACCAGCAAATTTAATAGCTAGTGTGACTATCAACGCTGCCTACGCATTAAATCTAAGATATAGAGGATCTATTCAACGCGGGTATTTAGCTGATCTTATTATCTGGGATCTTCCGAGCTACAGATTTATTGGATATGAAAGAAGAAGAGACTTAATAAGATACGTTATAAAGAAAGGAGAAATACTTTACTCTAGCGGTTCTTAAAAATATGAATGTTTCTAATAACTTCGTATCCTATATAAGCCATATTTCTAGAACATATATCATTAAAATCTCTACTTGGGACAACTTCAACAAGATCTGCTCCAATCAACTCTCTACTCTCGGATCCGATTAATTTAATTAGATCTAGGATCTCTCTGATGAATAGCCCATCTGGAACTATTGCGTTTACACCTGGGCACTGAGAAGGGTCCAAGGAATCTGCGTCTATAGATACATAAACTTTTTTTCCTCTTACTTTCTCAGAGATCAGATCCCTAGCACTGTCGAGATTATTCTTAATCATATCTATGTCAATCAGAGAGATGCCTCTCTTCTCAGCGTACTCTATCATGTAGCTAGGATTATACCTTCGTCTAAAACCCACAATGACCACCTCAATATTTGCATTGTATCGATCTATGGTATCCCTTAAATGGGTACCCGAGGATCTGCCTTCACTAATTTTCCTCATATCTAGGTGTGCATCAAACATTACGAAGGTTACTTCACCTATTTTCTTAAGTATCTCGTCGAGAACTACTCTGTTTAAAGAATGATCTCCTCCTAAAACAACGAATCCTTTACAAACACCAATGATTCTCTTCAAAACCTCCCGTAGTCTATATTCGCTAGTATCTTGGTCACCCGAGGCAATATTTACATCCCCAAAATCACATATACACAAATCTTCTGATACACAGATTTCATACAAGTATTTTCTAAGCACGCTAGGCGCGTATCTCGATCCTGGATAACCCGCTGTTGACCAATCCCACGGATATCCTATTAAACATATACAATTCGTGTCACACTGCTCAGGTTTTTTGATTATATCTCTTAACCTAATATCCTCAGGATCTTTTATAAAAGATCTTGTTTCTTCCACCAATAAATATTTGAGATCCTCCCACTTAAACATTTACACAACACCTCATGTTATTATGGCTAAGAAGCATACTATTTCTATAGAATATGTTTTTAGATGTGTAAATAAAGTTATCCTTAGGAATATCCAATGATTATAAGTTGTTCTCATGAGGAAATTAATTTAAGCAGAGCGCTGAGTTATCGCGATGTGGTTTTAATAGCGAGTTGTGATACTTATAGAATATTTATAGATCCTTCTATCGTAGATAAGTTATCGAGAGCCAGAGAGAAGTTCTTAGAATATATAGGTAGAGGGGAGTGTTACGGTGTAACAACTGGTTTGGGCGCTCAATTAGAAACAAAGATCTCTCAAAAAGATCTCTCGGAGATTTACAGAATAGTACTAAGGCAACATGCCGCCGGTGTAGGAGAATATTTACCTAGAGAATTTGTCAGAGGCGCAATGATTGCATTAGCTAAACAACTCAGTTTAGGATACTCAGCAGTTTCTCCAGAGATAATAAGTGTTTTAGTAGAAATGATCAATAGAAATATAACCCCTCTAGTTCCCAGATACGGTTCCTTAGGTGCTAGCGGAGATCTTGCTCCAATGTCTTATATAGCATTAGCAATTTATGGTGAAGGTTCTGTTATTGATGAGAAGGGTGTCACTAAACCCTCTAAAGAAGTTTTTGAACAAGAGAATATTAAGATCCCTAGAATAGATGTAAAAGATCCCTTAAGCCTGATTAATAACACTGCTATGAGCCTCTCAATAGCCTCACACGTGTTATATATGGCTGATAAGCTACTTGCCTCACTTATAATAACCTCTGCAATATCTCTTGAGGCAATGGCTTCTCCTCTTGAACCTTTCTCGAAATCCGTCAGTGAAGCCAAAAAGCAGACAGGAGTAGGGCTTATATCAAAGATCATAAGAGAATTATTATCAGACTCCTCAATTAATAGAAGTACTATTCTTCAGGATAGATATAGCTTCAGAACAATTCCACAAGTACTTGGTAATTTCTACGATGTTCTTAAATTTTCGAGGAGCATTATTAATACAGAATTAAATTCATCAACGGATAATCCAATATTCGACGGTGAGAAATGCGTTAGCGGAGGAAATTTCTACGGAATATATGTAACAAGTGCTGTGGAGAGTTTATCAACACCTCTTTTCCAAGCCCTGGCTCAGAGTGAGAGAAGAGTTTTTAGCATGCTTGATCCTAAATTAAGTAGAGGTCTACCTCCCTTCTTGACTAAGGGGTCTGATACTGGATACATGATTTCGCAATACACAATGGTTTCCTTATTGAATAGAATATCCTCTTTACTTTATCCATCAAGTATTTTCACGACACCAACCTCAGCCTCTCAAGAGGATCATGTCAGCAACTCCTATAACTCTAGTCTAAAAATGTTTGAGGCACTGGATCTAGGTATGTACATAGCTTCTATAGAGTATCTCATAGGTAGTAAAGCCTTGATCCTTAGAGATAAAATTGATTACATAAGCTCTAGTGTCAAAAGATTTGTCAAGGAAATAAAAGAACTTATTGAAAAAGATCTATGGAATTATGAACTTGGAAAATTAATTAATGAAGCAAGAAATAAACTCGAGAATTTAATTGAAAATGAGTTAAGAAATAAACCATTAAATGAAATTCTATATTAAACAATAAATGCTTAAAAAAGAATTTTTATAGATCGAAAAATTCTTAAAAGTTTTAGAAGGCAATTGAGAAATCTCTAAATTCTCCCTTATAATCCTCCCACTTAATATCTATCTCTTCTACTACAGCTTCCGGAGGTCCCTCACGAGCCATCTCTATTAAGTACTCAAGATCTTTTTTAGGCCCTTCTGCAACAATAAGAACTGAGCCGTCAGGCTCATTCTTAACAAAACCTTTTAAGGATTTCTTCGCAGCTGCCTTATATACCCAGTATCTAAATCCTACACGTTGAACAATTCCCCTAACTCTAACTACAACTCTCTTTAAATCTTCAGAAGAAGACAATACAGAAATACACCCTGTAAGATTTTTAATGAGAGAGGGTAATAAGTTTTGCTACAGTATATAAAAAGGAGAGAAGATGAGCCTAGAAGAAGAGTATAAGCAGACGATAATAGTTAGAAGCGATCTTAAGATGAGCCCTGGGAAACTAGCTGTTCAAGTAGCACACGCATCTGTTGACGCTGTGTTGAAAAGTCTCGATAATGATAAGTGGCGTAAATGGCTTAATGAATGGATTGTTCAGGGTATGAAGAAAGTAGTTGTTAAAGTTGATAACGAGAAGAAGCTACTAGATCTATACGAGAAATGCGTATCTCTAGAGATCCCTTGCTCGCTGGTTAGAGACGCTGGAAGAACAGAGTTAGAGCCGGGGACATTAACCGCTGTAGGTGCAGGACCGGCACCTTCAAGAATTATTGATAAAATATCTGGTAATCTTCCTCTTCTTTAGAGGGTTGCTTTTGAATAGTGTAGAGTGTTTCGAGACATCATATGATTTAGATAAGAGTTTAGGCATGGAGTGCTACTTAACAAACTCAGAATTATTTATAAAACCTTCTGAGAAACTCGGTGATAAAGTTTTTAGAGTATATGAATTATTAGATGAATTAGGATTAGCATCACCTAGATACATATATGGATCTGAGCATAACATCAGTTACCATTATTACAATAGGCCGCTTTACCTCTACTTACTGAAAAAGAGAAATATAGATACATTTGAGGCCATTAGAACTCTGAGAAAAATTTTAGGCACACGAGAAATTATTTACCTCGGTCTCAAAGATAAGGCAGCTGAAACATATCAATTTATTTTTGTTCAGGAGAGTAAATATTTTATTCCATATATTAATAAGGGATCTATCGAGTTAACGTTCGTAGCTTTGCTACCTAGGAGAATTAAGAATAACTTAAAAAATCTTCTTATAGGAAATTGCTTCAGTATTAACCTACGCGATATAACGAGGGATCAAAATATAATATTAAAAGAAATCATGGAAAAAATCTCTGAAATAGGATTTTTACCGAATTATTACTCATATCAACGATTTGGAGTAGAAAGAAGTATAACTCATATTTTAGGCAAATATCTTTTCCAAGGAGATCTCGAGAATTTTTTCTTTACTTTGATCTGTTATCCCGATAATAACTGTGACTTAATTGAGAGATGCAGATCTATAATATGCGAGAAGAAATGGATGTGGGTCGAGAGAATAACGTGTAGAAAATTACTAGATGGAGAAAATAATTATCTCAAAATCTTGAGTAGTATACCTAGAGAGATCTTAAGATTCTATATCTCAGCCTTCATATCCTATATCTTTAATCACTATCTAAGTAAGAGATGGAAATCTAGCGGCTTAGGATACGACGTTTTGAACGGAGAATTAACACAAAAAACTTTCTTTACTGACACAAAAATACCTTACTTACATTTTGAGATTAAACGCAGTAATAAACTAAAGATTTATAGTGGCTATAAAGAGATCTTATATGAAATACTTCAGAGAGAACTCTCTGAACATAATGCGATCTGGTTCTCTGAGAGAGTTAGAGAAGTAGTAGGTATGAATAAAATAGTTATGAAAAGAAACTTGATAACTCCAGTATATAACTTAGAGATTAGAGAGTGGTCAGAGATTAATTTTTGTCTAGATAAAGGAGGATATGCATCAAATCTTCTAAGAGAAATATTTAAAAGTAGTATTAGAGAATTATTCTGAGAAAAAACCTCTTTTCAAGTCAATTACTAATATCTATTCTATCTTGATCCTTACACTTTCTCCACTTATCATTTCAACTAATTTCTCAACATTATCCGATGAGATAGGCATGTACCTAAGATCTGTTCTAGGAATTCTCACAATGTATTGATGAGATCCATCAGGTAACCAGACGATATTTACACCAATTATTCTAGCAGGGAAAATTAATTGAGAAACTATAGATTTAATATCTTTCTTAGCGCCAATAGATATGATTCTCACCTTAGCATTCAGTTTATCTCCTAGAGCTTTTGAGATCCTCTGTATAATTCTCTGATCGCTTCTCTGAGGATATTCTCCTAAGATCACTATCGTATCAGATATTTTATAAGCCTTTACATAGGTGAAGCTATTAAGGAAGTTTTTATACTCAGGATCATTCTCAAAATCAATAAGAAACCTCATTATATCTATCTCAAACTCTGATACCGCACCACTCTCTACTAATCTTCTACATCTCGGGCACAAAACACCTGTTTTCACACATATATAGTCTAGCGGAATTTTCACTTAGTTGTCCCCTGCTGAATAAGTGTATTGTCAAATTTAGATTATGTCTGAACCCTTATATATCTAATAATTTTGGTATAAATCTATATATATTCTTAGGGTAAGAGATCTTAATCCCTTAATTTAGTTATATAATATAAAGAGTAGAATAGTGTAAAGAAAGCATGTAATATCATGCCTATATATCCAGTTAATCCAGATAATAAATCAATCTCTTCTAAACATGTTCTTCCTCTCATATAAAGGAAGATCCATCCTATCAATAAGGTGAATAAATAAAATATCCCTGCAACAGCACTTTGAGTGATTATTGCTAAGAGAGGTAACAATATATTATATAAAAGAAAACCTGTCCAATAAGGCAGATCTGGGGGATACGCATATCGTATATATCTTGAGCACTCTACTAATCCCTTTACTCTATTTCTCTGCCAAGAAATAATTTCTTTCAGAGATCTAGGCATTGAAACAAATACCACAGCATTTTTCTCGTGTAGGTACAATACTTTGTTCCTATGCCTCTTATATATTTGATATGAAAAAATGAAATCCTCGCTTCTACTACACGGAGGATAGTTGAAGAGATTATATATTGAGATCTCCTCAGCCTTATTATTACCTGGAGCATGTCTATCTCCTACCCCGATGGGGAAAATCTGATGATAGCCATGATACCAGTAAAAGAATCTAGACCATATACCTTGTTTCTTCACAACGGATCTCCCGGATAAAATAATTCTAGTGCTCTGACTAATTCTTGGTCTCTCTCTCAAGTATCTATTAACAATGCTTTCTATATAGCCAGAATGATACTCATTCTCAGAGTCGCCCCATATAATCAGTTGGTAATCTTTCTCTCTTAAGAGATCAATTATTTCTCTTCTAGCAGGACCTGTACCCCCCTTTACTTTTTGCTCAATGAAATATATACATGGGATCTTCTTAGAAAATTCTAAGGCGACTTCTTTAGAGCGATCTCTGCTACCTCCATCCATGATGAAAATATCAAAATATTTACATGGCAAATATGATTGATTATGCAAGCTCTCAAGAGTTTTACTGAGACCTTTTTCGTTGTCTTTATTAAGTATTATTAGGGCTACTTTAAGATCTCTTTTAATTCCTGAATCCTCATAGAGATCTTCTTTATTACTCAATTAATGCACCTTCTCGCAGTAAAAGGATCTCTTGATTATCCTGTTTTTCTACGTAAAAAATATTTCAGCTTAAGCTAAAAATTTAGTTTAATCAAGATCTTCTTACTAAAAGCACACAACAATCTTTTAATTAAACTATTATCTATGAATATTAGGAGACAAGTAATGAGTATAACATATGCTGAATTAGGTGAATTAAGAGAGGGAAGCTACATAATCATTGACGGCGAGCCTTGTAGAATCGTTGAAATATCTAAAGCAAAGACTGGTAAACACGGATCTGCAAAAGCACATGTAGTAGCGGTATCAATAATATCTGGTGCAAGAAAAACTCTTGTCGCTCCTGTGGATACACGTGTTGAAGTCCCTATAATAGATAAGAGAACAGGTCACGTAATCGCTGTTAGTGGAAATAATGTTCAAGTAATGGATACAGAGACATACGAGACATTCGAGATCCCCATGCCCACAGATAAAGAACTAGCCTCTAGAATAGCTGTTGGTAAAGACGTTGAGTACTGGGTTGTTATGAATAACAGGATCATTGTTAACGTAAGAGGATAGTCGGCTAAAGGCTTATTTTCAATGAAAGGATTAGAATCTCTTAAGGATCTCGTTAATAAATTCATTAAAGGAACAGATCTCTATGAGAAAGCAGTTGATAACTTCATAAAAGAGCTACAGAAAACACTCATAGCAGCAGATGTGAACATTAGAATAGTATATGACTTAACTAAGAAAATAAGAGAAGAAGCACTTTCATCAACACCACCGCCAGGATTTACTAAGAGAGAGTACTTCATTAAAATAGTATATGATAACATCGCCAGTTTCTTCGGCGGAGATCATATTCCTTCTGTGACGCCTAATAAACAACCCTATGTAATTATGATGGTTGGCGTCCAAGGATCCGGAAAAACAACTACCTGCGGGAAATTGGCTAAGTTTTATAAAAAACTTGGATATAAACCTTGTCTAGTGGCCGCTGATACTTACAGACCGGGCGCCTATGATCAATTAAAACAAATAGGAGAAGCTATAGGGGTTCTAGTGCTTAGAGAGGGGGACACAAATGATCCTATTAAGATAGCTTCTGAAAGTATTAAAGTAGCTTTTAGTAGAGGTTGCAACATAGCTATTGTAGATACAGCTGGTAGACACGGCTATGGTGAAGAGAAGGCTCTTCTAGACGAGATGGAGGCCATAGCCAAGGCTGTAAATCCCGACGAAATAACCTTAGTTATTGATGCCACAATGGGGCAGAAAGCCTATGAACTCGCTAAGAGATTTCATGAGAGAACGCCAATAGGTTCTATCATCATCACTAAATTAGATGGCAGTGCTAGAGGAGGAGGAGCATTATCAGCTGTAGTAGCTACAGGAGCTAAAATAAAATTTATTGGAGTAGGTGAGGGATTAGATGATCTCGAAGTATTTAATCCACGTAGATTTGTCGGGAGGTTACTGGGTTTAGGAGATATTGAGGGTCTCATAGAGAAATTTAGAGCATTAGAGGAGGGTGAGAAGGTTGAGAAGAGGCTTATAAAGGCTTTTAGCAGAGGATCACTTACTATAGCTGATGTGTATCATCAGGTGAAGAGCATTATTAAAATGGGTCCTTTGGCAAAGATTCTTCAGATGATACCTGGTTTCTCATCTCTACCATTAGCTGAAGAAGATCTTAAGATTAGTGAGAAAACAATGAAGAAATGGATTTATATCATTGATTCTATGACAGAAGAAGAGGTTAAAGATCCTTCGATAATTAATAGATCTAGGATGAAAAGAATTGCTACAGGCTCTGGAACAAGTGTTGCTGAAGTGAAACAGTTTCTCGAGTACTATGAAAATATGAATAGATTCTTAAAGAATCTTAGGAGAAGAGGACTTCCAGCATCTCTGAGAAAATTGGAGGAGAGTACTAAAGATTCAAATCAGTAGCATTGGGGATCAGGATCACAGAACCAGAGATAATATAAGATAATTTAAGATAATTATAGATAATTCTCAGTAGAATTATAAGCTTCTTATAAATTAATTTTAGTCGGTGTTTAATTTATTGATGAATTATTCCCCGAAGGGAATTATCGAAGTCACTAAACTATTTCGTCCAGCTATAGCTATTCACGGAGGTGCTGGTAGTTGGGATGTTGATGAAAAAACTAAGTTAGATATCGAGAATTTTCTTAAGACACTACTCAAGAACACCTTAGATCTTCTTGTTAATAAAGATTATACGGCTCTAGACGCTGTTGAGTACGCTGTTTCTCAATTAGAGGATTCAGGGCTTTTTAATGCTGGAAGTGGTAGCTCTCTTAACATAGAAGGTATTGCCCAAATGGATGCTGGAATAATGGATGGTTCTACAATGAGAGCAGGTGCCGTGGCTCTTGCCGAAAGAGTTAGAAACCCTATTAAATTAGCTAGAAAAATAATGGAGAACACAGATCACGTTTTAATAGGAGGATATGGCGCAGATCTTCTTAGTAGAATATTTGGTATGGAGAACAGGATCGTTAATATAAATATTGTCAAGAGATACAAAGATATTATATCAAAGAAATCTCCTCTACCATACTATAAAAAGAACAATAAATTAATTAAGAGCTTAGGTATATTCCTATCAGATACTGTAGGTGCTGTAGCTCTGGATAAAAGAGGGAATCTAGCTGCAGCAACAAGCACAGGAGGTATATGGCTTAAACTAGTAGGTAGAATAGGAGACTCACCTATTCCTGGAGCAGGCTTTTATGCAGATAAACAAGTTGCTTGTTCAGCTACTGGTGTTGGAGAAACTATAATGAGTATATCTCTCTGTAGAACAATTGCTCTTCATTACAGATATCTTAGAGACTTGAGAAGAGCGGTTCTAGAGAGTTTTAGTGAGCTTGAAGAATTCTTTGACATAAATACTGCAGGAGCCATAACTCTATCTTCCGAAGGCGAGCTAGTTATGTATTATAACACAAGAGGTATGGCTAGAGGCTATTTTTCAGTAAATTTATCAGAGCCTTACTCCATAATATGAATCTTATTTCTCATGTTTTCAGTAATAGATCACACATTTACGTAAATTAATGTTGATATAACTATTGCTAATAATGATACTAAGGTTAGTAAGAAGGAGTGTTTCAAACCTTCACCAAGACTCATCTCTGCTGTTTTGCCTGCTACAAAACCCATGACCCATGTATTTATTATGATCCCTATGCTTAAAAATGCTATAAAGCTATAGACAGCCTCTGGCTCAATTTTTGTTTGCGTACTCCCCAGCGCTGAGGGCGCTTGAAGTATCATCATTAGAAACATTATTGATGACACAGCAAGCATAATTGATGCTATATATGGCAACATTACATATGTTCTTAGAGAAGTTCTTAATCTGCTTTCTAACTCTGCGAGTGATTTAGAGTATCTAGCTAAAGAATAAAGAACCTCTGGGCTACCTCCACCGACCTTAATAGAATCTATCAAGAATCTAAACATTACTCTCGCAAACCAATTTCTTATCTCAACAACACTTTTCCTCACAGCTGTCTCGAGATCTATCCCCAGACTAAGAGCAACACCTATTCTTCTAACCACAGGAGTTAAAGGCCCATAATCTTTCTTAATAGTTTGTATAATAGCCTTCTCAGGTGATAAACCTACTTTTCTCGTTTCACTCACATCTTCTAGAAACAACGTTATTTTCTCATTTATGCCCCTAAGAGTTTTAACATCTTTCTTGTAGAACACATAAGTTGCCCCAGAGAACATAAGAAGAGCTATACTTATGCTGGATATGAGACCTATGGTAGAGTACTTATCTATTACTCCATAAACATATAAATACCCTCTCGATATTATAAATGATAAGAAACCAGATATTATACTTAGAATCACAGCGTAGGGTAAAAATGAATATGTTCTTTTTAAATAAACAGGTTGTTTAGGGAGTGACTGATGAGCAAAGAATATTGTAATAACAGACATAAGAGGCAATGCTACATATAAATATGCTCCAATAAATAAATTGCTCAAACCTCCTCTAGCTCCTAAGATTTCTAACCCACCGGCAGATACAAATAGTACGAAGAGAGATAGTGTTGTTACAACAGAAATTATCATGTATATCTCTACTATAAGTCCCATTCTCTCAATAATGCTCTTAATTCTCTCCGCAATCTTTGCAAACAATTCCTCTGTTTTCGATTCGAGATAGCCTACGACGTCACCACCTACTCTGAGAATTGTTGTATATCCCATTATGAAGTCTCTGAAAAGAGACGAGGGGTTTAGAGAAGCTACCGCCTCAAGGGCTGACACAGGATCTCTTCCATAGATCTTTAGTTCTCTAATAAAGATTCTTGACTCTTTCCTCATACCTCTGAAGAGTGGAAGCTCAGCGAATCTTTCAAAGACTCTGGGTAATGAAATATTTCCCCTAGCCATAAACGAGGCATAAACTGCGAAAAATGGGAGCTCACTCTCGGTTATATGCCTTCTTGACGAAGATGCCGAGATAGGATAAAGTAGTGAGAAAGCGAAAGTTATTATAGGTATTGTAATGCCTAAAATGATCAATACTATTAATGTAAGTAAAACGGATGCGTACACGTAGATTCCTATTAGAATCAGTGATATTCCTAAGATAATTGAAAACATTAGAAGTACAGCTACTCTGGCAGCATATATAAGAGGATGTATACCTATACCCGCTTCTTTAAAAACTCTCTCTAATTCAAATGTTTTCATGATTTTTCGAGCAAAAGGCTCCAAGAGTAATAGCGATATAAAATCTATAAGTTGCAGCCTTGATACAATAGATCTTTTTCTCGAGATTCCTCTAGAAATTTCCGCTTTTCTCTTCAAATATCTTTTGAGACCTTCAAGAGACCGATTTTTATTTCTAAAAAATCTAGGTTTCTGAATCCTCAATTTAAGCTCCCTTTACATACTCTAGTAATTCTTCGTATACTGTGGCTTCTCCCACTATCATAGCTTTCACATCTCCTAATACCCTAGTGATAAGCTCATTTCTACCTCTATGATACATAGCTATATATCTCGCGATCTCTCTATAATTCCTGATCTCTCTCTTATAAAGCCAGTACATAATCAGGGATCTCTCAAGAATTTCTTTATAAAGATCGCTTAGATCTCTCTCTTCTAACTCAGAATATCTTTTTAATGATATACCTTCACGAAGATTATGTATAAACAGATCCTTAGAAGCACTCCAATACGAAGCTTTTACATATCCGCCGTCCTTGTTGAGTTCCCAAACATCTGTTACCCTTCTTACTGTTCTTACCTTGTCTCCTTCTCTTATAGTGACTCTTCTAATCGCTAAGACACTGCTTATGAGAGGTATATAGGATTCAGGTATATTCATTGGTGGGCTCTTAAGTCTCTTTATCATTGAGTCAATATCCTCCGCATGTATAGTGGTTACACCACCGTGTCCCGTAGCTATTGCTTGGAAAAGCACATAAGCCTCCTCACCTCTCACCTCTCCAACAACTATTATGTCTGGCCTATATCTTAGTGAAACTCTGATTAAATCATAAAGTGTGACTTCACCAGCTTTACTCTCACCGGCTGCGTAACTTGGTCTGGACACTAGCTGAACCCAATTCTCGATTGGTAGTCTCAGCTCGGGTGTATCTTCTATCGTCACCACCTTATATGAGGGCTTAACAAGATTAAGTATACTGTTGATCAAGGTAGTCTTCCCAGCCCCTGTGACTCCGAGAACCATTATAGGTGCCTTTCTGTCTATTAGGAACCAGAGGTAGCCTGCCAGTATAGGTGATATGGTCTTGAAGTTCATTAGATCCACGATTGTTATGGGGTCCTCCCTGAACTTCCTGATCGTGAATGTTGATCCGTGAGTAGAGATCTCTCTCATGTATGTGGCAGCGAGTCTGTGCCCCTCAGGAAGTGCTGCATCTAGTATTGGGAAAGCCACCGATATATGTTTGCCGGCCTTATGAGCAAGTTTCATAACGAATTTGTCCAGATCCTCAGCTTTTCTGAACCACATATTGGTAGGTATAGATTCGTATCTTCTATGCCACACATATATCGGGTACCCCACGCCGTTGCATGATATATCCTCTATGTAGGGATCTCTTATCAAGGGATCAAGAACATCGTATCCCAGCACATTCCTTTCAACATAGTAAAGGATCTTAGACCAACTAACAGTTGGCGTAGAACCTAATCTCATTCTAAATAGATCTATTGCTTGTCTAGCGCTCCTATTAAGATACTCAACAGGATCAATTTCCGGAGATATTTCACCAATACTCCACATAACAAAATCAAGTATTCTAACAAACAGTTTTTTCTCCAGATCGTTTAGCGGAATTTCATCAATTTTATATACGATCTCGCCTGTTCTCTCATCTTCAATAATTAATACATGCGCCCAAGGATCATTGACAGGATATCTCTCAAGGACCTTCCCCTCCACACTCCCGTAAACTACATCAATAAATCCGTATGAAGATACTTCTGATTCTCTTTCCGAAGAACTCTGACCTCTTAATTCTTTAGGGAATATTTTATTTACATCAGTTTCTAGATGACCCAGATCTTTATTGACATCAGTTTTCTTTCTGGACTTAATGATTTTAAGTAATGATTTAATCATGTTACTTCATAAGGTATTAGTTATGAAGAGGTATATATTTTATAGACCATTTTTAATAAATACTACTTATATTATTATCATCTGACTAACTCAATCACTTTTTAATGTACTTTGTAATAGATCTTTAATTACGGAATAGATCTGTGTTCAGATTTAATATATAGGTGGACTATATCGTATGAGCCTTCAGAAAAGATCACAGCTATGTATAAAAGTATGTTCATAAAACTTCTGATTTATATATGTGTACACAAAATTATTCAAGGTGTGAATTTGTCTCCAGAGAGTAGGAGACTTGTTCCAATATCTGAGAGTCTCATCAGGGAGGCCATGGATCTGTCTAGCAGATTAGGAATACCCTTCAGAGAGTTAGTTGAGAAAATATTATCTTCTTTTCTTGAGGTCTCTAAGATGAATCCTCATCTTATCGAAACGATATATGACTTTGATCTCATGGAAGATATTAAGAGAATTGGTGGAATGATTATACCAAGTAGTTTCTTGGGGAAGCTCTTAGAGAAATTAGATGAGAAAGATTTTAATGAATTAAGAGAGGAATTATTCAGATCTGCACAGTGGATCGGTCTCTTGACGAAAACAAAGAGAGGTTCATCTCCAGAGTATTTTGTAAAGATTCTGAGAATATGGGTTCCGGATGCTAAAATAGATCTTATCCCAGTCCCTAATAGTAAAAATACTTATAAGATTGTTGTTTCATTATTCAATCAATCATATCTCTTCTCCGAACTTATTAATTCTGTAATTGAGGGTGTAGCAAAGTCTTTTGAAGTATTTATTGAATCCTCTTACATCGATAAAGGTGTTGTGTCGGTAGTGATCAGATATGCCCAGAGTTAGAAAGACGCTGGGTCTGGATCGAGAATTAGTTGAGAGAATAAAGAGTGTAGCAATGAGGAGAGGTATGACTCTATCAGAATATCTGAGAAGACTCCTTAATGTAGTAGTATCATTAGAAGAGGAGGGAATATTTGCCCCTAAATTACTTGAGGAAGCAAGATATGATCTTATTATGTCTTCTCTAAAGTTTGTATATATTCCGCTAGATCTATTAGTAGATAAAAAATTCTCTGATGACGAGATAGCGAAAGCAAGAATCCATGGGGAAAGAGTTGGTAAAGTATTGTCGGAGATGATGATCGATATATATCCACTAATGGAAAAAATGGGTGAGATATTAGGAGTATCTTTCAAAAAGGGAGATGATCTAGTTTTCATAAAATCTCTCGATAACAACTATATAAGATTTATTCTAGAATTCATTATAGGTGTCGCATCTGGTAGCGGATATATAGTAAATGAAACTAATCAATTAATTTATATAAGGAGGAAAGAGATCTGACCCTCTACGTATGTATATGATCGCTATGAAATATTTTCTCGCAGCACATATTAATTAATCATGGGTGTGTGCAAAGATAAATAGCGAAGAATTAATATATAATTCCTTAGTAAATTATATAAATAGAATCGCAGGATCTGATATAGAGATTCGTCAGAGACTTCTCCACCTAGCAAATAAACTACTCGAGTTAAATAAAATTAGAGCGGTTTCACTGAATCACTCAATTATGGAGCTTGCAGTAGCTAAGTATCTTATTGAACAAAATTATAGTGACGTCGATGTAGAGGTAAAACTTGATGATGTGCTTATGGCTGATGTAGTTGGTTTTAAAGGAGGAAGAGTAGTCATCGAGATAGAAACAGGATTCGTTCCAGCAGAATACGCTGAGGAACCACTAACGTATCTTAAGGCGAGATTAGCTAGTAAAATAGCTAGATATAGTGCACTAGCTGATGTTTTTATACTAGCGTTTCCAACGTATTACGTTCCTCCTATACCTAGAATATTACTTAAGAAACCTTCTGAGCGAGATCTCGAAATAATAAAAGAGTTAAAAACTCTAATAGATAGATACTATAAGAATCCTCCCGTCGAAATAGTGTCTATACATAAAGCATATTTACATAAACTATACGCTTTAAACATCGATAATGGTAAAGTAGTAGAACTTTCACCTGAAGATCTATTAGAATTATACGAAGCTGCGGATAAGATTACGAGAAATAATAGCACTAGAAACAACTTTATAAGAGTATTTATTTAATTATAGAGAGAATCTATAAATCTAAGAAAGCTTCCTTCTCTTACGAGAATAATAGATTCTTGAAAGAAGTTGTAGAGTTGATGATGCGATAATTATTGTGATTAAGGCTACTAATATTCTTTCAATAATTCTGCTATTGACAAGCACAGAGATAAGAACCTCTGCCGTAGCCCTAGCCGGTAGTCCAAGTAGTATATTGCCTAGATCGCTTAATAATATAGTTATTATAATTACTGTTATTATCGCCATAATGTACTTCCATGCTGAAAAAGATCTTTTGAAGATCTTATCTAAAGCTTCGCCTATTAAAGGAAGAGTGATACTTAGAGAATAAAGCCATGTAACAGATATAAATAAGCTACCAAGTATATTGAGCATTGATGCATCTACGCTGAGTTTTGACGATACAAGAATATATGTTATTGCAATAGCTATTAAACCAACTGCTAATCCGCTCAGATAAGATATAGTTCTAGCAGGTTTTTTACGCCACGAAACAACTATAAACTCCTCTAGGTTAAATCCTCTATAAATCATTAGTAAAGCAAGTATTAGTAAGGAGACCAGCACGCCCTGAAGCAAGAGATTTAATAAAGCAAGTACCGAGAAGGCTAAGAGAATGATGCCTGGATACCCTATAAGTACTTTAGATAATCTAGGTTCTTCTAGTACTTTTCTAAAATATCTCCATAGAATTATGTAGGTTGTCTCTATACCTCTATGCTGCTCAACAACGACTCGCTCTATATACTCCACAGGAATCATAGATTGAATCAGTGGATAAACTTTCTCGTCTTCTCCTCCGTCAGACACTATTATTGCCGAATCATATTTATCTGTAGATAGTATCTGCGTAAGTTGCATCTTTATATTTTGAAAAGCTTCTAAACCACCTCTTTCACTTCCGCTAATGATAACGATCTCTGGATCAATTCCTCTCGTCTCGAGTTCTCTATATATTTTGAGAGCCGCGAATAAAGCATTTAGATCTGAGTCTTGGGGTCTTCTGATACCAAACTCCTCAGCTACTTTCAAAGACTCATAGTAGCCTTTAATAGGAGTTTTAAAGCCCTCTCTTCCAATATCATTATCATAATCGATCACTACTAGAAGTGTCTTAGGTCTCTTCGTCACTTGATTCACCGTATAGAGCATATAACTCTTCAAAAGTTATTTTCTCTCCTTTCTTTAGTTTATCCTCAGCTCTTTTTCTTAATGAGTCAAGAATTTCTTTTTCTCTGGATCTCATCTTCTCCTCTCTTACTCTTCTTAGCTCCTGAGATACATTCTTAAGTCTTTCTCTGATATTCTGAATCTCTTTACTTATGCTATCTAACTCTTGCTTCTGCACCGAAATCTTATTATCTATCTCTTGAATATTTCTAGATAACTCGTTTATTTTATTCTTAATCTCCTGCTCGTTAGCACTTATATTTCTAAGAGCCCTATGGATCTCTTCCATAGCCTTAGAGAGATCATTCATCTCCATTTTATAGCTGAGTATCTGAGCTCTAATTTCTTTTAGCTCTGATGATGTTTTCCTAGCTTTTATGGCTTTCTCTAAAAGATTCTCTAGAGAAGCAATTTCTTTAATAATCATATGCTCGTATTCTAGATCTACTTGCCCAGTAATGATTTTCCACTCTAGTTTATCAATTCTTTCACGAATAGATGCTAGAGAAACCTTACTTAACTCTGAGAGTTCAGGTATAGAGGATCTCAACTCAATTAATCTATTTAATAAATTCTTCATATTTTCACGAAGCTCGTCTCTTCTCTTCTTTAACTCGTTGATTCTATTTCTAAACTCATTCTTCACATCTCTTAATCTCTTAAGTTCATCTTTTAATCTCCTGATCTCTTCCACGTATTCTATTCTCTTCTCTTTATATTTCTTGAGTTCATCTATTTTTCTCTCACGATCTTCTAATAATTTTTTTAATTTATTATTAAGTTCAGATCTTTCTTGATACAGAATCTCTTCAAGATTTTCACTCATACACTTAACCTCTACATAATTTCTCTATCTCTACCAGCATCCATTCCCAAATATTTTTGCCGTGTAATTCATTACTTATAAGATTCATTTCTCTACACATTTCGCAGATGCTCTATCCCTCATTTATCTTAGAAAACTTATAAACAATATATCTATATTGGTTTGAGAGGTAAATCGAAATCTATATTAATCGATCATCTTTTAATCTTTGAGTTATATCAAGTAGTAAGAGATCATAGAAGCGATCTGCAATTAATTGAATCCCTACAGGTAGATTATTTATTTCAAGTGAGGGCACAGAAATCGCCGGAAGACCTAGGAAGGAAGCAATAGTTACATTTACAGTTGATAAGATCTCTCTCATATTTAATTCTTTTCCTATAGTATCTTCTAAGGACGGGGCCGGTATAGGTGTTGTTGGCATAGCTAGAAGAATCAAATTATGAACCTTCATTACTCTGCGAAACTCTCGATAGAGTTCCTCTCTGACCCTCAAAGCCTCAAAGTATTCATATGCCGGGATCTCTAGACCTCTCTTAACAAGCTCTCTAACGTCTGGGAAATAAAGATCCCACTTCTCTTTATATCTTAGGTGTATATTTGAAGCCTCAGCTAATCTGATCACTGGAAAGTACTTTGTTAATTCCTTTTCGAAATTCTCCATTTCAATTATAACATGATCCAACGAAGATAGCTTATTCATAAACTTATCATAGACTTCCTCCGAGGCTCTAAACCATTTAGGAACCCCGATCCTGATCCTTCTAATGTCTCTAACAGTATTGTCTCCTTTTCTTAAAATTTTCTCCATATAATACATAGTATCTTTATTAGCTATAATAGTAAAGATCCTCCTTACCCAATTAATAGACTTTGCTAAAATCCCTATAGTATCCAGAGAAGGCGCTAAAGGAAACACACCTTCTGTATCAATTGTTCCATACGTAGGCTTGAAACCATAGATACCAGTTAATGAAGCAGGTATTCTAACAGAACCAGCAGTATCTGTGCCCAAGGCAACAGGCACTATA
The DNA here is from genome assembly GCA_049976205.1 of Sulfolobales archaeon. GTDB lineage: Archaea > Thermoproteota > Thermoprotei_A > Sulfolobales > AG1 > WYEN01. The sequence continues at coordinate 76,238 of JBMFIR010000002.1, read as the reverse complement.
CCCGCGGCAACAGCTGCCGCAGAGCCTCCCGAGCTTCCACCAGCTATTCTACTCAGATCTCTCGGATTTCTAGTTGGTCCGTAAACACTTGAGGTAGTAGTTACCCCCGAAGCAAATTCGTGTGTATTCGCCATCCCTATAATTACACCACCTGAAGCTCTGATCCTTTTAACGACTTCAGAGTCTCTTTCTGAGACCCTATTAACAAAAACTCTTGATCCCATAGATACTCTTAATCCTTTTACATCAATTATGTCTTTAATAGCTATTGGATATGGTTCTAAGTCTTGTTTTAGAATATTCTCAACCTCATCTTCAACTTTATCATTCCATGAGACTATAGCATTTATTTCATTGTTCACATCTTTCATTGACAGAGCTTTTTTAACTAAATTGATCATTATTTATCCCCCGTTAAGATTATTATTTCAAAAACTTTCTAATTTTAAAATCAGAACTAGCCTCAATTTTCTTACTAGACTAACTGTTTTAACTCGTGAATGTCTATGATATCCTCATTCTTTTAATACTGAAAAGATCTCTGGATAAATCTCCTTATCTAATTTTTCTCGGATCTCTCTATATCTTTTTTCATAGAAGTTGTTTCCTTTAGAGTCTATTATTACAGTCAGCGGACCAAAATTCTCCACCTCCATAACCCACATAGCCTCTGGTATACCTAGATCGAGCCAGTATACATCAATCACTCTCTTTATAGCTTTAGCTGCCAAGGCTGCCACACCTCCTGGATAAATTGTATATACAGCTCCAAACCTCTTGCACGCCTCTGTGGTTTTAGGGCCCATACCACCCTTGCCGATGATCATTCTCACACCTGTTTTTTCAATGAATTCGGCTTCATAAAGCTCCATTCGAGTACTTGTCGTGGGGCCTGCTGAGATGACTTCCCAGCCACTCTCTGTTTTTCTAACAACAGGCCCAACGTGATAAACGGCTAATCCTCTGAGATCTATGGGTAATTTCTCCCCTTTTTGAAGCAGCTCCAGAGATCTCTTATGAGCTGCATCTCTAGCTGAGATAATTATTCCTGAGAGATAAACTATGTCTCCTATCTCTAGTTTTCTCACGTCATATTCACTTAGAGGAGTTCTTAATTTATATTCTGCCACATGAATCACCTCCTACAATATTTTATGGGAGAGATACTCCACTTTACCATCTTGATAAATCCTTGCACTAGCTCTTCTAAGAGCCCAGCAACTAACAATTACTCCAACGCTAAAAGCAGCAGGATGTCTATAGGCGTATTCTACGTGAACATCTAATGCTGTAGTTATGCCACCTACGCCGTGTGTACCTAGATCCATCTTATTTATAGCATCCAGAAGAATTCTTTCCAACTTTGCTGCGTTAGGATCATCGCTCCTAACACCTAGAGGTCTTAATAGAGCAGCTTTCTTAGCTAAGTTAATAGCTATATCAGCCGTGGGACCTATCCCTACACCAACAACTACCGGTGGACAAGGCTTAGCCCCGCCTTCAAAAATTGTTTCTAGAACTACTCTAACCAGCCCCTTTAAACCCTCTGCAGGTGTCAGGGTCTTAGCTATTGAAGGAGCCTCGGAACCGCCTCCTTTTAACAAGGCCGTGATCTCGATGTAGCCTAAGCCATCAACTATATCCCACTCTATCCATGGAATATATCTACCTGTATTGTCGCCGGAATTCTTCTCTGTGAAAGGATCCACAGCATTTGGTCTGAGAGGAATTTGTTTAGTGGCCTCAGCAGTAGCTCTCCTTAATATACCGGGTAGAGCACCTATCACCGGGATCTTAGGATCTGTCCTAACATAGAATATAACTGTACCCGTATCTTGACATATAGCATATTTCCATTTCCTAGCTACTAAGACATTGTCTATGATGGATTTAAGCATAGACTTGGCCATAGGATTAGTTTCCTTCTCATAAACTTCTTTGAGAGCTCTCTCAACATCTTCAGGAAGATCAGTAGCGGCTAATTCAAGTAGTTTAACAACTGTCTTATGAATAACCTCCTCGAGACTAGAAACCAAAACTTGACCCTACTAAATTATTACTTCTGAAGTTAATAACTAGAGAACGTAGAACAGAGATCTTAATTAAGGATTTAGAAATTATAAAAAGAGTTTTATTTCTGTATTATCTAACTGATAATGGGTTGTAGATTTAGATGATTACAGCAAGCGATATAATGACACCAAATCCTGTGACAGTAGATCCCGACACAACAGCATCAGAAATAGCTCGTATCATGTCAGAGTATAGAATAGGTTCTGTCGTGGTTGTTAATAGCAGAGGAGATATTATTGGGATAGTAACTAGCTATGATATCATATCAAAAGTAGTCGCGGAAGAAAAAGATCCTAGAATAGTTACAGCTAGCGAGATCATGAGCAAACCAGTTGTATATGTAGAGGAGAGCACACCCGTGTCCACAATCGTTGAATTAATGATGAAGCACGGAGTAAGACATATCCCCGTTGTAAATGCCGAGAAAAAACTAGTGGGTATAGTAGCAGAGTACGATATAATCGCTATGGGTCCTGAGATCTTTGAAATACTCGAGATCTACACTTCATCAATGAGAGAGCGTAAAGAAGCTAGGCTCAGAAAGAGGATCAAGAAATGAGTAAAGTTGACGTAAGAGAGATCTCTAGAGAACTTCTTGTAACAGTTAAGAAATATTTGAAATATAGAGAGCTACAAAACTACTTAGGATTGTCTCCCCCGATTCTATGGAGGTATATCTCTAATAATATGAAGCCTAATAGAGAGAGAGCTGAGTACATTATATCATCCTTAATTACGAGAGGAGTTCTTAGAAAAATAGTCTCTGATCATGTGAGGATCATTGGTAAAGACATAGTAAATATATATGATCTAGTATATAATAAAGATATAGCTAAGTTAATTGCTTATGAAGCCTACTATTATTTTAGAGATACTGACATAGACGCAGTAATAACGGTTGAGGTAGACGGTGTACCAGTAGCCTTATCAATAGCTTTACTCCTAGATATTGACTTAATAATAGCCAAAAAGAGAAAAGAGTTGGGCTATGATGAGTTCTATGAAGATACTTATTTATCGAGAGACCCTCCTGTGCTAACATCTATCTACGTCCCAAAATCTCTCTTAAGGAAGAACATGAGAGTATTGATAGCAGATGATTTATTAAGGAGTGGGAGAACACTTGCTTCTTTAGTAAGAATAATAAGAGAGGCTAGAGCAATTCCTGTAGGCGTGTTCTCGGTAGTCTCAATAGGTAATGAGTGGATAAATGTTGCCAAGAGAATAGGTTTAGAGAAGATACATGTAATGGTTCAAATACCTATTTAAAATAAACTGTGAGTAGGTTAATAGCTAATTCTTACATAAGACCAAGATATCCCATAAATACATAATCTAAGTAAGAAATAGGTTTAGAGTTTTATGAAGCAAAGAATATCTACTAGATAAGATTTATAGAAATCATTAGCGTTATAACGGTAGGCACCGTCAGACCTCGCCCATATCTTCATAGCATCCGTTCATAACCCACTCATCATCAAATAAATCATTTCTCTAAAAACTATTTAATGATGATTTCATGGAGAGTTCACGAGAATATCAGAAGAAAAAGATTTTTGAGAAGATCTCTGTTGCACTAGCATCAGGATTAGCTATTGAGGCATCAGTGCATAAACCAGGTACTTCTAGTCCTATCAGATCCGCTAAAGGCCTGTATCACCACGGATTTATAATAGCATCAATAATGATTTCTCATGCTATAGAAGATCTTTTACTAAAAATAGATCTTGCAGATAATGAATGTTATGATCTAGGATATATAGTGAGAGAATTGTACTTAAGAGGTGAAGAGATTCATGGAATGGGTAACTTGCACTTAGGCTTCGTAATACTCCTAGCACCAGTAGTGGCGGTTATACCAAGGTTCTTAAAAGAAAATGTTTATTACAATAACATTGATACTTCAGTATTTAAAAATTATGAAGATCTCTTAAAAAGAGCAACAGATCACTTAGTAAAATGTGGGAAAAAAATTCATGTTAGTGAGATATTTAGTATACTAAAAAGGATCTATGGTTCAAAAATATATATACATGAGGGGCCAACACCGGATCTCTACAAAGAAGAAAATTCTGTTAGAAGTCTATGGGATCTACTATACTATGGTAGATATACCGACATAATTTTACGTGAACTATATAGCGGTTACGAGGTGACTCGAAGATACTTCGAGAAAATTATTGCCAGCGGCGACTCCGAGCTATATAAAGTTACTCAAGAAGTTTTTCTTGATATAGCATCCACATACATAGATACACACATAGTTAGATCAAATAGTCTTGTTAAAGCACTATTCTTCAGGAATTCCCTGAAGTTTTGCCAAGAGATCAGGAGTATTTCAGGGGAAATACGTGATAAATGCATTAATCTCTTCGATAGTCTCTATAGAAGTCTTAACATAAACCCTGGATCTATCGCGGATTTGATAGCATTTATGATCTCCATAAGAAATCTCGTTAAATTAAGTGGTGAAACAATTTTTCGTTAAATCAGAAATATAATTGTGCTTGGCTTTACAATTATTTGTAGGATGGTCATCATTGAGTACTGAGATCGCTATAAGGATAATTAACTTCACTAAGAGATTCGGTGATTTTACCGCTGTTAAAAATCTGAATTTAGATATATATGATAAAGAGATCTTCGGATTATTGGGTCCCAACGGATCTGGTAAATCAACAACGCTATTAACCATGGCTACAGTATATAAACCTAGTGAAGGTGATATACAAGTCTATGGGAAAAGTGTTGTAAAAGAGAGTGATGAAGTCAGAAAATTTGTAGGAATAGCATTTCAGGAACCAAAGGCTATGTGGATTGATAAGCCTATTGAGATACTTACATGGCATGCTAGGGTTGTAGGCTATGGATCATTTGAGGCGAGGAGAGTTGTTAGAGAAGTTATGGAAGAACTAGATCTTTGGGAGCATAGAAATAAGATGTTTTCAGAACTTAGTGGAGGTAATAGGAAGAAGGTTGAGATCGCAAAGATCCTTATTCAGAGACCTCGAGTAGCTATATTTGATGAACCAACAGCGCAGCTAGATGTTATAGCTAAGCATAACGTTTGGAGAGCAATTAAAGAATTATCTAAAGAAGGATCAACAGTTATAGTAGCGACAAATGAAATGTATGAAGCAGAAGTACTGTCTCAGAGAATAGGGATCATATACAAGGGAGAATTAAGAGGGCTGGGGGCACCTGATGAATTAAAAGACAAGATACCTGGTGGAGATATTATCGAGGCAGAGATCGAAGGAGTTGTTAGCGAGCATCTCAGAGGAATTCTCCTCGAGAAATTAGAGGCTCATAAGATCGATATAAGCAATGGAAAGTTAAGGATCTATGTTAACAAAGGTGAGGAGAAGATAGTGCCGGCGTTAAATATTTTGAATAACTTAGGTGTTAAGGTTAAAATGATTACTATGAAAGAGCCCTCTCTAGATGATGTCTTCATGTTCTTTACAGGAGCACAATTAGGTGATTAAGTTCTCGAGAGAAGATTTCAGACAGTTATATCTATTAATTCTCTACGATGCGAGAAAGATCTTTAGATATAAAATATTTATATTGATGAGAGTCGCTTGGTTTACTGTTCAGGTAGGATTTTTCGCATATCTCATAACAGCAGTTGTGGGTCAAAGATTCGGTGTTCAGACAACTTATTATCATTTTTATTTACTGGGTGCATATACATCGATTCTTTTTACTATAACAATGTTCAGAGGATATGAAATAGCGCAAGAGTTTGAGGAGGGGGTTATTGAATACATGTTATCTCTACCCATCAAGAGAAGAATTCTTGCGATAGGAAGAATTCTTGGTGGAAGTATAAGCTCCTTTATATTAAGTCTCCCTATGTTTTTAATAGTAATAATACTTCTTGGAGGTTTTGAGCCCATAGCTATATTAAGTGCAGCCCTATCAGCATATCTATTCTCTGTAGGTATAGTGGGTCTCTCAATATCGGTAGTATTCTTACTTAAATCAGGTGATGTTACAGATATAGCTTTTGGTATAATGGATTCTCTTCTTGTGAGATTGAGTACAGTTTTTTATCCGGCAGTAATTCTTCTATCATTTCTACCCTACTACTACGTTGGCGTATCAAATCCTCTTTCGTATCTGGCTGATTTTCTCAGATGGATCTTTTATCCAAGCGAGTTAGGTAAATATCTTATTCAAGATGATCCTGTGAAAATACTCTTTTTCCTACTGGGATTTAGTATATCACTAACATCACTTGCTACAATATTTATTGAGAGGAGGGTTGAGGGAGGTGGTTGGAAATAAGTTTAGCAAGATCTTTGTTTTCATTGAATCTTAAATCTATTTACATAATCGTTAACAGAGACCTCAATAGATTCTGGAAATATAGGTGGTGGCTTGCTGGTTTAATAACGATGAATCTAGCTGATCTATTTATATTCGCAGTCTTATTTAACAGAATTGTTAATAGAGAGCTTATACCAGATTACTTTCTCTTCATGGCACCAGGAATAACAGCTATTGCAGCATTTGCCTCAGCATTTTCTATAGGTAGAGAAGTTGGTGTAGAGATAAGAAGAGGATTCACACAGTACCTCCTATCCCTACCAATATCTCGTCTAGAGCTTGCTATGGGGAGGATACTATCAGGTGTTGTCAGAGGCATAATATATGAGACACCTTTCTTGATTCTTCTACTGATCTTAATAAAGATCCCTTCAACAATTGAACTAGTATATATTCTCGTAGCCTCGATCTTCATGACATTAACAATGTCTAGTTTATCAATAGCTATCTCGACATCTACAAGAAATTTTGATATGCAGGCAACACTTAGAAGCTTTACGTACTTCATTTTATTCTTTATATCTAACGTATTTTACCCAGAGAAACTAATTAGAGTAAGATTCCCAGGACCTCTGTATTACGTAGCTAGTTTCAATCCTATCTCATTGACTGTATCTCTATACAGAGAGATCTTTGGGATCTCGCAGCAGTATCCCTACACTCCGGAGTATATATTAGTGTTCTTATTTTTATGGGCTATATCAACAATGGCTTTAGGCGGCTACTTCTATATAAGAAATTTAGAAAGTTAGAGGAGAAAATCATGTATTAATAAACGTGATGTGGCGCCGGAGGGAGGATTCGAACCTCCGACCACCGGGTTAACAGCCCGGCGCTCTACCAGCTGAGCTACTCCGGCACCACCATTATCATAATAAATATATGTTCAGATTTTAAATTTTTCTCAAGAAACTCTTTGAGGAGGATCATTTCCGGCTCCTATTATCTTATTTAATACTTCTAAAATTGCCTTAGACAAGTTTTTAAATGTTGTGATTATTTTATCAGGTTTGGCGTAGCTGTAATCTATTTGAAAAAATTCAAGATATATGTTTTTCAGAGATCTGGACGATCTATTTATGAAAATAGTTCTTACACCATATCTAGACGGGCTATATACGTCGAAATAAAGATCATCTCCTACAGAGATCTTAAGTACCTTCTCCTCAGAATCTATGGTCCCTAGGTCATAGAAGCATTTCGAGTCTTTTAAACACCCAACGATATCAGGCGTTCGTAATTCTTCAAAATATTTACGCAACCCACTAAACTCAATGACACAATCTTGATACTTAGATAGTCCATTGGTTGCTAAAATAGTGATGTAACTCTCTTCTCTAAACTTCTCTAATGCCTCTTTCACATCTTCAAACACATAAACCTTATAACATTCATTACGCTGGTCTCTCACTAGATCTATTTCAGATAGTTCGTGACCTATATACTTTCTAGTAAATTCTTGTAATATATAGTCCCAGTCAAAGGCTTTCAAAGGATCCTCTTTAATTAATTCTAGATGTCTTTTCGTTAAGTAATTTTCAACCATTACCCTGTTTACATTATATTTTCTACTTAATAGATCATAAATCTTCGGTAGAACATATCTACCTAATGGATTAACAACCAAGGTATTATCCAAATCTATGAACAGATAAATCTCCATTATGGAACCAACTATAGTTGTATCAAATATTTTTTTATTTACTTTACTCTCCCAGATCTATCTGACATTTAAAGTAATGAATGATATATTAATAATCAAAATCTAGATAATTTTGTATTCAAAAATATTTATAAGTTGTATTACATAGTTACAATATATGGTAAGCAGTATGTCTTTCGATGAATTAGTTAAGAAAATAAATGAGTTATTTGAGAATGCAGAGAGAAGACTTAAGGAGATCTATGAAGAGACACGTAGAATATTTGAGAGAGGTTCAGGTAGAGAAGCTATTAGATACTGGAGACACGAGATCAGAGTTTTAGGAAGAGATTTAAGAAGATCTCTAGAAGATCTAAGGGATCAGATCGAAGAAAAGAAATTATCCGAAGAGGAATTAAGTAAAATAAGAGATTATATTCGGAAAAAAATTGATGATTTCACTATAAAGCTAAACGAGACAGTAGATCTTCTAGAGGAATACTTAGAAGAAAAGAGATATATGGGTCCTTTTATCTATACTAGTATAAGAAGAATTCCTGATCTAGTAATAACTTCTATAGGAACTACTATGAGAAGTCTAGATAAGATAATAAGAGATCTTAGTGAAGAAATAATTAGAATTACTAGAGTACAGCCAAGCATAGGTACAGAAGTTGTTTCCTCTGTTAGAATAAGATCCGAGGATCTTAAGATAATAGATGAGTTAGTTGAGGGAGGAATTTTTAAGAGCAGGAGTGAGGCGGTGTCTTACTTCACTAGAAGAGGAATAGAGTGTAGTAGTGAGTGGATTAATAGAGCCATAGAACAAATTAAAAAAATTAAAGAATTACAAGAATCAATTAAGAAAGATCTTGAGAAACAGCAATAGATTCTCTAAAGTATCGAGTTAATGCTATTTGAAGTTTTTAGCTTTCATGAATTAACAAATATATTGGGTAATGAGGTCCTCGATATGAGACGTAGGAGAGACATATTTGATTGGATTGATGAATTGTTCAGAGAGATCGAGGAAGAAATGAATGAATTCATTAGAAGATGGGAGGGCTATGTACCAGAGGAAAAAATATCTAAAGACATAAAGAAAAAAAGTTATTATTACGGTTTCAGAATCACCATAGGCCCAGATGGTGTGCCTCGTATAGAGACTTTTGGGAATAGAAGACCCGTGGTAGTCGAGGAGGGTAGGCCGAGAAGAGTAATTTCAGAAGAGATAGAGCCTCTGGTAGATGTATACGAGGAGGATGATACTATAACAGTTGTTGTAGAGATGCCTGGTGTCGAGAAAGAGAAGATCAAGGTTAGAACTGAGGGAAAGAGGCTTATTATAGAGGGCAGTAATGGTAAGAAATATTATAGAGAAGTTGATCTTCCAGTTGAGGTAGATGTTAAAAATGCCAAAGCAACCTACAAGAACGGTATTTTAGAGATTAAACTTAAGAAAAAGAGAGTCGTTGAAGAAGGACAAGAAATAAAAATTGAATAGAAGCTGAAAAAACTAAAGTTTTTAAGGAAAATAATATTATTTTTTTAATGCCTTAACCATATCTTCCATTACTTTCTCAGGTCTCTCAGCAGTCATTATAGCAGAGGCCACAAGAACACCTTCAGAACCTAGCTCAATAGCTTTTGCTACGTCCTCATAGCTCGTAATTCCTGCGCCTGCAAGAACCTTTACTTTGCTATTAATACTTTTTACAGCATTAACTCCTTCAGTTATGATCTCTGGCTTTACCTTGGAGACCGCTCTTCCGCTACCTATAAGTTCTGGAGGCTCTAAAGCTATAGCATCTGGTTCTAGTAAAGCAATCATTTTAGCAATATATATATCCTCAGCGCAGACAAGCGTTTCTAACCCTAATCTCTTTGATAACTCTACTACCTTAGCAATATGTCTTAAATCAACTCGCTTCTCACTATGATTAACTACAACACCTTTTACACCAACATCCTTTAGAGCCTCAAGTGGTATACTACCTGTATTAGCGCCATATCCTAAGGGATCTGCGTGTTGTGCGTATATTGGTACACCTATCTTAAGAATATTTCTTATTTCGGTGAAAGGAGGCATCACAATTATCTCAACATTATATGTCTCAGATATTTTCTTAGCATACTCTGCTATTCTAACACCAGATTCTCCGTATCCCTGGCGATAATTCTTATAGTTTATTACTAGAACAGGTGTTCTCAAAAATGATCTCCTTACCAGTTCTAGTCGTGATGTGATAAAAGATCTGTTTTAATCTTTGGCTGAGCAGCTTTTCTCTCTCCGGTCTCTACAAATCTATTCTTTAACTTCTCTAGCACAGCCGGTAACGTCGTGTACTCCATCTCTTCCGGACCTAGTCTATGAGGCATGAATGGACCATGTCTTCTCATATAATCTGTTATAATAAGAGCTGTTCTTCTAACTTCATCCCACGCTATATCATCGAATAAATCGGCTGGACCAATTAATTTGCCATTCTTAACATTAAATCCTAAGGCAACAACTCTCGGCGGACCGTCGAATCTAGTCATTTTAGCATGTCTAAGACCCACGGGCATGAGAGGTCCGTGGTGACTCCCTCTCATCCATCCAGCAACCAGATGTGGGTGGGCAAAAGCCTCAAGAACTTCTCCAACAGCTGGGAAACCACTCTGGGTTCTCACCACAGCTACGGGATCGTCTTTACCTACGTATTGACCTGCTATGAGACTTAGTCTTTCAACACTAACTACCGCTGCTATCTCGTTGTCACTCTTTCTATAGACCCTTCTAACTATGAATCTACTGGGTGTGCCTATTAGTGCAAGCATATCATATAATTCCTCAGGTGCATTAAACGTAACCTCCTTACCCTCATACACATCGAATACTACAAATTTGAAACCATCGTGTAATCTTGGATCTATTACTAAACCAGCGGTGTTAAATGGATCTGCAAAAATTCTATACATGGGGAGATTAAATGCTCCAGGCTCTGTCTTATCTGCCATGAAAACAATTATGGGTTCAGAAGGTCTCTCATAAAACTCCATCTCAGCTACTCCAGGTCCTAGTCCTCTCACATTACCACTAAACGCATCACTAAGAAGATCCTGTCCAGCAGCGTATAGACCTAGCTCTTTCGCTACCTTAGTAGCCTCTTTAAAAGCATTCCAAGCAAGCTCGTGTATCTCACTATTGTCAACGCCTTTTCTATGTGTCATTATTAATTGAAGATCGTCTCCGACATTAGTTACATAGTAATCGATAATGAGACCCTTCATTTTTGCCTCTGCTAGTACTCTAGAAGCGACTGCTATAGTGTCAGGATGCACTACATGATGACCTGCTAAAGAACCTATATCAGCTTTTATAACCGAGACCGTAGTCTTAACTTTTTCTCCAGAGGACATAGTAATATCCTCTCAATTAATTATTGTGCTTAATCTAGTTAATAAGTATATTAAGATCGGGTTAAATCACTAGTATTACGTGTCTTGAGAGTATACCTAAGTATAAAAACTTGGACCCTACTTATTATTTTCTTCTTTATCTATTTCCTCAATAACTTTCTTAATTAATTTCTTCAGTTCAGCTTCTTCTGTAGCTTTTTGAGCAATAGTCACGGCTCTAGAAGGTCTTCTGGCACCTATTCTATAAATTGAGTCCAGCAATTGATCCTCGTAAGGAACACCTATAAATTCTACTCTCTCATTAATTGCTATTGTAGGTACAGAGGTTACAGCATATCTCTCAGCTATATCCATGTTCTCATAGGCTTCTACAACTACGGATACAATATTACTTTTGCCTGCTTTAAATGATTCAAATGCAACCATATTGGCTAAGAGCACAGCATATGGACAATACGGACAGGATGGTGTCACTATAGTCTCTATTACAGCCGTTGAGTTAAACTCCTTAATCCTTTTTATGGTCTCAGGTTCGAGACCGCTCTCCCCCTGGCTAATTCTGATTATTGTCTCGACTAGAGCTCTGATCTCTTCTCCAGCAGGTATGCCATAATATCTTATGGATCCATTCAATAAATAGATTGTTGGGAATCTGGTGACACCTAGTTTCTTAACAAGATCCTCGCCTCTCCTATATACACTATATCTGAATAATCTACCGTTGGTTGATGTTGGGGATGCCTCAGAGATCGTTTTTAGCATTGATACTGTAGCATCACACCACTCACACTCATCACTTATAAAAACTTGTGCCTCAACAACTCCCCTCATATCAAGCAACGCTTCTCTTAGCGCCTCTCTTTCCTCAGGATCAAAATCTACCTTAAATCCATACAAACTACTCCACACCTTAAAAATATCGTGTGAGTTAGAATATAAGCATTAGCTCCTAATGTTTATTACAATATTTTATCATGTATTATTATTAGAGAAAGAAGTGATCACTTGGTTTTGCTATAGATCATATCAATGCCTTCTCTTACTATTTTGCTCAAATCTTCTATCTTAGAGATCTTCATAATCGGATAGTAAAGTAAGACAATAGTCAGAAAAGTTATTGTTCTATATAGTATAACTAGACTTGTAGCTAAGTACGGTGATAAACCAATTATTTGAAGAGCAAGTGTCATTATGAACTCAGCGATCCCTATAGACCCTATGAAAGATAGTGGTAGTATCCAGTAGATCATTTGGAAAATAATAGCTGACATTACCGCATATATAGGATCCTGTAATTTACTAATAAATCCATATACGAGTATATAAACAGCTAATGAGAGAAAGAACCATTCAGCGATAGATATTACATAGGCAAGCACTGAATTTATAGAAAAAATACTCTTCCTGAGATAAGATGTATAGTCTCTCATAAAGATCTCAGGCTCAAAAGATATTTTTTTCTTAACTATCTTGGTCTCCATAAAATACTTGAATCTATCTAGGATCCTTTTGAAAATATCTGTACTCATAATACCTAGTATGCTTATATTAGGTAAAACAACGAGGATAGTATAGGCAGATATAATAATGAGCTCACCAAAAGATAAAGTGTATACACTTCTGAAATAGGCTCTGAGAATAAAAACTATGAAGAAGATAATTAGGGCAGATGATGATACATAGAGTCTGTGCATAATAATGCTTGATATAGCCACAGAAGACCTGAGTCTATATTTAATCACAGATAGAGCTATTCTTATAATCTCTGTGACACCTCCGATGGGGATCACATAACCAGAGAATAAGGCTATAACAATAATACCAAATACATCTGTGAATCGTATATTATTTTCAGCAGAGTAACCTCTAATCAATAAATACCATGCGAAACTATGGAGAAAGATCACTACTAAACTCAGTAGCATGAATAGCGAAATTTCTAAGAGACCTATACTACTAAGCATTCTCCAGACTTCATCGAAACCTATATAATATATGTACAGCATATATATGGCAAGACCCATCAATAAAACAATTAAACCTGACAATTTGATTTGAGACATGACTCGTCTACTCCATCAAAAGATCTTTACTACCACCACCTACTTTTTTAAAAACAAATCTAATAGGCTCTACGTTCAATAATTATCTACAGAACCCATAAGATAAAGTCTTCGTAACATTCAATCCTAAATACTCAGATACATGATCTAGTTAACCTGCTGAGTCTAATTATATTAAATAATTAAAGTCAGATATATGAAATTTAAACTAATAATCAAAATTAATTCAAAATTGATAATTTTTAGCATACAACCACGATATTATTTCAAAAATTAATAAATTATTTAATAGCTATATATCCTGGGGAAGTATTTGAGTAGAACCTCATTCTTTGATAATGATTTTTTAAATGCTTTAGCAAAGGCTCTTGAGCAGTGGAGGAATAATATGATTGAAAGTGGATATAAGGATCGAAAAGAGAGTTTCTTAACGGAGTCTGGCATTGTTGTAAAAGATCTTTATACTCCTCTGGATATGGCTTATCAAGATTATTTTGAGAAAATAGGTTTTCCGGGAGAATATCCCTTCACAAGAGGTATTCACTACAACATGTATAGAGGTAGAGTATGGACTATGAGAGAATTTAGTGGCTATGGAACACCTGAGGATACTAATGATAGATTTAAGTATCTTATCAGTCACGGCGAAACCGGTCTCTCAATAGCATTTGACTACCCAACTCTGGTAGGCATAGATCCTGATGATCCAAGAGCTTTTGGCGAGGTAGGTGTTGTAGGAGTTTCTGTACCAACGATCGAGGATATGGAGGTTATATTCAAGGATATCTACATGGGTGATGTAACTACTAACATGACAATCAATCCCCCAGCACCTGTTATGCTTAGCTTCTATGTTGGTGTAGCGAGGAAGCAAGGGGTACCAGACGATAAAATTGGTGGAACTACGCAAAACGATCAGCTTAAGGAGTTTATAGCTCAAAAGTCTTGGGTATTTCCACCTCAACCAGCACTAAAGATTGGTGTTGATGTTATTGAGTGGAGTGTTAAGAATCTGCCTAAGTGGAATCCAATAAGCATCTCAGGCTACCATATATATGAGGCAGGTGCGACAGCTGTTGAGGAGCTTGCTTTAACTTTGGCAGATGGCATTGAGTATGTTAGGGAGATGATTAGAAGAGGTTATCACCCCGATGACTTTGCTCACAGACTCTCATTCTTCTTCGCATCCGGTGTTCAGGTATTTGAGCATGTAGCCAAGTTCAGAGCTGCAAGAAGAATGTGGGCTAAGATTATGAGAGAGTGGTTCGGTGCTAAGAAGAAGAGAAGTATGTGGTTGAGATTTCATACTCAAACAAGTGGTGTTGAGTTAACAGCTCTGGAACCCTATAACAATATTATAAGAGTAACTCTACAGGCATTGGCAGCTGTTTTAGGAGGAACACAGAGCCTTCACACAAATGCATTTGATGAAGCACTAGCCCTACCCACCGAATTCTCTGCTAAGATAGCTCTAAGAACTCAGCAAATACTAGCTTATGAAAGTGGTGTGGCTGATACCGTAGATCCTTTGGGAGGATCATACTTCATTGAGTGGCTCACAGATAAAGTGGAGGAGGAGGCTTGGAAGATTATAGATAGAATTGAGAGAATGGGAGGAATGGTTGAGGCTATTGAAAAAGGATATCCGCAGACATTAATAACAGAAAGTGCCTATAGGAAACAGAGAGCAATAGAGGAGATGAGGAAAATAGTCGTGGGCGTGAATGCTTTTGCAGGAGAAATTCTTGAGGAAGAGAGGAGAGTACCACTTCTGAAAATTAATGAAGAGAATATTAGAATAAGGCAAATAGAGAGACTGAGAAGATTCAAGAGTAGCAGAGATCCTGTCAAAACTAAGAGTGCTCTTATAGAGTTGGAGAGGGCGGCTATGAGAAATGAGAATATTATGCCCTATGTCTATAGTGCTGCGATAAGTAAAGCAACTTTAGGAGAAATAATGAACACCCTGAAAAGCGTCTATGGAGAATGGAGTGAACCCTTAATATACTAAATGATCCCATAATAAATCATTTGAGGTGTACATATCATGTGGGAAGATTCTGTACAGGCAGATGTGGGCAAGGAAATCGCGAGAGAGGGACTTAGAAGAAGATATAAGGTCGTGGTAGCAAAATTAGGCTTAGATGGTCATGACAGAGGAGCTAAAGTCGTTGCAAGAGCCCTAAGAGATGCTGGTTTCGAGGTTGTTTACACAGGTATCAGACAAACACCCGAGATGGTAGTAAATACAGCTCTTCAAGAGGACGCGGACGTTATTGGAATAAGTCTTCTAAGCGGAGCCCACATGACACTCGTACCTGCTGTGCTTAAGCTTCTCAAAGAGAAAAACGCCGAAGACATTAAGGTTGTGGTTGGTGGCACAATACCTCCTGATGATGCTGAGAAGCTTAAGCAGCTAGGTGTTGCGGAAGTCTTTCCACCTGATACACCTCTTAAATATATTATTCAGAGAATAAAGGAACTTGCAGAGGAGAGGAGAGGGTATGAAAAGTAGTGGTATAACTGAGTTGTATGAAGAGGCTTTAAAAGGTAATTCGAGAGCTTTATCAAGGCTTATAACTTTTGTAGAATTTCCTGGAGAATCAGATCCTGAGATCTATTCCTATATTATGAGAGACCTTATGCGACGAAGCGGAAGAGCACATGTGATAGGGGTTACGGGAAGTCCCGGTGTAGGTAAAAGCACTCTTATATCAAGACTAATAAGCTTCTATAGAAAGAACGATGAGAAAGTAGCTGTTATTACTGTAGATCCTTCATCACCTTTCTCTAAAGGGAGTTTCATGGGTAATAGAATCAGAATGCAACAACACTCTCAGGACCCAGGAGTTTTCATAAGAAGCACAGCCACTAGAGGAGTATATGGTGGTTTAGGAGTGTCTGTTCCTCTTCTAATAGAGGCCTTTGATGGTTTAGGTTTTGAGCGCATTATAATAGAGAGCGTAGGTGTCGGTCAAATAGATGTAGATATTAGCAAAGTCTCTCACACATTAATTAATGTCTTTATTCCTGGCGCAGGTGATGATATACAGGCCCTTAAGGCAGGCATCATGGAGATTGGAGATGTTTTCGTTGTGAACAAGGCTGATAAGCCTGAGGCTGAGGTTACATATAAACAACTCTACGAAATACTTAATTTAGAAGATATAGAATCTAGATCTGGTTGGAAGCCTATTGTATACAAAGTCTCTGCTGTTTTAGGACGAGGACTAGAGGATCTGGTCTCAGGTATCGAGATGCATAGAAAATATCTTATTGATAGCGGTAGATTCAAGGAGATCATCAATCAACGTAGAGTGTATTCTCTTAAAACAATATCCAAGTATATATTAGATAAATACTTCGATGAGTTCTTTGATAGAAACTCTAAAGAGGTTATAGACTTTGTCATAAGAGGCGAAAAAGATCCTTACACAGGCTCGATATCTATTATCAGAAAATTCTTAGAATCCTCTCGATGATTTAATAGATCTATTCTCCAATTATTCTACTAAGAATATATTCTACCCTATACCTCTCTAAGTCATCATATCTCTGGCCTGTACCCACAAATATAATCGGCTTATTTATAGATGCTATAATGCTTAGGGCAGATCCTCCTGAAGCATCAGCATCTATTTTAGTTAGTATAACAGCGTCTACTCCAACATATCTATCAAATTCACGTGCTTGATTAACAGCATCATTTCCTGTTAGAGCATCTAGTATAAGTATCTTAAGATCAGGTTTCAGCACTTTAACAACTTTTTTAATCTCCTCCATGAGATCTTTATCAGTATGCTGTCTCCCTGCTGAATCCACAAGTATCACATCATAGAAATTCTTAATTGCGTGTTTCACCGCGTCATGAACAACCGCTGCTGGATCGACCCCATATCTTCCTTTGAAAATTGAGATAGAGAGTCTCTGGCAATGTATCTCTAATTGCTCCTGCGCACCAGCTCTGAAGGTATCTGCCGCCACCACAAGTACTTTAAAACCCTTATCTCTTAAATACTTCGCTATTTTTGCTATAGTAGTTGTCTTACCTACACCATTAACTCCCATGAAAAGTATTTTGTAAGGCTTCTGAGAATTCTTTATGATCTCAATAAGATCTCTATCCCACTCGCCTTTTTTAAGATAATCATGTAATGTTTCAATAAATTTTGATCTTATAAATTCTTTCTTGTTATCAAGTAACCCAATTTTTGAACCAATTATTCTTTTATTAAAATCTCGAATTATACCCTCAGCTACTTCTAAAGCAACATCTGCTTCAACTAACTCTATTATCAACTCCTCTGATATCTTCTCTAGATCCTCTTCTTTAATTTCTTTAACTAATTTATCAGATAAAGTCTTCTCAAGAGTATTCGTTATCTTCTCAATTCCTTTATTAAAAATCTCTTTTAGTTTTCTAAGCATCAGAACTCGATCTATATTATTTTTGAGCAACTAATATCTTTTTATAACCTTCTTATATCTCTATGAATATGGTGACACCATGGGTACCAAGGGAAAGAAACCCTTATCAGCAATGGAGAAGAAACAGTTAAAAGAGCAATTGAAAGAACAAAAAGCCGCTAAAACCACTAAGAAAGAGGAGAAAACAACTAGGAGAGCACTTGTTGAGCTAGAAGCCTCTCTTATAACGAGAGCCAAGAAGGAATTAATCTCACTTGATTATATAACACCTTATCAGGTGAAGGAGAAGCTAGGTATATCATACACTCTAGCCCGTAAATTATTAAGATACCTAAATGAAGAGGGTTCCTTGCATCTTTACTCCGGAAATAGAAGAATAAAGATCTATGTTCCAGCCGCCAAGTAATTTATTTTTCATATGATGAAGGCTGGTAGTACTGAATGGTGAAGAGTGACACCAGTACTGATGCGTCTAACATTTATATGATTAAAGAAGATGATTATGTCCTATTATATATTGATGAAAAGAGAAAACATATATTTAGGGTCAGAGCCGGATACAGATTCTCTGGTGATAAGGGTTTCGTAGATCACGAGAAACTACTAGGTGTAGCCTACGGAACCAAGATCACATTATCTTCGGGAGTTAAGGCATATGTTCTTAATCCTACAACTGAGGATATGGTGTTTAAGTTATTTAAGAGACCTACTCAAGTGATATATCCTAAGGATATCGGGAGAATAATACTTAAGCTGGACATAGGTCCAGGAAAAAGAATTCTTGAAGCTGGCGTAGGCTCAGGTGTCTCAACAGCTTTCTTAGCTAAATATGTAGCTCCCGAAGGCAAAATCTATGGTTACGAGATCAGAGAGGATTTTGCTGAGATGGCTATGAGAAATATTTCTTTGTTAGGTCTTGAGAAATATGTGGAGATAAAAATAAAGGATATTAGTGAGGGTGTGGATGAGAAAGATCTCGATGCCGCATTAATAGATCTTCCTGATCCTTGGAGAATTTTAGATGTGCTGTATAATGCTCTCAGACCTGGTGCTCCTGTAGTGTTTTTCCTTCCCACAATGAATCAGGTCATTAAATTATTTGATGAGCTTTCGTCATCTACTAAATGGATTGCTGTAGAGATCGAGGAAATACTAGAGAGAATCTATGAAACTAAGAAAAATGCTATTAGACCAAGAGTGAGAATGATTGGACACACAGGCTATATAGTTTCCACAAGAAAAATTTTAAATATGTAAAACACTTAGATTTGGAGAATAAGTATTGTCTCAAGATAATGTTATGAGGATCCTTAGTTTACTAGAAGAAACAGAGAAATTTTTGGAGACTAAAATAGAGGAGACCATGAAAGATCGAGAGAAGTTAGAGACAGAAGTCAATAAATTAGCGGAGAGATTGCGGGAGGAGATCAGATCAGAGGTCAATAAACTAATAGAGGAAGCTAAGAAGAATATTAGCGAGAAAACAATTAGGTTAAAAGAAGAACATGAAAAAAGACTTAAGAGAGCTTTAGAGAATTTAAGAGAGATCTATACTAGTAGAAGAGAGGATGCCATTAACAAAGCTCTAGAGAAATTCTTGGAAATCTATGAGTTAAAGTAAAATTTACTTATCTTAAGAGGATCTAGACATGAGTTTATCACTAGATCTTATTTATCTCGCACCTAAACTTAGAGTTCTTTACAGCACTTGTTTAACAGAGAAGAACATTCAAGATCTTCTCTCAGCGAATTCTGTCGAGGATTACTTCGATATATTAAAAGAAACAACATATTATCAATATGTCAAGGGTGTTTCACCGAGAGATATTCTAAACTTTGAGCTCTCTCTAGATACTTATCTCTATAATCTTGCTAAATCACTCGAGAAATTAAGTGAAGACATAAAGTCAATTATTGATTCAATGAGAAGGATCTCTATAGCAAAGATTTATTCAGTAATACTACGGGAGTTAATGTCTAAAGAGATTATGAGATTAAGAGGTACTGCTGAAGCCCTACCTCAAGATATGAGAGAACTCATGGAGGAAATTTTCAGAGAAGAGTTTACTTTACCTAGGATCCTTGAACACATTAAGAGAGAGCTTCCAACATTTGAATACTACTTCAGAGAATTTACTAAGAATATCTCCAGTGATTTAGCAATCATATATTCTCTAGATCTCTCTACAATGGATCTTCTATATAACATTACTAACGAGTATCCCGAAACTCGATCAATGGTTTGCCCAGATATTGATCAGTATCTACTGAATTTTGTTTCTAGAATTGTTTACAGAGGTTTAAGAGATAAAATAGAGGGTGTCTTGTCAAGGGCCCGAATCTTTTCTTGTAGCTTCCCCAGAGAAGTTTTGAGTGATATGTTAGACTCTGATGAGACTAGACTCTTAGCTATTTTAAGAAGATTCTATCCTCCTACTCTCATGTCTCATGATTTAGTTGATAGTATAGTATCAATAAGAGGATATCTAAGAAGAATTGCTAGAAGAAATGGGGTTGTGGTAATGAGTTCTTATCCATTTACTTACTCTCAGTTATGGGCTGTCTATTTGATTAAGAGACTTGATGTAGAGGATCTAGTCTCTATACTTGTGGGTAAAATAGGTTTGTTATCTCCAGAGAAAATAAGAAGGTCACTATCTATATAAAGATCCAGGAAGAGAGATTTGTCGGCTACCTCAGACGGTTCTTACTGAATAATTATGCTTAGTGGCACGATCGGTTCATAAGATCTTCCTTGACCTCTATAGAACTTACTAAACATCTCATAGAGGTGAAGCCTGAGAGTATGTGCGAATGCTATAACAGCTTCAAGAGACATCGCTAATAAATTCCCTATTGAATATATGATCCATGCCGATATCTGCTCCACTATACTAGGACTATATAGCAAGTTAAGCACTGGAGCATAGAAAGATACTACAACAGCAATATGGGCAAGAGCTATACCCATGATCCTTAGATAACTCATAGAATTACCTAGAGCCATTATGACTGTATCAAACATCTCCATAAATCCATCTCCAATCTTTCTCACACTCTCTCTTAATTCTCTGTGTATCACTTCTATAATACTTTCTCCAAATATGATCCATATAAGAGATATGTTAAGCATCCATTTAGAAACCTCTATATAGATTGGTGTTGAGTAGCTCACTGCACCTTCTATAATGCTAAGCAGTTGCCCTAGACTTATATAATAGTAATATGATCCCACAATATCAGTATTGTTAGAGGCGAAAGCAGGAATTAGTATACTAAGAAAGATTAAGGACCTGGGTAAAGCTAGTGCTAATAAATAATCTAACTCCCTATTAACAATACCATTTACCACACCTAGTAAAGCACTAACAAACATTGTAATGGTCGCAACTCTTATAGAGAGTAGTATAAAGAAGTATAGCGCATCTATAACATTTGCCTCATGATCATATATAGGTAGACTAAGTGGTGGGTGAATATGGTGCTCATTATATAACTCCTCGAGAAACTTAGCTACTGGAGTAGCTGGTCCGAAAAATTCTCCTGATAAAAACCCTGTTACTATTGATGAGGCTCCTAAATATATGAGTAGGAGACCTAGATCGCTGAGACTTTTATTCTCTCTCCCAAGGATCTTCCAAAATACGTATCCCGCTATTAATATGGCTAGCCCGTGACCTACATCAGGAAACATTAAACCAAAAATTATGGGGAATGTAATCGCTACAATATATATAGGCACAACCTCATTATAGCTTGGAGTGCCATAAAGATCCGGAATCATCTTAAAGGGCTCTAAAAATCTTGGTATTCTATAGTAAGTCGGAGGATCCTCTTCTCTCTTATCTAAGCGACCTATTTCTTTTAATTCAATATATATGTTTCCTCGTGTTTCCTCAATAAGTCTTTTAGATACTTCACTCTTCATTTTTGAAGGAACGAATCCTTCTACAAAAGCATAAGATGAAGTAAAGATGCTGTGGCTACTTATTCTAAGAAAATCTCTCAGAGAGACTAAGCCCTTGTAGGTTTCAATAAACAAGTCCTTTATACTAGCAAATTTCTCTTTGGCTTTTCCTCTCAACTCTTGTAAGTATCTCCTATACTCTTCTAATCTCTCTCTAATCATATCAAAAATTTCGCTCAAGTTCTTGGGAAGATCTATAGGTAACTCAAAGATCCTGGCCTTATTACCTCTCAAAACTTCATTTAAAACATATTCCTCATCAGATGAGTATAAAAGTATACAAGATATATTTTCTCTTTCACTCACTTCATGTAATAATACGTAGTTCTTAAGTTTACTCTCTAAGTCTCTCCTTAATGTAAGTATTTTGTCTTGTGAAATAGAGAAAACCTTTAATTTAATAAGATCACCTTTCTGCAAGTAGCTAAGATCCACGTTCAAGCTTTTAAAGGGTTCAAGTATTCCCAGAACATTTTCGTATTCAGATATCTTATTTTCAGCCTCTCTATACTTACTTAGTAAATCTTCGAACTCTAGATCTATGATCCTGCTCTTCTCCAAGATCTCGTCTAAAAACATTGAAACTGAGTCAGGTTTAACCTCCACTTTATTACTTTCTCTTTTAGATATCTTTACATCAGCTATTCTAGCATATTGATCCAATTTAGATAAAGCTTCCTCAACTAACACCATACTTCTCCTAGATCTATCCGCCAAAGACCCTTTACCTGTTTTTGAGGTTACGTGAAAAACTCTACTCTCAATAAGTGCAATAATAGCTTCTTCAATATATTCGATAGGCACTATAGCTCTAAGAAGACTCATTTTCTCTGGCATAAACACTCTCTAAACAACCCATAACTACTTAGTTTTAATTAGTTTTTAATTATTCATAATGAAATATATTAGACGGTGTTTATTTGGAGAAAAAGAAGATACTTGTTATCGGCGATAAATATACTGTTAATATGTTCAATTTACTAGGTATCGATGGAGTAGTCGTCGAAGACAGGGATCCTGCAAAGATCAGAAAATTACTAGATACCTACATAGGATCAGGCGAATTCTCAATTATCTACATAACTAAGGAGCTGGGCGACTTATTAAAGGACTATATTGATAAGATCTCTGCAACGAAGAGATGGCCTGTAATAACTATTTTACCTACGCGTTGGAGTAAGGCCGAGGAGATAGACGTGTCTAGTTTACTAAGAAAAGCCTTAGGTGTAGGGTGATCTAATTGTGCGCTGTAGAGATTTTCGGGGATCCCACTAAATTAGCTGAGTACGTAATAAATAAAACTCTTAAAAGAATAGATGAGATCTATAGCGAGTACAAGAGAGATCTCAACAAACTACTTCACGAAAGAATAGAGAAAATATTCCATGAGGAGGAGAAGAGACTTGAGGATAATATTAGAAATTTAGAGTATTCTTTCGAGAGTTATAGATCGAAACTTGATATAGAAGAAAGAAATAGGTTAAGTAAAGAAGCAAATCAACTCATAGACGAAGTATTCAAAGAAGCGAGAGAGAGAATCATTAATTTCTTGATCAGCAACGAATCAGCTTATAGAAAGTTTTTAAAAAAGAATCTTGAGAGAGTACTGAGAGATATTAAATCAGAACATGTGATAATAGAAACAGATCCTGGAACAATAGAATTAATCAAAAATATCATTAGCGAGCTAACTAAAGATACTGATGAATTAGGAAACAAGAAATTAAGTGTTGAGAAAAATGAGAGAATAAAAGGAGGATTCATAGCTTATTCAGAGACGAGAGATATTGTGTATAGATATGATCTTGATACCTTAATAAACAGCTTAGAAGAAGAGCTTAAGTTAGTTATTAGCAAGACACTTTTTGGGGGTTGATTAGAGATTATAGAGAGAAAAGGTAAAATATTAAGAATTAGCGGAAGTCTAGCAGTTGCAGAAGGAATATCTTCTCCTTTGATGTACGAAGTCGTTGAAGTTGGTGAAGAAAGACTTATAGGAGAGATAATAAGGATCTCTGGAGATAAATCTTTTATACAAGTATACGAAACAACCTCAGGGATAAAACCGGGAGATCCGGTCTACGCCACGGGAGCCCCTTTATCAGCTGAGCTAGGACCTGGCTTGATCGGTCAGATCTTTGACGGTATTCAGAGACCTCTATCAAAGATCCTTGACAAAACAAAATCAATATTTGTGAGAAGAGGTGTAAAACTCCCGTCAATACCTAGAGACATAAAGTATCGCTTCGTACCTCTCCAAGGACTTAGACCTGGTGCCGAGCTTAATCCAGGAGATATTTTAGGATACGTAGATGAAACACCTCTTATAAAACACCCCATCATTGTGCCTCCTAATATAAGAGGTAGATTATTAGAGTTAAGTCCAGAAGGAGATTACACAGTTGAAGAGCCTATAGCCTTTATCGAAAGAGACGGAGACAAGATAAGTATAAAGATGCTTAATAAATGGCCTGTCAGAATCCCCAGACCCTATAGAGTAAAACTTGATCCTGTGCTACCACTCATAACAGGTATGAGAATTATTGACACATTCTTCCCAATGGCTAAAGGGGGAACAGGAGCTATACCAGGAGCTTTTGGAACAGGTAAATGTCTCTTACCCGGAACACCTGTTATGTTATCCAACGGGGATCTTGTTCCTATAGAGAAAATTTTCAAAAAGATAAAAGGTGAAGAACCTAATCTTAAGCTAGATGAAGAGGTATATGGAGTTAGTTCAAAAACAATATACGTATATAGTTTCAATGGGAAAGAATTTATTAAGATGCCTATAAGTCATGTCTATAGAGGAAAGACTGATAAAATTATAAGAATACGTACTAAGAGAGGTAGAGTAATAGAGGTTACGCCAATACACAAATTAATAGTTTTTGATCCTGAAAAAGGTTTCGTAGAGATCCCGGCAGCGAGTTTAAGAAAAGGAGATTTGCTTGTAGTTCCGAGGAAAATTGACATAAATACAAAGGCTCGAATAAACCTCTACAAATACGTTCCCGAAGCAGTATCAAAGGATCCCGTGGTCCAGAGGAAGTTTATTAAAATAGTAAGAAAACTCGCAAAGAAACATAGAGGTGGATTAAGAGGTTTAGCTCAGGAACTAGGTATAGAGGATAGAAGACTCTACAACATGATCCATAGAATCGCTTATCCCCCTCTATGGCTCATTGAGAAAGTATTTAAGATGGCTGGTTTAAAGCCTCCTTACCCAAGAGTAGTTTCCTACAGATGGTCCCCTAGATGTATGAAGATTCCTAAAGAAATAGATGGCGCATTCGCCTATATACTCGGAATGTTGGTGGGTAATGGGAAGCTTTACTCTTCAGAGTACATAAGAATTTATGTTCCGAGAGATGATATAAATCAGGAACTTCTCGAAGACGTTTTAAGAGGAGTCTTTGGAGACTGCGATATCGAGAAAACAATCTACTGGAGATATCATAAAGATCCTTTAGGAAGAAACTCTGTAGTTATACAACTTAAATCCAAAATCTTGAGAGACATATTGTTTAAAACAGGCTTTGCGACAGAGTACTTTACGAAGAAAAGAATTCCTAATATAATGCTAAGAGCTAGTGAGAGTGCTATTAAATATTTCTTAGCAGGATACTTCAGAGTAATGGGTCTCTACAGAGACGGCATGTTGTACATTCTCTCTTATACAAAGGATGTACGAGATAAATTAACATATCTCCTCAATAGAATTGGTATAGGAAACTTTATAATAGCTGAGGGTTCTTATAGAAATGATAAAGGGTACGAGCAAAAGATCTATGTTATTATAATCTCTGATAATCACGATATAGTTAAGTTCTACGATGAGGTTCTCACGAAAGAATTATTTGATGTAGGATATCTTTTGGGACCTTATACACTTTATAGAGAGGTTCTCAGCGAGATAAAAGCTAGGAGAGACGAGATTCTTAAGATGATACCGAGTGAATATCTAGTGATTCCTGCAGAGATCTTAGATATTTACTTGGACTCGTCTCTACAGGCTACAGCCTCTGGAGATAGAGTGCAGACACTTATTATACAGAAAGCTACTCTGCGGAAGAAGCAGGAGCTGCTAAAGAGATATGCTGAGATCTTCAAGAAAGTAACAGTAGATCCTGTAGAGGAGGTTGAGCTTCTATACGGTGAGTGGGTAGTATACGATGTTACTGTTCCCAGTACACATAACTTTATAGGAGGCTATGTTCCATCAATATTCCATAACACCGTAACTCTGCACAGCTTGGCTATGTGGAGTGATGCTAAAGTAGTTATATACATTGGCTGCGGAGAGAGAGGCAATGAGATGACTGAAGTATTAGAGAGATTCCCAGAGACAAAAGATCCTTGGAGTGGAAGACCTCTGATGGAGAGAACAATATTAATTGCTAATACAAGTAATATGCCTGTATCAGCAAGAGAGGCCAGCATCTATGTTGGGATCACTTTAGGAGAATACTATAGAGATATAGGCTACGACGTACTTCTAGTAGCTGACTCAACAAGTAGATGGGCAGAGGCTCTTAGAGAAATTGCTGGAAGACTAGAGGAGATGCCTGCCGAAGAAGGATACCCAAGCTATCTACAGAGTAGATTAGCAGAATTCTACGAAAGAGCTGGTAGAGTGGTAGCCTTGGGTAATCCGGAGAGAACCGGTTCGGTGACTGTTATAGGTGCTGTATCTCCACCAGGAGGAGATTTCACAGAACCCGTAACTACTCACACAAGAAGATTCATCAGAGTCTTTTGGGCACTAGATGCTTCATTGGCATACTCCAGACATTACCCCGCAATTAATTGGGTAACTAGCTACTCTGCATATACAGATCTAGTGAGTGATTGGTGGAGTAAGGAGGTAGATCCTTCGTGGAGAGCGTTAAGAGATGAGGCACTAAGCATACTTTTGAGGGAAAATGAGTTGAAAGAAGTCGTGAGATTAATAGGTGTTGAGAATCTACCTGAGCCGGACAAACTCATTATGGATATCGCAAGAATGATCAAAGATGGTTTCTTGAGGCAGAACGCATATGATCCTATAGATGCCTTCTCTTCACCACAGAAACAATTTAAATTACTAAAGCTTTTGCTTAAGTACTATAGACATGCTAAGGAATTGGTAGACTCTGGAGTACCCGTGGCTACTATTAGGGAGAAGACACAGAAGCTAGTGACCAGTATAGTAAAGGCTAGGTTCAGTGTAAGAAACGATGAATTAGATAAATTAGATGAGTTAGAGAAAGAAATAGATAAGTATTTTGAGGATTTAAAGAGGGGCTCTACATGAAGATGTTTCTAAAAGAATATGAGACTATTAAAGAAATCAGGGGGCCTCTACTCATAGTAGAGAAAGTTGCGGATGTAGCATATGATGAATTAGTATCGATTGAACTACCTAGTGGAGAGAGAAGAAGTGGAAGAGTTCTAGAGGTGGGATTAGGATATGCTGTTGTTCAGGTATTTGAGGGAACACTAGGCATAAGTCCTAGCGGAACTAGAGTCAGATTTCTAGGTAGAACAATGGAAATACCTGTATCAGAGGATATGCTAGGCAGAGTATTTGATGGTTTAGGGAGACCAATTGATGGAGGCCCCGAGATCATAGCCGAGGAGAAAAGAGACGTTAATGGAGCTCCGCTTAATCCAGCGGCTCGAAAGTACCCTGAAGACTTCATACAGACAGGTGTTTCAGCTATTGACGGCATGAATACACTTGTGAGAGGTCAGAAACTCCCTATATTTAGTGGTGGTGGATTACCACATAATATGCTAGCTGCCCAGATCGCGAGACAAGCTACGGTGAGAAGAGAAGGTGAGGAATTTGCTGTTGTTTTCGCCGCAATAGGAGTAAAGTATGACGAAGCTCTATTCTTCAGAAGATTCTTCGAGGAGACAGGAGCGATTAAGAGAACAGCTATGTTTATAAATCTCGCTAATGAGCCTGCCATGATAAGATTAATAACTCCCCGTGTAGCTCTTACATTAGCTGAGTATTTAGCCTATGAGAGAGATATGCATATCTTAGTTATACTAACTGATATGACGAACTACGCTGAGGCTCTGAGAGAGATTAGTTCTGCTAGAGAAGAGATTCCTGGTAGACAAGGATACCCAGGCTATATGTATTCTGATTTAGCATCTATATACGAGAGAGCAGGTAAAGTACACGGAAGAAAAGGATCAATTACTCAAATGCCCATACTAACAATGCCTGCTGACGACATAACCCACCCAATACCAGACCTCACAGGCTACATAACTGAGGGGCAGATAGTGCTTGATAGAGGTCTTTATAACAGAGGTATATATCCACCAATTAATGTTTTAATGAGTTTATCACGACTAATGAAAGAAGGTATAGGTCCTGGAAAGACTAGAGAAGATCATGCCGAAGTAAAAGATCAGTTATATGCAGCATATGCGAGAGCTCAAGAGCTAAGAAGTCTAGCTGTGATAGTTGGTGAGGAAAGTCTGAGCGAGATAGATAGAAAATATCTTAGATTCGCTGAGGCTTTCGAGAGAAGATTTCTGAGCCAAGGATTCTATGAGAATAGAAGTATCGAAGAGACCCTAGATCTTGCTTGGGAGATACTATCTATTCTACCCGAAACAGAACTAACGAATATTAAAGAGACTAATATCAAGAAATATCATCCTAAATATAGGGGAGTAGGCGCAGAGTAAAGATGGCACTAGACCCTAGACAGACATTACCCACAAAAATTAATCTGATAATGCTAAGGAGAGCTCTCACCATAATTACTAAAGTAAGAAAAATTCTTGAGGATAAGAGAGAGGTTCTCTTACTAAACATTAGAGTAGCTCTAGAAAAATATGCTGAATTGAGAAGAAGAGTTTTTGATAAACTAGATAAAGTATATGAAGAATTTTTCGAAGTGTCTTCTGAACTAGGGTATATCTATATAAACACCTTATCTAAAATCACACCAAAGACCTTAACAATTATTATAGGCGAGAGAAGTGCTTTCGGAATAAAAGTACCCGTAATAGAATTAGACGAGAGATCAATAAAAGAACCTAACTCTAGTATGTTCTTCACCTCACCATATATTGATCATTTAATACGGGATATGAAAGATCTTTTGATGGATCTTGTTAAATTAAGTGAGTTAGAAGCAACCATAAATAGATTAATTATGGAGCTAAAGAATACTCAGAAACTAATTAACTCGTTAGATTACTACGTGATACCAACATATCAAAGTGTTATTAAGAGAATAAGACTAGTTCTGGAGGAAAGAAGCAGAGAAGAGTTTATCAGACTTAAAATGATGAAATCTAAACTTATCTCCCGGGGCAGATAACCAATTGAGCAAAGAATTGCTAAAAACATTTGAGAAAAAAAGAAGTGAGTATATAGAGAAGTATCTCAGAGAGTTAGAACATATTATAGATAAATATAGAGAGAGCAGGATCCGTGAGATCGAGAATTTTAGAGAAAGAATTTATAAGGAGCTAAGAAAATAATGAGTGGTGATTTTAAGCATGTCGATCAGAGGACAAGGAAGAGTTCAATTTGATCTTGTTGTTGCGTCATCAATCCTTGTTTTAGCGGCTTTACTAACACTTGTCTTCGTAGCAATAATCGCGGGCGGAGGCGGAGGAGTATCTTTTCAAGCACCATCAGTAGGACTAGATAAATTAGGCAAATACGTGGGAGCAGGACTAGCGATCGGGTTAGCTGCATTAGGAGCAGGATTGGCAATTGGAATAGCTGGCGCAGCAGGTTTTTCCGCAATGGCTGAAAAACCTGAATTGTTTGGTAGAATCTTCTTAATAATTGTGCTAGCTGAGGGATTAGGCATATACGGCTTAATAGTAGCTATTCTACTAGTACTATTAGGCTAGTTGAGTTTTTCTTGGTTAAAGCTTTTATAAACTTGTAATTATTTTTCTATCTGAGTAATCTATGGCGGAGAAGCCTTCCACGAAATATGGCGAAGAATTTAGTAAATGGTACGATTGGGTACTAGATGCGGCAGAGATCTATGACTATGGAAGGTATCCTGTGAAAGGAATGGGTATATGGAGACCCTATGGTTTCAAAATAAGAGAGTTAGTTCTACAGAGGCTAAGAGAACTTTTAAATGAGACAGGTCATGAAGAAGTATTGTTTCCACTACTAATAACAGAGGATATGATTAAGAAAGAAAGTGAACACATAAAAGGATTTGAGAACCAGGTTTATTGGGTCACTCACGGGGGTCTAGAGCCCCTAGATGTTAAATTGGCTCTTAGACCTACTAGCGAGATCCCTATCACGTATATGGAGGCTCTGTGGTATCATAGCTATAGAGATCTTCCAAAGAAACTTTATCAAATTGTTAGTATGTTTAGATACGAGACAAAATCTACGAAAGCATTGATCAGAGTCCGTGAGGTAACAACATTTAAAGAGGCTCACACATTGCATGAATCCTTCGAAGACGCTGACAAACAGGTTGCTGAGGCTGTAGAGATCTATAGTAAATTTTTCGATGATCTAGGAATACCCTATATTGTGTCTAAGAGACCTGAATGGGATAAGTTTCCAGGAGCGGTTTACACAGTGGCTTTTGACACGTTAATGCCTGATGGAAGAGCTCTCCAGATAGGTACCGTCCATCATTTAGGACAAACATTTACGAGAATATTTGAGGTAAGGATCCATCTGAGAGACGGATCTATGGATTATGGGTGGCAAACAAGTTATGGTGTTTCAGAGAGAGTAGTCTCAGCCCTCATAGGTATTCATGGTGATGAGAGAGGACTAGTATTACTGCCTAAGTACGCTCCTATACAAGTAGTTATTGTACCAATACCCTCTACAGTAAGTAGCGAAGAAACAGATAGGGTCTGGAGCTATGCCAGGGAGATCGAGACTTTACTTAAAAATGCGGGATTCAGGGTATACTGTGATCTTGATAGAGAGCTTAAGCCAGTTGATAAATTCTATAAGTACGAGATCAAGGGAGTTCCTATAAGAATAGAAGTAGGTCCACGGGAATTAACTAGCGATACCGTAACTGTTTTTAGAAGAGATCTTATTAAGAGAGAAACTGTTAGAAAAAGTGAATTAATTAGTAGAATTAAAGACTTATATAGGGAGATAGAAGAGAATCTTAGAAATAGAGCATGGAATGAATTTCGTAAAAAGATAAGAAGAGTAAGATCTCTTGAAGAAGCTGATGAAATATTCAAGAAGGAGAATGTTATTGTAGAGATACCATGGTGCGGTTCAAAGACTTGCGGTATAAAACTCTCTGAAAGGTGGGTTGGCGTAGATCTTTTGGGAAGCCCATTAGAACCAGTAGATGTGAAAGATTTGAAATGCTCTGTATGCGGGAAACCCGCCAAAACCTTTGCTAGATTAGCACGTAAATACTAGTTAAGCATTTAATTGTGACGTATTCCCACAAATTCCTAACCTATGATAATAAATTTCATTTATGTTTAAGCTATGAGACTTACGTTATGGGGGTAGATATACGAGGAGAGAACTAAATATCTTGGTAACAGGTGCGTCAGGACACTTAGGCAGCTATATAATTAGGAGAGCTCTGGAGAAAGGACATAGAGTAGTAGCAGTAGCCAGAAACAAATCTTCTCTTAATAAAGTTAGTGCTGAAAATAAGAAGATTTTTGAAAAATACTCTGAGAAACTATGTATCTTAGAGAATGATCTGGAGAGAATAGATCTATTAAACGAGCTAGTGAAGAGATCGCTTGAGTGCTATGGGAGTATAGACACGTTAATTAATAGCGCTGCAGCATGGGACAACACAGATCCTTTTAAATTATCTTATGATAAATGGATAAAGATTCTCACTATAAATCT
This sequence comes from Sulfolobales archaeon, assembly GCA_049976205.1. Taxonomy (GTDB): domain Archaea; phylum Thermoproteota; class Thermoprotei_A; order Sulfolobales; family AG1; genus WYEN01. Next base: position 44,481 of record JBMFIR010000002.1, on the reverse strand, counting down.
AATAGTGCCGTATACTCTTTCTCTGGAAGTCTCTAGGTACATGAGTGAAAAAGATGTAATAATCAATATTTCCTGCTTATCATCAACGCGGGGACATAAAGTATATGGGATCCTAAGGCCTTCTCCGGCATATGTGGCCTCGAAGACCGCTTTAAATACCATAACAAAGTATCTGGCAGATCTCTTAGCTCCCAAAGGAATCATAGTTATAGGAGTAGCTCCTTCATGGATCGAGAAACCTGAGATACATAAATACCGTGATTATATAACGAGAAATGTACCACTTAAGAGAGCCGCAGAACCACTTGAAGTAGCGGATTTGATAATCTCATTAGCTGAAGAAAGAATACAGTATCTTAGCGGAAGTATTATAGAGATACCTGGAGCTTTATGAGGTTCACAAGAAATAAGTGTGAGTACTAATAGCAATTTCGATCAGTGATTATGTTCTTCTGAAAATAATTCCTTTACCTCCTCGAGGATACCCCCACTTAAGAGCCGTGGAATCGCTTAAAACTCTGCAGAGACCGCATTCAACACACTCCTCATAGTGGAATATCAGCTTATTCTCCTCAACTACGTAGCATCTCATAGGACAAAGTCTTGTTAGTGCTTTTATCGGAAGTTTTTTATCATCTAAAACAACTATGTGTGGTTCTTTGTCTATATCCCAAGTATTTCTTTTTATAAGCTCTTCGATTCTGAATCGCTTATTATTCTTTTCCTGACTCATACGTTTCTCACTACCTTAGTAAGTTTTAGTAGTAATTTAAGTAGACCGATTCTGTTCTCCTTCATAGTTTCACGTATATTATTAAAGATCTTAGGTTCCTCGTACTCAGCCTCAAGAATTTTTCTTATACTCTCCATAGCCAACTTAGGGATCTCATTAAAGAAAAATGGGTCTTGCATTATGTTGCTAATATATTTGTGATTCAAGAGTTCCCTGTATATATAGCTACGTCTTATCTTATCTTCGTAGCTCTTGAGTACTTCATCATCAAAGCTCTTTTTATTAAAAGCTTCTAAAATAGTCTCCGCAGCCAATTTACCGCTATAAACAGCTGTATCTACTCCCCTGAATGTGTATCCAGCATTTACTAAGAAACCTCCCGCATCACCAACTATTAAAAGACCCGGGTAGTATAGTTTCTTAGGCATAGTTTTCAAATTTGCTTCCGGAACTAATCTTCCGCCATATTCAATGATCTCTGCCTCAGCCCAGTACTTATAGAAGTAGGGGTGAGTTCTAAAATTCTCTAAAAGCTCCGAGACATGAGTATTTAGTTTATCTTCCTCTACTGCTTTAATTGCTGAAGAGACACTGAGCACTAAACCTATAGATAATGTGTCTCTCATTGTGTAGATGAATCCTCCTCCAGGGATACCTTTTGTTACATCCCCAACTACTAGCCATGATAAGCCTTCATTACTACTCAGACCCATTCTCTCTTCTAAAATCTTAGGATCTATTTTAAGAACTTCTTTAACACCCACACCTACCTGCTCAGGAGATAACTTAGGTACTAAACCTAATTTCTCTAGAAGAATCCTATTAACACCTTCTGCATCAACCACTATATCAGCTTCCACAACATCTGAGCCGCTTCTAACACCTATTACTCTATTATCTTTGACGACTATTTCATCCACCCTTGTTTTATCAATGAAGAGAGCACCGGCTTCCTCAGCTTTCTTAACCATCCATGCAACTAATTCCGTGAGATATGTTGTGAAAGCAACTCTACGGCCTAGACCGTACTCTAGTGTTAGAACTCTTTCTCCCCAAACAATACTAAATCTCTCCTTACTAATCCACCGATGAATAGGAGCCTCCTTATCTAACTCTGGCCAAACCTCCCTTATTGGTTGAGCATAAGCTTTGCCACCCCACAACATTTTACTACCTGCTTCAGCACCTCTCTCTACAAGAAGAACTCTCAATCCTGCCTTAGCGAGTAAGTAGGCAACGCTACAACCAGCGGGTCCTGCACCTACTACTACAACATCAAATTTGTAAGTCTCGGTCAAAAAGTATCATCTCTCCGAAAAACTAGCTCTTCTTTAATCTCTCTATTAGCTTAGGCAGTATAACAAACAAGTCTCCTACGATGCCGTAATCAGCAATCTTGAATATTGGTGCATCTGGATCTTTGTTAATAGCTATTATAATCTTTGAATCACGCATGCCCACTACATGTTGAGGTGCTCCTGATATGCCCACAGCTATATAGATATCAGGTTTAACTATTTGGCCCGTGAGCCCAATCATTCTATCAGGAGAAACCCAGCCAGCATCTACTGGGGGTCTAGTTGCACCAACCTCCGCCCTTAAAAATCTGGCTAATTCCTCTATTAATTTGAATCCCTCTGCCTTAGCTCCTCTGCCACCCGCAATAATGATTTTGGCTTTAGATAAATCTACTTTTCTCTCTATTCTCTGGGTCTCTATGATCTTTGTTAGACCTATTCTTTCCTGAGGCACATCTATGTTCCATGAAATGATTTCACCCGATCTATTAGGATCTTTCTGAGGAGTCTCGTAAAGACCTGGTCTCATAGAAATTATCACAGGTTTCTTACTAAATGAGACAACCACAGCATATATCTCACCTCTAAAAATCTGTCTTGTCATATACATGGCTTTATCATACTTCATGCCTGTCCTAGGATCAATGTATTCTCCAATATACACATCTACGCAGTCGCTAACTGACCCCACACCTAGTCTCGTCGCGATCCTTGATGCTAGTTCTCTGTAAAGAGTAGTTGAGGAGAAAAGCACTATATCAGGTGAGATCTTGTGAATTAATTCACTTAACACATATGAGTAAACCATAACATCATATGATGCAAATAGTGAATTCTCTGCTACATAAACTACATCAGCACCATACTGAATCACTTCTTTAGCGTAATGAGAGATCTTGTAGCCCAAGAGAATAGCTCCGACTCTGCCATTTAATTTCTGCGAAAGTTCTCTAGCCTTACTTAAAAGCTCTAGTGAACGAGATCTTAAACCTGATTCATCAGCCTCTATAAATACGTAAACATCGCCCATAGATATCAGCCTCTTAGAGACACATTATCTCTCCTAAGTTCCTCAAAGAATTTATCTAATGCCTTATCAATATTTTCGTCGGATATTATCTTTCTCTTTCTCTTAATCTCGACAGGCTTGACATAAGCTAGTCGAACACTTGCTTCAAAGAGCTTCTCTTTCATGATCTCGTCAATACTCCATGAAACTATGTTTTTCCTTCTAGCGCTTATAACATCTCTTAATGAAGGTATTCGAGGCTCGTAGCTCGTATCAGCTATAGCTAACACGACCGGCATCTTGGCTTCAATAATCATGTATCCATCTTCAATAATTCTCTTAGCAATAACACTACCTCCCTTAACCTCTAAGATCCTGTCCACATAGAATATGCTTGGTATACCAAGTAGCTCACCTAACTGAGAAGGTACTTGACCAGAGTTGGTGTCTGAAGCCTCAACCCCACTAAGAATAAGATTTACTTCACCATATTTCTCTCTGATCTTTCTTAGACCAATACTGATAACATATGATGTTTGTAGAGTATCATAGTCATTTATTGAAGGATCAATAATATATATAAACTCATCAACACCCATAGCAAGCACCTCTCTATATACATCCGCCAGACCTGGAAGACCTATAGATAACCCAATGACCTTCCCACCATAATTCTCTCTCAATTGCAGAGCTGCCTCTACAGCATACTTATCTCCAGGATTAACCACATACTTAACTTCTTTAAGATCTAATCTACCTTCAGGAGAAACACTTATGGGAGATTTCGGATCAGGCACAGACTTAATTAGAACGACTATATTTAAAGGCATAAAAAACACCTTTTTTGCGAAATAATTGATGAGCAATTATCTTATAAACTCTCTGCCTAAAACTTCTCTAGCAATTATTAATTGCATTATCTCTAACGCACCTTCAGCCCAGTCATAGCTTTTAACAGCTTTCATAGCTAGAGCCACAGGATTCTCTTCAGTATATGAGTAAGCACCCATCCATCTCATTGCGTCATCTATAACTGCTTTAGCTGTTTCAACAGCAAAGTACTTTGCCGCAGCAGTGTATTTAGAAACCTCGAATCTACCTATTTTACCTTCTATTTCCTTCTTTATAGCCCATAGAGCCTTATACGCTAGGTTATATGCCGCCTCCGCGCGAGCCCAGTTCTCAGCTATTTGAAACTGTATACCTTGGAACTTAGCTATCGGTTGCCCAAATGCTGTTCTCTGCTTAATATATTCTGAGGCTATTTCCAAGGCTCTTTTAGATCCCACGGCACATGCTAGAGCTATATATGCTCTTGCGTGATCGAAGCCTTCCATAGCTATATAAAAGCCTCTGCCTTCATCACCAATTCTATAATGCTCAGGAACCCTCACATTCTCCATAGAAAAACTCCCGAAAGACCAGCCTTTTCTACCAAATTCCTTCTCTAGCCTATACGTGATCCCCGGAGATCTCATAGGTACAAAGAAGAAGCTCATTCCCCTGTGCTTAAGCTCTTTGTTTGTGTAGGCAAGTGTTAAATGACCTCCTCCATCGGGGAACTGTTCTCTAGCCTCTCTAATACCTGAGATATAGGCTTTCTCTCCATTTAGTACATAGTATTGACCGTCTCTCTTAGCTTCTGTTCTTATAGCCGCAACATCAGATCCTGCATGCGGCTCTGTAGTAGCTATACCTATCCATAACCTTCCTTTGGAGGCTTTCGTAATTATCTCTTCCTTAAATTCCTCTCTACCATATTTAGAGGCTATATAACCCCAAGATGTATGAACAAGATAAGCAACAGCTAGTGAGAATGTGAGATCTGCTCTAACAATCTCTTCTAGTATCACACCAGCTGTTATAGGATCTAGATTTAGTCCACCGTATTTTTCAGGGAAAACAACTCCGAAAACATCTAATTTTGCAAGTCCCTCTATTATATCATCAGGAATCCTTCTTTTCTCTTCGAACTCGACTATTTTAGGAGCTATGTATTTTTCAGCGAACTCTCTTATAGCTAATCTAAGTTCTTCTTGCTCTTTAGAAAACTCAAAATCCCAGGGCATAATTAAAAACACCAATAAAATAATATTGTCATTATAATCAATAAATATTATTGTGCTCAATAACACTATTAATCGGATCTTAATTTATATAAGGAGCTAACCCTAGATATTTGCTCTAGAATAATTAATTGTTAATCAGCGTCTGGTGTCTTAATCATCGCATCATAGTTAATACCATTCATCATCCAATAAGAAATTTACTATAGATCTCTATTTAAAGGTATAATATGAATTATTCGTATCTCTCTTCCAGAACAAATTCTTTAGCTAAGGCTCTTGGAACTACTATTAATTTCCTTAAGAATAATCCTCTGACTAATATATATAGAAGCGCAGCTAAGAAATAAGGTAGTAGATTAGCTAAATCTGTTGAAAGAGGTATCAGACCACTTGTTTGTAGAGCTATGCTCAGGAATGAGATCATTCCCATGAAAATACCTAATAGAATACCTATCAGAGGATTCCATAGAGAGGCTGGTGTTATGGCAACTAATATGTAGCCCCACCCACTAGTTAAGCCTTCTCTCCATATAACAGATACCATAGGCATAAGGATCATCAGTGAACCGACTAATCCGCCAAGAGAACCGGATACCAGTGTACTCAAGGTTCTTATTTTCCATATATTTATTCCCATAGAAAATGCTGTATAAGGATCTTCGCCTACGGATCTTATAATTAAACCGATTCTTCGCCGCAAAACAATGTATAGCAAGACAGAAAACATCAAAGAGATCATAAAGATAAGGTATATGGTAAACTCCTCTGATAATAATACTAGTCTCTTCTGAGGAAGTCTGGGGACGAGATTCCCAATCACTATAGAGATCGCAGAAAATATACTAGACGACATTATACCTACAACAATCATATTCAGGGGGAGATATATTGATAATAAGATCAATAAGAGAGCCGGTGCTACTCCTGATAAAATACCTATGAAAAGTCCTATTAAACAATTGTCAAAGTGTATTGTTGCAGCATATGCTGAAGCTGCTCCCAAGGCTATCGAGCCTTCGATAGCTAGATTCACCACACCTGATTTCTCAGAGAGAATCTCTCCTAATACTCCAAATATCAAAATACTACCCATACTAAGAATTTGAAGTATTAACGTCTCAAACGCCAACTTAGTCTCACCTCGTACCTGAGTAATAACTCAGATAAAAGAACAGAGAGAAGTGATAAACCCACTATAGCTACACCTAAAACTAATCTATAAAAACCATATGATAAAAACACCATCATATACCCTAAAGCTAGTATGTATGAGTAGAGAAGTGATATATAAGGTTTTCTAACAGATAGAATAGCTATACTGAGAGAGACATATCCTAATCCAAAACTCATAGAGCCTATACCTATCTTGGCGTCCTCATTATAGAAAATTCTTCTCTCACCTCCTAGAAGTAGTTCTGCTGATGCAAATGATAGCAATATCGCACTTATTAATAGATTCAAGAAAATAGACCTAGGTATATTAACACCTGATATAGAAGCTGTTTTAATAGAGTGACTCAGTAGCCTAAGAGAGTACCCTGTCTTAGTTTCGGAGAGTAGATAACTCAGAAATACAATAGCTATTATTAACATAATAATTGATTCTATAGATACTCTCCCTAAATAATTATATAGAATACTCCCCTGAGATACATAGTGAAGATTAATGCTTGGATCAATAGGCGGACTCCTAGGTCTTGCAAGCTCGCCTCTAAAAACATGTGCCACGATATGATTTATTATAAATAATGCAATAAAATTCTGAAGAAAACTTACTAACACATCGCTACTCTCCAAATAGATCTTAGATAAATAAGGTATAGAAGCCCAAGCAACCAGTAGTAGAATAGATAGAATAAAGCCTGTTAAGATCCCTAAATTATATATACTTGCAATAAGAAAGGCTAACATGCTTAGAGCTATCAGGCCCTCTCCACCGAGATTAATGAAACCTCCTGCAACATTAATTAATAGAGCTAGAGATAACAAAGCTATTATCATCGTGTATCTTATGACCTCTGGAGAAAGCAGGTTCCTATAATCAAAGAATATATTAACCAGATCTCTTAATTCATAACCACTTATTAACATAAGCAAAAAAACTCCTATGAAAACAATAACAATAAAGACGACTAATGAAACAACCACTATTTTTATCGTTGGAGGCTCATCACTTTTTCTTCTAACATATATTAGGCTCATGAGACCATCTCCCTCCAAATTACAGAAGGATCTTTATATGCCTCATTTATATTGATCTCTATAGCACCTCTCTCACTTAATACATAGATCCTATCAGAGATCTTGAGCGCCTCTTCATAATCGTTCATTATTAGTAGAAAAGATACCCCAGCTGTCCTTAATCTCTTTATTAATTTAGTAGCTATTTCATATCCTAAAAGGTCTAGCCCACTAAATATATTATGAGCTATGACTAGATCTGGTTTATTACATGCTATTATAGCTAATATCATCCTACTTATATTACCTCCAGAAAGCTCTGAAACACTTGCCTCAGGAGATCTATACATTACCGAAGTCTCAGATAAACATTTACTGATCTCATTGTTTCTTATACTCCATAAACCCATTATTTCTCGTATCTTATATCTCGGTGAAATCAAATCTAATTTGTTATCCGGAACAAAGAATATTCCACGTACAACTCTTCTATACGGAGGATCGCTAGATATATCAAAATTTTTATAGATTATTTTTCCACGAATACTTTTTCTAAAACCTGCTAATATATCAAATAATTCTTTATCTCCTTTACCAGCAATGGATATTACTGAAACAATCTCTCTATCATTTACGTATACATTTATTTTCCTAATTTCTTCTGTTATAACAAGATCTTTTAATTCGAGAATCTTTCTCTTAAATAAATTCTCCCTTGCCTCATACTCAACACCGCCACTACCTACTACTACATGATATTCTTTATCTCTATTATTTCCGTATTCAAACATTAGCTTTAGGATCTCATCATATCTCTCTCTAATATTGTCTCTAATATCAGCTACAACTTTACCTTTTCTCATGACATAGATCCTGTCAACAAGATCTATTACAGCAGATATCTTATGAGAACTTATAAGTATACTGTTTCCTTCTCTAGCGTATCTGCGAAGAAATTCTCTGAAACTCTCATCTGTGGTTAGAAGCATATTAGGCTCATCTAGAAGAAGTACTCTAGCGCCTAAAATTACTGATATTAATGTATAGAGTTTCTGTCTCTCTAAAATAGTCATCTCAGCAACTTTTTTATTGAAATCTACCTGCAGATCATACTTAGCACCATATTCTCTTAATAGATCTGGTATATTTCTCTTATCTCTTCGTAATAATAGTTTTAAATTCTCAGCACCAGTCATAGAGTCTATTAATCTGGGGAATTGCTGAACAAAGAGTATACCTAGCTTCATTGAGTACAAGGGATCCATGTAATATCTTTTATGACCATTAACATAGATCACTCCCTTGTCTGGTCTATATAATCCATATAAAATATTCATTAACGTAGTTTTACCAGCTCCGTTTTCACCTAGTAAACCAACTATTTCTCCAGATCTTATATGGATCGAGGCATTATCAAGAACCTTGAGAGAACCAAAAAATTTTATTATTTGATCTAGTTTAATCTCCAATGCTACTCTCCAACTAATATCTTATATTTTACCTAGATTAACCACACCTCTAACAAACCAATCAATATACCATATATCGTGGTACCTCATTCTAACTCCTTCAGGAACTCTTAATCTACCTTCTGTATCATATAATGGTCCTGTAAATGGATCAAATCCTACGTTACTTTCTTTCATAGCATTATATCTATCAATAGTAAGTTGATAAACACTCTTTTTCTTTCCGTCCACCTTATCTGTAACATAGATCTGTTCTAAGGTATTCTTAAACTTAGGATTGACAAACATACCGAAATCAGCACCTACATCAACAGCACCCTGAGCTAAAAGCCACCAATAATCAACATCCTTCAGATTTGTTGTATTGTAGACACCCGCCCTAACCTTCATAATAATATCTAGGTAGATAGGTCCCCAATTAACTAATTGGCCAGAGACAACCACGTCAGGTCCGTATCTATACATTGGGCTATAGTGCCCAAAGACATAAACTTGTTTACCAGCTTTGTAGAGACTCTCCGCATACTCAACTACAGCGCTCGAGTCTTCTGTAAAAGCTAACACATCGACACCATATCTCTCCACCAAAACCGATGCGGCAGCTCTAGCTTTTTCAGGATCATACCATGCGCCTATCTCTATCACGTACACAGTTATATTCTTACCTAATTGAGAACCTGTTTCTATAGCTCCTATGGTAAACGCATTTATGTGTCTAATAACTTCTGGAATTAAATGAGCTGCCACATAACCTATTTTACCTGTTTTTGTTAAAGCTCCAGCCATTAAACCATTGATGTAATATGCTTGATAGAGATCTGCGAAATAAGTCCCGAGATTAATGTCTCTCTTATCTCCTGAACAGTGGAAAAAGATCACGTTTCTATATGTTTGCGCCGCTTTCACAGTAGCGTCCATGAAATCGTAACTCGTTGTAAAAACTATTTGTGGCTTAAATACTTTTATCTGTGTTGATATTTCATCGAAAGCTTTGGCGGGATCTACACTTTCTAAATATCGTGTTTTCACCCACGGAAGCAGAGACTCCACGTATCTTCTACCCATATCGTGTGCATGTGTCCAACCCAGATCTCCTATAGGGCCTACATATATGAATAAGACCCTCATTTCTTCTTGTTGATACGGTAGAGTTGTAATTAAAGTAGGGGTAGATGTAATGGTTACTGTAGATACTGGAGAAACTTGAGTAATTTGGGAGACTTGTGGCTTGTAGTAAATTGATATCAGTAAACCTACACTTATACCAATAGCTATTAACACAATTGTGTAAGTTGCTAGAAAGAGTTTAGAGACCATATTCGTTCTCCATTTTAAACATTTAATTAAATACTTAAAAGCAATAGGTTACCGTGTGAATAAACTAGACAATTCTTTAATATTTAAATATTAAAATGATCTCAAGATCAGTTTAGAAATGAAACTAGGTCTTGTAGAAAATTTGAAGAATAAGTATATGGAAGATCTTAACACGAATTATAGCATCAAAATAATAATGATATTTACTGTTACTCTTTCTTATCCTTATCTCTCTCTGTTAATAAATTGCTTAGCGCTGCCTGTAGTCTCTCATAGAGACGAGATGTCTCAACAATCTCTTGGTTCAAGGCCTCAAGAGATTTCCTTAGATCACTTTCCTTATTATCTAGGATCTTTAATGCTTCATCTATGGAGACCTCAGCCAGATACTCTCCACCTATATGTGCGAGAACCTTATCTTTAGAAGCAACCATTCCTTTGACATATACATGGCCTCTTCTGTCTATCCCCATTAATATCTCATTTGATTGAAACTTTCTCAGACCCTCTAAGGCTTCTCTAGCTATACTGATTTCCTCAATTTCTTGAAGAAGAATACCTAGGTTTTGCTGAAGCGCTCTTAGATATTCTTCGACTCTACTCAATTCTATGGCTAAGGCCTGTATCTTTTGTTCATCGGTAGGTGTTTTCTGACTAGACAACTTCGAAACCCTCTACACGAGACAATTCTCTAACAACAGAATCTCTCACATCATCAATTGATATCTCCTCTATCTTCAGTATCTTTATATGACTTCTCTTAAGCTTATGTCTACTACCCATTAGAGAGTATATTTTCTCTAAAGCATCTTTTTCTCCCACAGCCCTAGTCTCAACAACAAATTTTCTCCACTCAGGATACTTATCATGTCCAAAGAGAGCTAAACCTATTACCCTATAGATCTTTACCTCACTCACTTTATTCACTCCCAAATCCTAATATTTTTGAAATTCTTAAAATCTCAGGTCCCGTAGTATTAATTCCAACAATAGCTCCTTTATCATTTGCCACAAGACCAGATCTTACGTAAGGAACACCAAAATTAACTGTGCCTACTTCTACTGGTACCTTGAAGAACTCTCTGAGAAAATCTAGATCTTTTTTTGATGCGTCAGGATGAATTACACCTCCTCGATTAGTTATTACCCCTAACGATCCTATTGTAGGTATACCGGCTATAACTGCTCTCTCAACAATTTCTACCTCAAGAATATCCTTAATAGTTTTAATAATCTCAGCATCTGCCTCTTTATACACTAAAGCTGCTCTTGAATTAGCCAATATAATATTACCAATAGCGTTAGCACTTGTCTCCAGGATCTTTATATTCCCACTAAATTCCCTCTTGATTAGCTGATACTCCTCATCTTTTATTGTTCTAGGTAGCAGTATTCCTTTATCATTCCCACCGATCATGACACCGACTAAATTCGTATCAGAGATCTTTGTCTCAATAATTTTCTCGATTCTTAGCACATTTCTTAACAACTTCTTTAAATCACTCTCGGTTCCAGGCGGAACTATGGCGATTTCATTATTAACAAATATGTAAACCCCTATATTAGGGTTTCTATAGAAAGAGGCTTTCTCCACCAAAAATTCTTTCAAAGAACTCATTTATTTCACTTTGGTACCTTGACTAGAGAAGCTAATGTCGCCTTATAAACTCCCTCATCTATTTTAAATACCTTAACTATGATTCTTCGAGGTGGCCTCTCAATTTTTCTATAGAAAATATACTCGCTAATGCTCTCATCAAGAATAACCCTTTTAGCTCCGAAGTGTCGGGTGATAAAGTCTCTAATTAATCTAACAGTTCTCCTACCTCTACTTCTTCTACTACCACCCCAATAAACTCTTGATAGAGGTATTATGTAGAGACCTTCATTCTTCTCTGTAACCAACAGATCTGCACCCTCACACGTCTTTCAACTTACTTCTTCTCCAATGCCTCATTCTAGGTCTATACTTAACTTTTCTTAGGGTCTTCGCAATAACCCATATAGGTATCGGAGAATTACTTTTTTCTCTATTTATTAATCTTAGTTTCCTTGCTAAAGCCTTAGCACGAGCCATAGAAATCACTTCTCTTTAATAGTTATTCTAATATCTCTTCTAGTTCTCTCAGAGATCTGATATAAAATTTCTTTTAATTCCTCATCTGTCACAGGTATCTTTAGTTTACCGCTCTGAGCGAGAGTGATTAATTGATTCTCTAATGCCTCAACCAGCTCTGGTTTAACAAGTCTCAGATTAGCTAATCTCTCCCTAGCCTCTGGAGTAAGTATTCTTCTGAGAAGCTCTCTTTTAATAGCCTCCTCCTGAGCTTTTCTCTCCTTCTCTAATCTCTCTGCCTCTTTACGTCTATATATCTCCTCTAATCTTCTTCTCTTAATCTCTTCTAACTCTTCATCATATAATTCTGTGTCATCATAACTCATTTTTAAGCCCCTCTACCCCTAATTTTTATTTTTGGTAATACTTTATAAGCTCTGGTCGTTCTTTATTCAATTCTCTAAATACCTCAAAGGCTATCTCGTCTAAATATGATCTTCCTTTACTACTCAGAACTCTTCCTCTTCTAGCTATTTTTCTTACTAAGCCTGCTTTCTCTAATTGCTTAAGAACATTTCTTATAATAGCTCCACTACCTTTTCTAAAATGAGGTGGTGCAACCCCTCTTCTCTTAAGACCTCCATATATGGTTCTCAGAGTCTCTATACCTAAGGGCTCTTCTGCTAAATAAAGTTTTCTAAGTATAGATGCCGCCCTAGCATACCACCAGTCGTTTGTTTGAGGAGGTTTCTCTTTGTGGACTCCTGTCTTCACAAAATTTGCCCAGTAAGGTGGAGATATTATTTCGCCATAATCTTTTTTAAGTCTCTCTGCTAATCTCCTTATAAAAAGATCTGCCGGAACATCCCTTACTGTAACCATTGTAAATACCACTACTTAATCATGTTAGTGATATGCTTAAAAATATATTTAGAGCATCACAACTACTACGGGATCACACCAGTAATTCTCGCAAGTCTCTCTGCAGCTTCTCTAGATAAGCCATCTCTTCCTAGTATTGTGTATCTATCTGGTCTAATCTTATGAGCTATTACGAGAGCTTCAATAATCTTATCTTCAGAAACTCCTAGTTCTCTCGCAGTTGTTGGTGCACCTAATTTCTCTAAGATCTTTTTTATTTTCATCCAGTTTTTACCATGTAAATAAGACATCATTATAGTTCCTACACCTACTTGCTCACCGTGTAAAGCTGGGTAATTAGCTATCTTATCTAACGCGTGACTAAATAAATGTTCAGAACCGCTAGCAGGTCTGGTGGAGCCTGCTATACACATAGCAACACCACTACTTATCAATCCTTCGACAACAATTCTGTATCCCTCGACAGTACCGTATCTAATTCTCTCCCAGGAAGATAGTACATGCCTAACACTGTGAAGAGCTAACGATGCTGCGTATTCTGCATAGTATTCACCTAGTAAATTATGAGCTAGCCTCCAATCCAGAACAGCAGTATATTTACCTACAAGATCTCCTACACCAGCAATAAGATATCTTTTTGGTGATCTACTAATGATCTCCATATCAGCCAAGATCATTAGTGGGGTAGTGGTTCTAATTGAAACTATGGTTGGCAATCCTCTCAGAGAAGTAAAGGGTGAGGCGATGCCGTCGTGAGAGGGTACTGTGGGCACAGATATAAAATTCGCTGAGAGTCTCCAAGCGATATATTTAGCAGAATCAATTGCTTTCCCTCCTCCTACACCAATTACCCCTCTAACTATCTTTAGATCCTTAGATATCTCATTATGCAACCTCTCTACTTCTTCAGCTGAGGACGTACTAATCTTAAAAATATGTACTTCATATCTCTCTGAGGAGAGAATATCACCAATCTCTCTAGCAATATTATGGGTCTCCGTCGCGCCGCTAATGATAACCAGAGGATCACTCACACCTAACTCTCTTAAATGCTTCGGAAGATCTTTTCTGACACCTGAGCCTATAACTATTCTCTTCATAAGATCTATTTGATGAAAATCCTGTAGTTTATATCCCAAATAAATCATCTCATATATAATCCACTTTCTTCCAGTAAAGAATATCTAGGATACTTTTAATCTTTTAAATTTCCTAATACATGAGATAGTAGGAAAGGGAATTAGCTTGAGAAGAGACGTGTTTGTAGAGAAAGTACTTAGAGGGACAACTACAGTGGGATTTGTGACAAGAGATTTTGTTGTGTTGGCAGCCGATAAAAGAGCTTCGTCAGGAATATATGTTGCCCATAGAAATGTTAAGAAGATTGAGATTATAGATGATAGAACAGCGATGACAATTGCGGGTCTAGTAGCTGATGCTCAGATACTAGCTAATTACTTAAGAACTGAAAATAAACTCTATCAGATAAGAACAGGTAGAAGAATGAGTCTCAGAGCCATGGGTAGTTTATTAGCGTTGATACTTAATGAAAGCAAGTACCTCCCCTATATAGTTCAATTGCTCTTAGGAGGTATTGATGTAGATAATAAACCTAGGCTTTATCAAATAAATATTTTCGGAGATCTTACCGAGGAGAAATATGTTGCCACAGGAAGCGGCAGCCCTGTAGCTATAGGTGTTTTAGAGAGTAACTATTCTGAGGATTTAGATCTTGATAAAGCCCTAGCTATAGCTAAAGAAGCAGTGTTCTCAGCGATAAAAAGAGACGTGTTTACAGGAGAGGGAGTAGATGTAGTAGTTATCACAAGATCTGGGATAAAAAGCTTTTATTACCCCTTGACTTAATTTATTATCCGAGTTCCCCCCTCCTATATAATTCAAAACCGCATATTTTGAAGGCGATATTGTAATATGAAGGATCGTGTATTAGAGAATATAAGAAAGACCATAATGAGTAACGTTCCTGCAGAAGCTGGTCTTAGGAAAATAGAGTTTGAGGGACCCTACATAGTTCTTTATGTAAAGAACCCTGAGTTTATAGCTACTAACACAGGTTTCGTGAGAAACATTGCTAAGACCATAAAGAAAAGAGTGATCATTAAAATAGATGAGAGTACTAGAAAAGATCCTAAGGAAGCTAGAAAAATCATCTTAAAAATACTGGATCCTGAGGCGGGAGTAGAGGAGAAAGACATTATATTCGACGATGTATTTGGGGAAGTAATCATAAAAGCCGCCAAACCCGGTTTAGTGATAGGTGATGATGGAAAAACACTTAAACAAATACTCGTAGAAACAGGCTGGAGACCTAAGGTTGTTAGAAAAATTCCTCAAGAATCAAAATTATTGGAAGGTATAAGGAATTACATGCTTCAAGAGAGTGATTATAGACTACGGATCCTGAGAAACATCGGGGAAAGTATTCACAGAGGATCTGTTATAGGAAACAAATTCGTTAAAATAACCGCCTTAGGAGGTTTCAAAGAAGTAGGTAGATCAGCAATATTAGTAGAGACAACAGAGAGTAAAGTTCTACTAGACTTCGGTTTAAACCCAGGAGTAGAGAGACCACCTAATGCGTACCCCAGACTAGACGCCCTAGATATATCTCCTGACGAGATTGATGCTATAATAGTTTCTCATGCACACATAGATCATTGTGGATTAGTCCCCCTACTATTTAAATACGGCTATAGAGGACCTGTATACGCAACCGAAGCCACCAGAGATTTAATGGCTCTTCTACAACTAGACATACTAGATCTCGCCAAGAGAGAAGGTAAACCAATGCCTTATACACATAGAGAGGTTCAGCAAATGGTTCTTCACACTATACCTCTTAAATACGGAGACACTACGGATATAACACCAGATATAAAACTAACTTTCTATAACGCAGGACACATACTAGGATCTGCGATGGTTCATCTTCACATAGGAAATGGGTACTACAATATTCTCTATACTGGAGACATGAAGTATCAAAAGACTCGATTGTTAGATAAAGCTGATACAGTGTTTCCAAGGGTAGATGCTTTAATCATAGAGAGTACCTATGGCACAACAGTTCTACCCCCCAGAGAGAAGGCCGAGAATAAATTAATAGAAATTATTAAGAGAACTATTGAAAGAGGAGGGAAGATTCTTATACCTACTCTAAGTGTCGGCAGATCACAGGAGATCATGCTTGTACTAAGAGAAGCTTTTCTTGAGAAGAAGCTACCTCAAGTACCAGTTTATATCGAGGGTATGATTGATGAGGTAACGGCTATTCACATGGCCTATCCAGAGCTCTTAGCTAAGGAGACTTTTCAGTTATTCAAAACAGGAGAGAACCCATTTACTTATGAAACATTTGTGAGAGTAGATGATCCTGGTGAGAGAGAGGAGATAATAAGATCTAAGGAACCCTCCGTTATAATGGCTACGAGTGGTATGATGACTGGTGGGCCAGTAATAGAGTATTTTAAACACTTAGCACCTAATCCATTAAATGCTCTAATATTCGTTAATTATCAGGTTCAAGGAACACTTGGCAGAAAAATAAAAGACGGTGCTAAGGAGATTATGATGCATAGCGAAGACGGTAGAATAGAGGTTATTAAAGTCGCTATGGAGATCCATAGTATAGAAGGATTCTCAGGACACAGCGATCGCGATCAATTGATCTCTTTCTTAACCTCTATGGAGCCTAAACCAAAAACAATTATACTCAATCACGGTGAAGAAAGTGTTATAAAGAGCTTCAGCGAATATTTAAGAAAAGATGGAAACCTTAGAAACGTTTTGAGAAATTATGAAGTTATAGTTCCTGATGTGTTAGATACTTTATCGTTAAAGATTTCATAACCCTACTCTCTTATCCAGAGAGTATCTTCCTTAGAGTCAAAGACTTTTACTCCTCTCTTAAGCAACTCCTCTCTAATCCAGTCAGATTCTTCGTAGATTCTCTTTTTCCTGAGTCTTTTTCTGATCTCTATAACTAATTTGATCCATTCATCTATTTCCTCAGGAGATATTTTTAACTCCTCTCTGGCCGGTAAGATTCCTAGTACCTGATCCATTTTTTCCAAAATATTTAGAGCCTTAAGAGCAATGCTTGATAACTCTCTGTTTATTACCTCGGAATATATTAATGATATTAGTTTATTAAGGTGAACCATAGCTTCTGGGGTGTTTAAATCATTATCAAGGGCTTCATTAAACTCTATCCATAAGCGATCAATAGATCTCCATAAAACAAGATCTTTATTATTCAATGAGTGTTCCAGAGGTCTGTCTCTGACTATTCTGATTAATAGATCTCTGATCTCTCTTATTTTTTTGTAGAGATTTCTTGCTTGCTCAAGAGACTCTTCTTTATAATCGAGTGTTTTTCTATAATGAGCAGAAAAGATCCATAGCCTGATCACCGGAGATCCCCATTTCTGAAGCGCCTCTCTTAATAGAATTATATTACCAAGACTCTTACTCATTTTTTCTCCTGAAATTGTTAAATATCCTATATGAACCCAGTACCTCACCCATGGAGATTTTCCAAAGTAGCTCTCGCTCTGAGCCCTCTCATTCTCGTGGTGAGGAAATATAAGATCTTGACCGCCGCCGTGAATATCAATCTCCGACCCCAGGTACTTCGAGCTCATAACACTACACTCGATATGCCACCCTGGTCTTCCTTTGCCCCAGGGAGACTCCCAGTATGGCTCTCCTGGTTTAGCTGCTTTCCATAACGCGAAATCATAAGGATTCTTTTTCTCTGCTAAGAACTCCTCTTCTTGTCTCCACTCCTCTTGAAAGGCTCTTCCACTTAATCTCCCATAGTCCTTGTATGTAGACACATCAAAGTATACAGAACCACTAGGAGCAACATATGCGTGTCCTTTCTCTATGAGTGTCTGAATAAATTCTATTATATCACTTATATGATCTGTGACTCTTGGGTGAAAATCTATTCTTATATTCAATTCCTTCAAGACTTCTAAGTACTCTTTCGTATAGTAGTCTGCTATCTCTCTCCAGCTCTTGCTCTCCTCTCTCGCTCTATTAATGATCTTGTCATCTATATCAGTTATATTCTGAACATGAACAAAGTTATATCCTTTAGAGATTATATGTCTCTTCAAAAAATCGAATGCTACATAAGCTCTGGCGTGTCCAACATGTGTGTGGTCATAAGGCGTGGGTCCACAGAAATATGCTTTAACTATGCCCTCCTCAGAGCTCTTAAATTCCTCTATTCTCCTAGATAGAGTATTGTAGATCCTCAGCACAAATATTGATACACCAACTAAATAATTCATTAAAGATATAAAGGTTTTATTTTTAAATAGAAACTTTCTTATTAAAGCAATTCTTTCTCTCTAAGCATTTTCTCAATTTGTTTCTTAGCCTCATTAAGATCCGGTTTTAATGTAATGGGATCGAAAGGTATCTTGGTTAGTACAGGAATAACTTCTCCGCTATCTGTTTCTATGAAGAGTTGAGGGAGCCACCCAAAACCGAATTCATCTTTCTCACCGTGCTCATTGACATATACATAGTCCTCCTCAATTATTTTTAGCTCAACTTTTAATAGATCAGCTAACCACTTAGCTAACTCATTAAACTCCTTATGTTGCGGATGATGTTTTGCATCATCTAAAACAACTCTTACTACACGAGGCATTTGGGACCCAATTAACAATATTTTTCTTGATTAAAAGCATTATGATTATTTTTAACCAAACTCAAGAATATAGCTCCAGTTTATATGAAGAGTTATCTGTGAATAAAGTGAGTAGTCCTCTCCTAAAATAACTGTCTCGACAAAACCGGCGTAGACAGGAGGATCTAGTGCTAGCAATAACTCTCTCACCTTATCATATGTTCTCTTAGGATCTAAATACTCAACAACTTCACCTAGCGATCTTGCTCTCTCAACATAACTCTTCGCATAAGCATAAATAAGATTCAATAAAAGATCCCCTGTGTCCACATCATCTACGGAACCTATGTATTGTTTATTTATATAAAAGCCCTCTGGCATAGAAACATAGAGAAAGAGTTTTGTGTCTTCAATAATCAGTTTATGTTCTAGTCTTACATAGATCGGTTGCTCATCTCTATATGCTGGGAGCTCCCTGATCCTTAGATTATAGATCATGTTCCACACTAGATTCTGTTTAAAATCATTATAGATTCTCTTGAACCAACATAATTTCAAATAATATTCCTCTCTTACTCTTTAGCCTCAGATCCTATCTCAACAATATTTTTACATACATCTCTGATCTTGTTAATGATATCATCGATATTCTCATTTTCTTTTAAAACATAGGTGTATAGGTATCTTCTGGTCCTAGCCTTTATCTTTGGAATTTTTTTATTTCCTCCTCTAACTACTCTACACTCAATTGCTCTAGAGGCAACTTGAATAAACTCTTCTAAACTCTTGATCTCTATAGGCATTTTATCACCTTTCTAATCAATTAGAGAAAAAATAAAAATTATTTTCATTATCTTCTTCGCATAGAGACTACTGCTAACATTAGAGCACCTATAGATAAAATGAGTGTAGCTACTAAAATCATCTGGGTTATTGAAAGAGTTTTTTCGATATTGTTTAATCTCTCATCATAGAAGCCTCTACTCTCTTTATACTCCGTAGATAGATTCGCTAATTGAGATCCTAGATTATTTATTGAGACACTATGTCTCTCTAGAACTCTGTAAGCGTCGCTATACTTATTATAAAGATCCTGTATCTGTAAGCTCATCTTACTAATTTGATCCTTTAGAAGAGGCAGATCTTGATTTATTGAATTTAACATCTGATCTATTAAACTAATTCTCTTAGATACCTCATCTAGAGATATGCTGAGATTCTTGATTGAGAGATTTGTTAATAATAGATCACTATAGATGCCTTGGAGGGTTGTGTTATGTAAGGTAATATTATTTTCTAGATCACTTAATCTACTAGAGAGAGTCCTTAACTCAGAAATTATGTTAGAGATATTATAACTAGTTATGTTACTAACCACATCTACTACCTGTTCACGAGATATTCCTGAGCTGTATAATGTGAATTCTATCTCTCCGATATCTGATGCACCAAACCACCATCCAATAACCAATATATGTAGTCCTCTACTTCTTAATATGATATTTCCTAGGTAAAGATTCTGGAATTCTTCCCCGGGAGAGATCATTAGTATCTCATCCATATGAAGACTAACTAAAGAATTAACAGATCTCATAGACAATAGGAGAGAAGTTGCTGGAAGAGTTGATACGTTAATAAATAGAGCTATCCACTCAGGAAACTCTGGACCGAAATACGCTGAGGGTATAGCGGTTAATCCTGCTATTGATGAGAACACTTTATATACATCGTATCTCTGGTCTAGTTTTACGGGAATATTTACTGTAATAGCGACTTTATAGATCATCTCCTCACCTTCCGCAGATGCTCTAAAGATGATATAGCCGGAGTACGTTCCTGGCTGAATATTATTCGGGATCTTAATAGTGAGATCTATCGAAGCCACTGAGTTAGGAGATACTATCACATCTGATGGTGTCTCAACATATGGTTTTATACTAGATCCTGATCCGTAGTTCTCGAAACCTACAACCTCAACATAGAGTCTCTGCGGAGTGGAGACCAGATTCTTTACATAAATCCTGTCTCTGAATATATCGCCAGGATTCACATAAATACTTTTAATAGGATAGTTATTATCGAAGTAAACCAGAATCTTTGCTTTGTATGCATCGTATGCCCTTGCTAGACCTAAGCCCTCAACCATTGGCTGAGGGTCTTTGTAGGGATCTCCTATACTTAGAAGAGAATAACTTGGAGACACTAAGTATCTATTCCATGGATAATAGTTTGCGTAGAGGCCTTTGTTCTTGTATAAATATCCTGTGTTCATGATCCTTGTTATAAGTTCTTTAGAGGAGGCCTGTGGAAGAGCTTCTTTAAGCAACGCCAATACACCAGAGACATGTGGAGTAGCCATTGAGGTACCACTCATAGCCGCAGCGACATAAGGGGAACGATAATTCGTTGGAATCGATGATATCACAAAAACGCCCGGGGCAGAGATCATTAGAGGAGTAGAACCCCAAGCAAGAGGACCTCTTGAACTAAAGAACGCCGTAAAGAGCATACTCAAATCAGTACTCCATTGATCGGCGGCAGCGGCTACGCAAACAACACCCTCTACATAGCACATAAGATTCGCTGTGTACCCACCTGGACCTGCATTTCCTGCCGCTACAACAACTAATTTTCCTGCTGAAACAGCTTTTGATATAGCTTGTAGCAATGGATGATTCATTAGATATGGAGCTAGATAAGGCTCGACGATCATCCCAAGACTCATACTTATGATATCTGCTTCATCACCTGTATTTGGTTTTTCATCTGGTCCGAGCAAAGCTTTTTCGATACCAGCTATAATCCAACTTGATCTAGTATATTGACATCCGTAGTATGAACTATTAAAAACTTTAATATCGTATATAGATACTCCAGGAGCAACTCCTGGGTATGTGAAGTTTGCTCCTATACCTATTTTTTGATAAGCCGTATACTGAGCTGCTATGATCCCCGCCACATGGGTTCCATGAGCCTCACAGTATTCTAAAGTGTCATTAGTTACGTCGTAGTGATATACTACAACACTAGTATTATCACTTCTGAGAAGCCAAGGATGATCATGTTGAATACCAGTGTCTATAACTGCTACCTTAATACCTCTACCAGTAAACCCCAGGTCCCACATAATAGGGGCTTGTACAATAAATCTGCTTGCGTTTGGGGTATACGAAAAATCACCTAAAGTTGATTGTTCTAAAGAGATTTCAGGAGATAATAAGTAGCTATTAAATAGTGATTTTAATGATCCTCGAGACTCATCAAGTAATCTTATCTTTAAATCTGGATAAACCTTTATGTCTCTATCTAAATTCTTTAATAAGGAGATATTATCAGGAGAGATCTCTATCACTAACGTGTTTACAAGATCTAATCTACCCAGGATCTTTATATGGGCATCGCTGAGTTTTTTCTGAAGATCTTCTACATTTCTATCACTACTAACTAAGATCCTTAATAAACCATTTCTTTCCTCACCGAGCTTCAGCACGAAATAGTAGTTATTAGGCAGATCATTATTATTAATAGTTTGCGCATACACCAATAGACTATTGAGTTGAGTTAGTACTATTAATATTAAGAAAATTTTTGAAATAAATAAAATTTTTCTCAACATCATCACCGTATAATTAAGTCTCTCAATAACAAAATAATTAGAGTCCGTAATAAGATCTCTTTAGTAGAAATATCTTATTATCTTATCTATTAGTAAAGTTCATAAGTTACGAGTTAAGTCTTATATAACTAAAGAAATTAAATTGCTGTAGAAGTAACTTTTCACTACTTAACTCAGCGCAATCTTATTCTTCAGAAGATTCTTTCTCCTCACCTTCTTCTCCAGCTAAATCTAAGAAGATCTCATAAAACTCCTCTTTTTCTTGCTCAATCTCCTCCAGAGATCTAGATATCTTAGAAGAGGACTCACTAACTTTTGAGGTCTTAACTTTAGTTTCTGCAGAGATCCTACTAGTAGTAGCATAACTCTGAACAGCATCGTGAGAAGCCTCTATC
Organism: Sulfolobales archaeon; assembly: GCA_049976205.1. Classification (GTDB taxonomy): domain Archaea; phylum Thermoproteota; class Thermoprotei_A; order Sulfolobales; family AG1; genus WYEN01. The sequence goes on along the minus strand of JBMFIR010000002.1, from coordinate 21,791 downwards.
TCATAACCACATTTGGTGCATTTAAATATCTTTTTTCCTCCTACAGTCTGAGGAACCATTAATCCTCCACATCTAGGACAAAACATCATATTTCTCAAAACCCAGGCTTTATTTTAATGGTTTAGAGAGTTTATAAAGGTATCTGTTCTTTAATATCTCGGGTTGCTAATATTGAGAGAAAAAGTTCACTACTTAGATCTAGAGGGATTAGCTATTAATGGATTAATAGAGAAAGTTTCTTTAGAGGATTGCAATAGAGATAATAAAATTAGGAAATCAAAGATCCTAGCTGTGACTAAGGATGGGAGAGAGATAGAGACTGAATGTATTGATTATAGCAGGATTGTGAGAATATGGATCATAGTAAAACAGTATGAGAAGTGGGGAAAACAAATCAGTGAGGGAGAATCCGCAGAAGAATTTATATCAGAATACGAAAAAACTTAAATAGAAATATAACACTAATTAATTAATCACTGTATCAACGCTAATCTATAGCAACATAACTTGTAAATAGAATTATTTAAAGAGAATCTTTGAAATTTTTATTCCGTTCCTAAGTATACTCGCGTGATAATCGTAATCTATGTAGATGCTATCTGACATTTGTGATATTATTCTCGCGAAATTCTCTATTCCTAAATTAATTATTTGATCTGTTAAGAGTTTTTGTGTAGCTAGTTCTGTTAAAAACCTCTTCATGTATCTAATGTATCTATTCTTGAACTCCACTACCTCAGAGATTTTTTTAAAAGATTCTTTTATTACAATAGCTTGATAAAGTGATGGGAAAAGACCTCCACCTGAGAAAGATTTTGTTAGACCCGCTGCGTCTCCTGCAACAACTATATTGCTGAAGACATGATGTAATGATAGAGATCTTGTAATAAGTCCACCGTAAATCTTCTTAATTGTGAAATCTGCGAATAAACCTATCTTCTTTAATCTATGAAGAAAGTATTTCAGAAATATGCTTGCTCTTGAGTTAAGTGTAAATCCTCCACCAATAATAGCCTCTCTCGAGGATATAGGTACAAACCATCCGAAAAATCTTGGAAAAAGATCCTTATTAACAAAAACTAGTATGTTCTCGAGATCTATTTCCCTAGGATCTATATGAGCTAATACTTGCGTACCTACTATAAGATCTTTCCTATCTTTTTTTATAAATATTTTAGAGAGATCTCCTAAGACTCCATCCGCTAGTATCAGAAGATCATTCTTATTATAACATTTAGTTTCGAATAAATTTTTCCCACGAATCTTTAGACAAACATCTTTTTTGTCGCGGTAGAATTCAACAATTTTTCTCTGCAGATAAGCTCTTGAACCTTTATCAACTGCTTCCTTAAGAAGATCCTTTTCTAATTTCTCACGATCAAGTCTAAAGATCTTTCCTACCCTCAATACAAAAAGATCTTTGTTATCAAGATCTTTCACAACTATGCTTCTATACTCATTAAGAATATTCTCCTCAGCTATATCACCTAACATCTTAATAAATCTCAGGCTAACCAAACCAGTACAGTGACTAGGGTACCCTACCGAGCTGTGTTCTTCAAACAGATCTGTGTCTCCTAATAAAAAAGCATTCACTAATCCTGAAAATCCTCCTCCTATTATCACTACTTGATTCCTCATTCCTCACTTAATATTGGTAGTAGAATACTCAAATATAATCTTTAATCTCTCTATTTAGGAATTAATGTTTAGTGTATTATTTTGAAAACTGGCTGCCCGAAGAAAATGCTTAATGGACCTTGTGGGGGGTATCATAAGGAACTGTGTGAGGATCTTAGACTTGGATGTGTTTGGATTGAGGCTTTTAATAGATTAAGAGAATTCGGCAAAGAGAAAGAATTATTTAAATTAAAGCTAGACTCCATGTTTAAAATAAGAGACTATAAGCCTCCTAGAGGAAGATTAAGAGACTATATCTACTCAAGAAATAAGGTTTTTCTCATCTATGAATATGTCCCTAAAAAAGATCTTGATCTCGAGATGCTAGAGAATGATCTGAAACAGATCTTTGGATTCTACGAAGGTCTAGACATCGTTCAGAACCCTGGTGGAAGACCTCTGGCAGACCCTTTGGCTCTCGCCTCAATCGCTAAGAAGCTCTATCCAGATAAAAAAATAGGTATTCAAATAACTGGAAGAGACTATGACAGAGATGGTTTGGTTTCTCACATACTAGCTGCACTAAGCACTGGTATAGATACCGTAGTGGCTACCACAGGAGATCTAAAATTTCACGAGAAGAGATCTTATGGTGTGTGGGATCTTGACTCCCCAAGGATCATATATTTAATTAGACTAATAAATGATCTCGGAAGAGATTATGCTGGAAGGAGAGTATATTCTGGTAAAAACAAGATCCTTGTTGGAGGCTCCTTAAATCCCTATCTTGATCCGTTAGAACCGGAGATTTATAAAATAAAAGTGAAGTTGGAGGCCGGAGCATATTTCTTCATCACACAACCTATCTTTAATAAAGAGACTTTAGAGAAATTATTCTCCTACATAAACAGGATCCTATGGTTAGAGCCTCGGGATCTAGATATAATAGTTGCTGTAAGTCCTATTCTAGATGAGAAGACCTTAAAATTTCTCAGAGAGAGATCTGGTGTCAAAATACCTGAGAGATTAATTAGATCGCTTAAAAACAATGATAGAAGAAGTATTTTAGAAGACTTTGTGTCTCACGTAATAGATCTATTAACAGAAGTAGAAGATTTAATAGAGAACAAGATCCTTTACATATCCTCATACGGAGATCTAGAAGCAGGTTTATTCATAGCTGAAAGATTAAAGCAGGTTTTCTAGAAATAATTTAGTTTCTTGAGGATCTTTACACATGAGTTTTCATAGTAGAATAATACTGAGTTAAGTGCTATATGAGATACTCTCCGAAGAAATTCTAAGTCGTCATCATGTATCTCTTTTATCACGTATCTCTTGGTTAATTCTTTAACAATCTCTATCTTAAACACATATGATTTTCTTATATCATTATTTCTTCTAAGGATCAGTTTTTTGAAATCTTTATTCTCAAGTAATCCTATATTCATTAATTGTTTAAGAGTTGCTTCTCTAAGCCTCTCTGGTCTACCACTAACTATGATAATATCATAATTCTTCTCTAAACACTTCCGAAGGTTCTCTACACCTTTTTCTAGTGGTTTATCAAGTACTAATAGATCTTCCGAAAAGAAAATGTTCCAAAAAGTATCTCCTCTCTTAGGGTCAGCTGTTAAAGCTCTTAAATATCTTTCAGATACATCAAATAACACTCCATCTATATCGAACAAACAAATCTCTTTCACAATCTCCACACAATATCTTCATCTATGTACAGAGACTAATTAAAATATCTACCGTGATAGCTCCTACACAGATTCCGGTTTTATAGTGAGAACCTTCTCAAAGACAGATTTAGCAACGTTATTACACATTTCTATGTTCTCGAATATTCTTTTGAGAGCTCCTTCTCTATCAACTCTATAAACATACTTAGGTCTTCCTTTGCTTACTTTATCAATAACTTTTTCTCGAGACACAAATCCCAGTGAATATAGTTTAGATATACTTCTACTCACACTAGCTTTACTCATATGTGTTTCTCTCGCTAAATCCTCTAGTGTTCTAGAACCTGCGGAGAGGATCCTGAGTAAGACAATTACATCTGTTTCGTTAAAATCAAAGAAGAATTTAAGAACATCTATAATACTAACCTCTTTACCTGATGGGAGTCTGCATCGAGGGAGACTTGATATATCTACCAAATATCTTCCCAATTTATTTTTTAAAATCAAAAAATAAAAGCATGTTAAAAAAGAAATAATTAACACTAAATTCCATGTTGTAAATATTAAGAATAATATGAATGATCCCATTGATTACTCATAATTAACTAAACATGATCCAGGCATTAGTTTTTAAGCATATTTAGTATAAGCATATTCCTCAGAGGCGATAAAATGGATCAAGGATTAATAGATATATTCAAAGGAAGAAGAAATATTAGAGATAAACTATCCGTGGCTAATATAAGAATAAAACAATTATTAGCTAAAATAGATCACCAGCTACACATCTTAGAAGATAGGGAAAAGATCCTTTTCGATAAATTAGTTTCAGTAATGGAATCAGGAGACAAGATAAGAGCTAATATAATAGCTTCCGAAATTGCTCAAATAAGAGATATAAAGAAGCATCTCTTAGCGTTTCATGTGGTTTTAGAGAACCTCTCGCTAAGAATCGAGAATATACTATTCCTAGGTAGCATAACCAAAGATTTCCCACAAATAATCGAGTTAGTCAGAGAGTTAAGAAATATTTCTAGGAGTATTGCTCCTAGTATGGAGTACGGGTTCATCAGCTTAGAGGAAACGCTCAGAGACGTGGTCAATGATCTTAGAGAAAACAACATAGCCTCTTCTCTGGAATATAGTCCCTCCGCATCAGCTGAGGCTAAAAAGATACTTGAGGAAGCTTATGTAGTGGCTGAGGAAAGATTAAGAAACAGTTTTCCAAGCTTAGATAAGAAAGATAGCGAGAAAAGTATTCAGTCTAAGACCTAGATCTGTTTTATTGAGTATCTACTTATAAATTCTTTTGATATTAAGATTAGGGTATAGATAGTTGAGAGAAGTAGTAAAGATCGTCTCCGAGATAAGAGAAGCTCTTGAGAAAATAGACTTATCTAGTTTAAGAAGATCTGATGCTCAAGTCGTAGGCATATTCAAGGAAATAATATCAGGAGCATTAGATATCTCCGAGAAAATATCTTGCATAGGTGAGACAAAGACTTTAGGAAATATTAATTTCCTCTGTAACAAAAAACTTGTTTTAGTTAGAACACCAGATGTTATTGTATTAAATAAATTAACTCTTGGAAGAGGATTATCATTTAATCTTCGGGAGAACGAATTAAAGATCTATAGTAGAGGATACGAAATAAGTTTAATGCCTTACCTAGTAATAATTAAATTACAGAATATTTCTAGAAATATAGATCTGAGAAAGATAGAGGGCGTCTCAGAGCATAGTTCTCTCATAGGTAAAGTTTTTAGTAATGTAATTGATGTTATAAATAAAATAAATGAAGATCTATTTAAGTGTATAAAGATGGAGAGAATTAAATGCTGAGAAGCGTCATACTTGAAGAGTCAGTGAAGATATGGTACTAACCTCAGAGTGAATTAGATTGTGTGGGAAAAAGATTCTATTGTGACCATTATGATATTTTACGATGCGAAAATTCAATAATGTCTTAGTTCATTAATCCATTTGTAAAATGAGAGAAGTATACACATGACATCTCTTACTCACGCTTAATAGTGTTATTATGTCTTCTCGTATACCCTCTTCTACTAAGATGTTATTAATAGATTCGTGAATCTTCTCTACGCATCTTCTAGGATCAATATTTTCTCTATTTATAATATCTGCAAGCTCGGGATGAATATAATATTCAATGACTTTACTAGATCTCTTATCTAGTAAAAATTTACTTGAGCTCTCATTAACATTTTTCTTGAAAATCTCTAATAATGCCAGATCCTGTTCATTTCCTAATAAATCTCTTGTGTAGTAAATGCCTTGAAAAATAACTTTCTCAGGAATCAATTCTATAAATATGAAAAACGAGATGTTTCTATTAATGTTTTCTCTTATCTCATTAAAATATTCTAGTGCTTTATTAACTATCTCTTGCATATGCCTCAGATCATTTATCTCATATCTCCATAGATCTATTATTAACCCACTTATTTTATCTAGGAAAATTATTGAGATAAGTAAACTGCCTCTTTCAAATATGATGTGGTCTATGCATAGAGTAATTCTCTTTAGCAACTCTTGTTTTAAGCTATGAATCGTTGCATTTAGTTTACTTATACCAATAATCTCTTCCAAATCTATTACACGAATAATGTCCCTCGAATTCGTAGGAATCCTTATTTTTTTATGAGGCGAATATATCTCTTTATCACCCATGTGCATAGGTTTTATCTCTATTTTAATTACTGATATTCTGGAAATATAGTCATGAGCTATTATTCAATAAAAACTATTTACTGCTTCTCGGATTACGACATCATAATTAATTTAATAATTTACGATGATCAGGGGTAAAGCTTAAAAATTTTTTAATGAGTATTTACTGTGGGGTGAGGGGGGTGGGTGGTGATGACTCAAGTTCTGCAAAGATCTGCAACAAATATAAGGAGTATATTAAGAGAAGAGATGATCAAGGAACCTAGAGTAGTTGGAAAGCATGTATTTGGAGATCTCTATGGATGCGATCCTGATCTATTATCAGATCCTGTGTTTCTAGAGAATATAGTTAAAGAAGCTTCTGTAATTGGAAACATGAATCTTTTAGAAATAAAATCTTGGAAAATAGGTTTAGGAGTGTCTGTGATAGGTGTAGTGTTAGAGAGCCACATATCTATACATACATGGCCTGAGTATCAGTACGCTACCGTAGACGTATATTCCTGTGGTGCTCACACAGATCCTGAGAGAGCCTTTGATTTCATAGTAAAAGCCTTGAAAGCTGAGAAGGTCGAAAAAAGATCTGTTGACAGATCTCTGATATAAAATCTGTTGTAAATATATTAAAAATTTTTTGCTTCCTAAAGTAGATACATAGATGTTTTTCAATTAAGAGTCTCAATTAAACAAATATTTATACCTTTTTCCTTATATATTATATAATGGGGGCCTGGTCCGGTACCCACCCCCCGATGAGAATTATTATAAATCAATGACCGGATCAGGCTCCTCAAAACTTTCATGAGTTTACTAGGACTCTAATTAATTTTAATAAGATCTTACCGCTCTTCCAGTAGCTTGTCTTGCTTTAGCGACTATGGGATATCCACAGCATGGGCATACTAATCTTTCTGAAAGAATCAATAGACTATACCCAAAATATCTTCCACATCTCCAACATACGTAGCATACTTCTTCTCCTCTACATCCTATCGAGGGACTCTTGATCTTTTCCTGAGCTTTACATACGCATGCTCTTGGATCCAGGTCTCTGCATTCAGATAGTATCTCTTTCAACTTTATCATTTCAAAAATAGATTTTTCGAAGTTATTAAATTTATTAGGGAGCAAACTTAGCTATGAGCTTATTTTCAAAAGATCCTTTAGGAAAAGAAGTGATAATTTACCCGCCCCCGAAGAGGACCTCTAGAATTGTGGTTCACGTACCTTCGTCGGTCGTTAATGTTGAGAAGGGTGTTCTGAAGAAAACATTTATAGTAGGTCTCTTGGGAAGAGCTTGCGGGATATTTAGGGTCGATGTTATCGATATATACGTAGATCCCGACTCTAGTCTTGAGGAAGCTCTTTTTATAAAGAAGATTCTTGAGTATATGATTACACCAAGCTACTTACGAAAATATCTAGTGTCTCTCGACAAAGATCTTAGAGGAGTTGGCGTGTTACCACCTCTAGCAACACCTAATCAACCATCTCACGAGATACTTTCTCGGAGACATTTTAGAGAGGCTCTTGTAATTGATTTACAAAAAGACATCATCTACTTAGAAGCTGGCTTGGGCGATATGATACATGCATATCTCGATAGAGAGAACTTGAGAAATATTAGAAAAGGTGATAGAGTAGTGATCGAGGTGGAGAACAATAATATTGTTTCTATTACTCCACGAGAAGAATTTATGAAGAGATTTTATTGGATTTTCCAAGTCTCAGTTTCTAAAAATCTTAGAGAATCTCTCAGAAAATTTAAGAATCTTATAATTATATCTTCAAGAAAAGGTGAGTATTTAGATGATAGAGTAGTTAAGAAACTTATTGAGTTATATGATCGAGGAGATCTATCCATAGTTTTCGGCTCACCGACCAGAGATCCTGACGAGATAGCAGATATAGAGGGTTGGGATATTGGTAAGGAAGCTAGTTTAGTAATTAATACAGCACCTCTTCAGGGAGTGAGAAGTATAAGAACATATGAAGCACTATATATAACACTTTCATTAATCAATAACGCAATATATGTTTCAAAAAAATTATAAGCTTGATACAGATATATAACCCAGTGTTGAGGAGTATTAAATGGCTAGGAGGAAACAGAGTGCTCCTAGAAGAGGAAGTCTAGGCGTTAGACCTAGGAAAAGAGCTTCGAGAATAGTTCCCAGAATAAAATCCTGGCCTCTTATAGTTTCTGAAACACCACGTCTTCTAGCGTTTCTAGGCTATAAAGTAGGTATGACACACGCTATTATAATAGATGATCGTGAGGGAAGTCCGACTTATGGCAGAGAGATTTCTGTCCCAGTAACAATTATAGAAACACCGCCGATGATGCCTTTGGCAACAAGATTCTATGTCTACGGCTCTAATAATGACTTAAAAACTCTTACAGAGGCTTGGATCGAGCCTCCTAAGGAACTAGAGATCCATAGAAAAATAGCTACATTCAAACCTAATGATATAGACAAAATATTTAAGGTAGCTGAGGAGAAGCTGGAGGAGATAGTTAGAATATCTATTATAGCAGCTACTCAACCAAAACTGGCTGGAGGCCTGGAGAAGAAGAAACCAGATCTTTTAGAGATAGTTGTGGGAGGCGGTAAAGACACCTCAGATAAAATTGAATATGTGAGAAAGATTCTTGGAACACAAGTATCGATCTCGCAGATTTTCAGAGAAGGCTCATTTGTTGACGCAATTGGTGTAACTAAAGGAAAAGGTTTCCAGGGAGTTATAAAGAGATTTGGTGTGAGGGAGCTACCTAGATGGCATAAACATAGAAAAGGTTCTAGAAGAATAGGTGCTCGAAGCCCCGCTTACGGAGCTGTTTCAGAGGCTCCACAACCAGGTCAGATGGGTTATCATAGGAGAACTCAGTATAATCTCAGAGTATTGATGATAAGTAATGATCCATCGAAGATAAATCCGAAAGGCGGATTTCCGCACTATGGCTTAGTCAAGAGTGAATATATAGCTTTAATAGGCACAGTGCAGGGACCTCCCAAGAGACCTATTGTACTGAGATACCCGATTAGGCCACCTAGAATAATTCCTGAAGTCGCCCCTAAGATAGTTTACTTATCTCTAGAATCAAAAGTGTGAGGGATGTTTATGAGTAAGAAAATAAAGCTTATATATGTAGAGAACCCCGGTGAGGTTCCGGTATATAATCTCCAAGGAGAGTCTGTGGAGAGAATATTACTACCTCTATTTTTCGGTGCTCCAGTAAGGATTGATTTAGTAAGAAGAGCTTTTCTAGCAGCCCTCACGAGCAGAATACAGCCTCAGGGCAGAGATCCTCTTGCGGGTAAAAGAAGAGTAGGTGAGAGTTGGGGTATTGGGTACAGTGTTGCTAGGGTTCCTAGACTTGATAATGGGAGAGCTGTTTTTGCTCCAATGACTAGAGGTGGTAGGAGAACTCATCCACCTGTTGTTGATAAAGTTGTTGAGGAAGAAATCAATAAAAAAGAGAGGATATTAGCTATTATATCAGCTCTAGCTGCTACCAGAAGAATGGATCTTGTTAGAGAAAGAGGTCACGTGATTCCCGAGAATATTAAGGAGCTCCCTATAGTTGTCACAGATGATCTAGAGAAAATTAGCAGTGTCTTGCAGGCTAAGGAATTCCTTGTGAAAATAGGTTTGTGGAATGATGTTGAGAGGGTTCAGGAGAGAACTAGGATAAGAGCTGGAAAAGGAAAAAGGAGAGGTAGAAGATATGTCTCACCGAAGAGTTTCCTGCTAATTTTATCATCACCTAGTGCCCCAGCCGTTAAAGCCTTCAGAAATCTACCAGGTGTTGATGTTATATGGCCAGGTGGTTTAGGGATCCTGTATTTAGCCCCAGGTGGTGTACCTGGTAGATTAACTATAATAACTGCCTCAGCTTTGAGAAATTTAGCACAGAAATATGAGGTGGTTACGTTATGAGCTCTACTGAGTACCTATCAGTTATAATAAGACCTGTTGCTTCTGAGAAAGCACTCTCACTTATTGAGAAAGAAAATACAATAACTCTAATAGTTGATAGAAAAGCTAATAAAAAAATTATTAAGGAAGCTATTGAGAAGATATTTAATGTTAAAGTAGATAATGTCAGAACTCTGATCACGAGAACAGGTGAGAAAAAGGCTTTTGTAAGACTTAAGAAAGAATATAAGGCGAGTGACATAGCTACGAAGCTAGGCGTCCTGTGAGGGTGGTTATATGGGTAAGAGGATTCTACAGCAGAGAGCTGGTAAAGGATCTCCTACATTCAGATCTCCCTCTCATCTAAGAGTTGCTCCAGCCAGATATCCAGCTGATCTAGAGATACCACCAGAGCAAGGGTACGTGATCGGATATGTGAAAGAAATAGTTCATGACCCGGGTAGATGGACACCTCTCGCACATATCGTGCTAGAGAACGGTACTGAGTTTTATAATATCGCTGTAGAAGGTCTTTCGGTGGGATCTAAAATTTTTATTGGTGAGAAAGCTCCTGTAACGCCTGGAAGCATATTACCACTTAAATCAATCCCGGAGGGTACCAAAGTATCCAATATAGAGATTCTACCTAGAGACGGTGGAAGATTAGCTAGAACAGCTGGTAGCTACGCCATTATTATAGGTAAATCCGAAGACAAGGTTATTATTCAATTACCTAGCGGAAAAACTAAGGAGGTATCTATTGACGCAAGAGCCACAATAGGTGTACCAGCTGGAGCAGGAAGAATAGAGAAGCCGCTCTTAAAAGCAGGAGCCAGCTACTACAAGTGGAGGGTTAAGGCAAGGAAATGGCCTAGGGTGAGAGGTGTTGCTATGAACGCTGTTTCCCATAAATTTGGTGGAGGTTCCCATCAGAGACCTTCTCATCCGACTACGGTATCTAGAAGAGCTCCTCCAGGAAGAAAGGTGGGACACATATCCGCTAGAAGAACCGGTAGAAGAAAGAGATAATCTGTTTTTAATCTATTATCTTTTTAAATGTCTATATAAACATGAATACTATGTATAAATCTGATCTATTAAGTAATTTATAAATAGGATACATTAATAATATCTTGTTGGGTGAGTATATGACATGTAAACCTGTTAAAGTAGTTGATAAAACAACCGGAAAAGAAGTTGAGTTAGCTCCAATAAAGGTATGGACTGTTGGTCCCCGAGGAAGAAAGGCTGTTAAATTAGGGTTATTTAAGAGCCCTGACACAGGTAAGTATTTTAGAGCTAAGGTACCTGATGAATATGAATGCTAATTTTTGATCTGAAAATACATTAAAATTTTTTCTCTAATATATCTCTGAAGGTTCTTCAGTAAAATAATCTTCTCCGCCAGCAATGACTCTCTGTATTGTAGCATATAATTCATCAAGACCTTTCCACGTTATTGATGAAACAGGCACTAGCTCTAGAGATTGAGCTCCAGCCTCAATAAGTGTTGAAGCTATGTCCTCTACGAGACCACTACTCTCCTCTCTTATATCTGTGAGAAGTTGGTAAGGATCTTCGATCCAGCTCATTATCCTCTCCACTTGCTCCTCTGGATAGAGATCTATTTTCGATAGAACACCTATTTGAGGTCTCTTAATCCTCATATAAGTTGATACGGCAAGAAATAGAAGAGAAGCGAAAGATGAGGGTCTCGAAGCTAGTGCAGCATCTATTAAGAATAGTGTAACAGATCTTCTTTCTTCAATTATTTCATCTAGTATTAGAGGACCTGTGTGTCTAAATGCGAAAATCTCCATTTGACCTGGTGTATCTATGAGATAGTAATTGGCTTTTCTATTCTCAATAAATTCTCTGATGCTCTCAACGTGATTTATTATTGTATCAACAGCTGTTATTAGAGCTCCATTTGGTCCTAGCCTATATTTAAACATTATATCTCTCGCATCCACATATTGTCTTATGTCAAAATCAGGTGTGTACTGAAGATTCTCTGCAGCAGGATCTAGATTAATAATAACGGAGTCCATACCATGTGAAGAAATCCATTCATTTAGTGATGCAGCTAAAGTAGACTTTCCAGAGCCTGCTGGACCTATAATAATTATGAAATACATACTTCCCCACCGATCCCTTAGTACCCAATATAAAATGATTAGTGCGGAAAGTATTAAATACTCCTGTTATTTCTAATTAAGGCGATATCAATTAAAGAATTTCAGTTATAAGCTTATTAAGAAGATATTTCTTAGGCACTGCACAATGCCTAAAAAACGAGAGAGTAGAGGAAGACATAAGGGAGACAAGGGTTATGTAGGAAGGATACAATGCGACCAGTGTGGAGCACTTGTTCCAGCAGATAAAGCAATATGTGTTACTAGAATGTATTCTCCAGTAGATCCTCAGTTAGCTCAGGAGCTGGAGAAGAAAGGTGCTATAATACCTAAGTATCCAGTAAGAAGATGCTATTGCATAAGCTGTGCTATATTCCTCGGAATAATAAAAGTACGAGCGGAAGAAGAGAGAAAAATAGTGCCTCGGAAACCTCCACTGTAAATTTTTATAAGCTCTACCTCTCTTCTCAAAATCTATTCCCCAAATATCTCGAGGATATAATCATGGTTAGGCTTGCTGTTATAGACTATGATAGTTGCCATCCAGATAAATGTGGCAACATGCCTTGTATAAGATTCTGTCCTGTTAATAGAGGAGGAACAATAGCTATTGAACCAAGTGAGGAGAAGAAAGGCAAACCAGTAATCTACGAAACTACATGTATAGGATGTGGTATATGTGTTAAGAAATGCCCTTTTGAGGCAATAACCATACTTAATCTACCAGATGAATTGGAGAGAAACGTTGTCCATAGATACGGTGTTAATGCATTTAAATTATATGGGTTGCCAACACCTATTCCAGGAAAAATTATTGGTATCCTCGGTAGAAACGGCACTGGAAAAACAACTGCTCTAAAGATCCTTGGAGGAGAGATCTTACCTAACTTCGGTGAATTAGATAAGAGAATCGAGTATGATTATGTTCTTAGAAGATTCAGAGGAACTGAACTCTATAATCATTTTAAAGAATTAGTTGATAAAAAGATCCGTGTAATACACAAGATTCAAAGAATAGAGCTTATACAGAGATACGTTAGAGGATCTGTGAGAGAAGCTCTTTCTAAGATAGATGAGAGAGGTCTTCTTAAGGATCTTGTTGATACTCTCTCTATGCAAAATATGCTTGATAAAAATATTAGAGAATTAAGTGGTGGAGAACTACAGAAACTCGCTATCGCTGCAGCACTATCTAGACAAGGAGATCTATATTTATTCGATGAACCATCATCATATCTCGATATTAAAGAGAGACTTAAAATAGCTACTAGTATAAGAGATCTTGTTCCTCCAAATACTAAGATTCTTGTTGTTGAGCACGATCTGGCAGTCTTAGACTACATATCTGATTATGTTTCAATAGTATATGGTGAACCAGGAGCCTACGGGATCTTCTCAAAGATCTATGGTGTCGGTGCTGGAATAAATCATTTTCTCCAGGGCTTTTTACCGGCTGAGAATATGTTGATAAGGAAGGAGCCGATAAGATTTCTCGAGAAGGAGGCTCTGGAAGAGAGTTCTCGTCTAAGTGAGAAGAAGATCTTAGTTTCGTGGAGTAGATTAGAGAAGAAATTAGGTGAGTTTTCACTAGAAGTTGAAGATGGAGAGGTCTATAGATCAGAGATTTTAGGAGTATTAGGTCCGAATGCTATTGGTAAAACAACTTTTGTTAGATTAATAGCCGGTGAACTAAAACCAGATAAGGGAGAGACTACATCAATTGGGCTAAGGATCAGTTATAAACCTCAATTCATAACGCCCTCAGAAATAGGAGGCTCAGAAGATGATGTAGTTGAAGATTTTCTTAAGAAGAAGGCTCCCGAGCTTCTGAATATGGAGAGCTGGATCTATATAGACGTTACCAGAAAACTGAATCTACACAAGCTTCTACAAAAGAGATTAGGTGAATTAAGTGGTGGAGAATTACAGAAAATTGCTGTAGCTGTTACCCTGGCTCAAGACGCAGATCTATATTTATTAGATGAACCTTCAGCTCACATAGATGTTGAGGATAGAATAACGGTTGCAAAGGCTATTAGAAGAAGTGTTGAGAACAAGAGTATTGCGGCTATAGTAGTTGATCATGATCTGAATATTATTGATTATTTATCAGATAGGATCATAGTCTTCAAAGGAGAACCTGGTGTGAGAGGTTATGCTGAAAGCCCCAAAGGACTTAGGAAAAGTATGAATAGTTTTCTATCAATGCTTAACGTAACTTTTAGAAGAGATCCTAAGACTAAGAGACCGAGAATGAATAAACCAGGAAGCTACTTTGATAGATTACAGAGAGAATTAGGAGAATATTACTACACACCTAAAGAGGAAGTATTTGAGTAATAGATCAAGTATAGAAATTATTTAATTCCTATAGTTTCTGATGAGAGGATTCTTGAGAACCTAAAGGGATCTTTTATAACTATAGTTATGTTTCTTCTACCCTCTCTAACCTCCTTCAATAAGTTTACGATCTCAAAGCATTTCTCAGGATCCTCAGAACCTGAGCAGGAGGCCTCGATTCTTTCAATATATTTCTCTAACAAACCCTCAACAGGATATATCTCATCAGATGCTTCTGGACCGGGGTAGATGGTGACTCCAAGCTCAGGGAATGAAATCTCCGCAAATCTTGATTTAAATATAAAGGTCCTCAGATCTTGCTCGGAAACTATTTTTATAATAATCTCCTCTGGACCTAGTTCAACTGGCTCTATTAGAGCCTCAGTTACGTGTTTATATCCGCATACATCACATCTTATGGAGATAACCTCTACTAACCCTAGAAATGTTCTCATATATTTTCCTCTTCTGGTTGCCTGAGATCCACATACGGGACAAGTTACTTTCTCTTCTCTATATGCTTCGTTGCTAAAGAATCCTCCCCTAATACATAAGCTAATATTATCAATAAATTCTTTTATTATAAGGAGAAATCAACATTGTGGTTCAACTACACTACAGGACCCAACGGCGTGAGTATAAGAATTCTCTATACAGCAATAATGGATCTAGGAGATAGAGAGTATATTGAGAGAATAAAGCCTCTCTTTGAGCGAGAAGGTTTAGAAACAAAGATTCTTTGTGGAGATAATATACAAGACATATACGAGATTGCGAGACTAGATCCTGACTTAATAGATGTGATTTATGGAAGTAAACTATGTGTTATAGTAATTAGTGCTAGAACAAAAGCTATGGGTAGTAAGTAATGTTTTTTGGCGAGGAGAGAGAAAACATTATCTTAGGGCTGGATCTATCCTCAATACCACTTATAAAAAAACTATGTGAGAAAGGAGAAAGAGATATCCTAGTAATAGAGGACTCTGTGGAGCCCGGTGCATATACAGGGACTTATTACACTAGTGGTTTTACTGTGGAGAAGATGTATATTGTTTTTTCCAGAGACGAGAAATCTGATCTAGATGACTTGGGTTTCGAGACAATATGCTTGAAACCTAGATTAAGAATTGCTAAATCAGGAGATCTTTTCTCTAAGATCTCATGTTGGAAGAAAGATCTTATTCCGTGGTGGCTACCTACTGAGTTCTCAGAGATCTGCTTCATGAGAGAACCTGGAAGAACTATAAAAGAAAAGATTCTTGGAGGATGTGCAGAGTACACTTTTTACTCGCCTAGAAAAATAGATCCGTTGAGAAAAATAATTGTTTTAAGAAATGGTAGAGTCATTAGATACAGGAATCTAGTAGTGGCATATCCAATGAATAGATTTTTTGAGAGAGTTTCTTCCAAAGATCTCTATGAAAAATATATAGATGAGGCATCTAAGCTTAGATGGGTTGGTTTGTTAAGCATATCATATGGAATAAGAGGAAGAGAACCCAACTGGGATATTGTTCTACACGCAACAAAAGCGTCTAGAACACATATATTCCTTACAGTATCTAATATGTTAAGAAATACAGCTCCACCAAATCACTACTTAGTTAATATTCAAATGAGCTACTGCAAGGATTATCCTCCTCCTCCAGATGCTACTTCAAGAGGCGTGGCGGAGATTAGATGGGCAGGTCTACTAAATAGTGAAGAAAATATTGTTTTAGAGAGGATTTTTGTTCTTCATCACATGATTCCTTATGGTGTGGATCCTAAGGTTCTTGAAGAGATAAGAGATGCACTAAACAGCTCCAATATTTATTTACTGGGAGTAAGAGGAGAGGGAGTAGCCATGGATCTGAGGAATCAAATCAATAGATATGCTTCTCTTAAGGAGATCACTGATCCTTGATACATCAATATTAAATACATGAGGAACATAATCTCTGTTTTGGAGAGAAATGTATCAGTGGAGACCTAAATGGATTAGAGTAAAGATCACTCTCAGACCAGGAGAAATTATTGAGACATGTAAAGACGAGTCCACAGGCCTATTCATATGCCCTATATGCAGTGATATAAATATTATTTGTCCAAGTGATAAGAAATCATCTTCAGTAACTCCCGAGAAAACTGTTTACTTCTTCTCAGAAGAAGATTTGAGAAACCACATATATGCTCATTCAGAGAGTAGTGAATGGGGTAAGTCTACAGGTCGCATTGAAGAGGAAGAGGAAGAAGAGGAGGAAGATGAAGAAGATTAGATTAGTCACAAGCTTCACTGAAGATATTATTGAGAGAGAGAATACTGTGCAAAGGAGATATGGTGGACCCGCACTATACGGGGGATATATACTTCATATTTTAAATAAGGATTATAACATCATAACAAAACCAAGTAAGAAGATCCTTGAGTCACTAAGTAAAGAGAAACTTGGTTTCTTAATTAACAAAATTTCTTTTAAAGATCTATGTGATGCTCACTTTATCTTTAGACACATCTATCATGGATCAATACGAACAACCTATTTATTGAATAAAGGGTGTGATATAGATCTATTATTCGAGGATCAAGACAATAATACGATGTATATTATTTCTCCAGTATATAGAGAGATTTCCTTAGATAATTTAAAGAGAATTATTTCGAGAGGATATTATGTAGCAATAGATATTCAAGGTTTCACTCGGTACTCCCGAGAGAATAATTTATTAAAGAATTATATTGATGTAGAGACACTTAGTCTCTTCAGGGGAGTAAAGATTCTTCACGGAGGGATCTACGAATTAGCTACAATAGACACAGATCCTTTGGCTGTGATCAAGATCATTAGTAGGATCGTGGATCCTCTTATCTCAATTGTTTCACTAGGCAGAGAAGGTTCTGTGGCATATATCCGAGGTAAGGGGATTTACAGGATCTATTCTTATAGAGGCGGAGTCGATGGAGACGAAACTGGTTGTGGAGATATTTTTCTAGCATCAACAGTAGCTTTATTAGAAGAGTCTGATCCTCTAGATGCTATTTTAAAAGCCTCATTAATCTCTGGTTGGAGAGTTGAGAGAGGTTTTCCTTTTGAGATAGACGAAGAGATTCTAGATAAGTTCTACACAAGATATGTTCAATATAAAATAATTTCTAATTAGAGATAGAGAAGTGTCACTTACTCCTTACTTCTATAAGATATATTATATGTGAAGCATAGAAGATACTTATCATTCTCACTAATTAACCCATGGTCTTTATGAGGAATAAGGTGATTATGAGGACACCTACTTGGGTGTCCTAGGGCTGCGCATAGTTTTTCTACAGCATCGAGTGGCATTATATAGTCGATTTTTGAAGCTATTAAACATGCTTTATCAGGATCTATTCCAAGAATTTTGTGCAAATACGTTTCAATAACGCCGTGAGCCCACATTCTAAGAATCAATTCTCGCTCCCCTCTTTTAGAAACTCTGTACTCCCCTCTTTTAATCTTCTCAACATATCCTGAAGAAGACAGCTTCTCTAAGTACTCGTGGGCAGAGGCTGGCTTAATATTCATTGCTCTAGAAATATCTCTTAATCTAACAACACCTCTAGACTCATTCTCTATTCTTTTCATAATAGCTAGATATTCATATACCCTTCGACTTCTCAATTGACTTGCTCCAATACCTGAGTATTTTATAAATATTTTAAAGACTCACCTCACCGCTGTAGTATTTATTAAATAATTCTATTAAGGGATCCTCGACATAGATATTTGTAACATACTGGGTTTTTTCCTCAGACACTATTTTAACTAAATAATCTTTCTTTTCAACAACCTCTCCAATAATTGATGCCTCAATCCCTTCTCGTTTCAAGAGATCTAGGGCTTCATTTATATATTCTCTCTTCACGGCTGCAAGCAGAGATCCTGAGGACAGTATTCTGAGAGGATCAAGGCGAAGTATATTCGATAAAATTTTTGTCTCCTCTGATAATGGAAGTGATTCCTTGTATACAATAATTGATTTATTAGATGCGTAAGCAAGCTCGGCTAAACCTGCTAGAACACCTCCCTCTGTAGGATCATGCATTGCATTCACATATTTACGAGATGAGAGTAGGAGTGCTTCTTTCATAACAGAGATCTTTTCATAGTATCTAGTTGCTCTCTCAATTATGTTTTTGGACACACCTTTTCTCTCAAGAAGATCTCTGAATTCTCTAGCTATAATAGCCGTAGCCTCAATACCTATCGTCTTAGTCAAAATAATTAGATCCCCGACTCTAGCACCAGATGTAGTCACGATCTTTCCCAAGTCCCCGACACCAATCATCGTAGTCACTACGACAGGTCTTTTAACAGCATCTGTGTACTCGGTGTGTCCACCAATAATCATTATCTCAAGTTTCTCAGCTGTCTCATGAAGCTGCTTAGTTATTCGATCTATCTCACGCTCCTCTGTATTTGGTGTTAGAAAAATTGTGACACTAGCCCAAGAAGGCTTCACACCTCTTACAACAATATCGTTTGATGGAACCAAGATCCCTAAGATCCCTAATAGATCTATTGAACCAGTTATAGGATCCGTGTGAACAACCAAGACCTTCTCATCACCAAGATCTATTAATGCAGCATCTTCTCCGACTCTGCCGCCTATAATAACTCTGTGATCTATGAAACCGACCCTGTTTAAGACATATTTCTCTAATAGATCAGGTCTTAATTTACCAATTTTCAATAAAGACACCTAATTATTAAGAGCACTTGAATAATCGAAGGATACTGTCTTTATCAGAAACAATTCTCTTGGCAGTGATATAATATACATGATTCTCATTATTCAAATTTAGCCATCTCATATTTTCTTTGATGATGCCTTTAATTAAATCACACAAATCAATACTTCTGAGAATAGACTGCGGTAGATACTCCAAGGAAATTCTCCTAGGTATTTTACTTAAGAAAGGAAGATGCTCCTCAACTCTTTTCTGAGATATAAACACTCCCTCTCTACTTAGGAAATAGGTCGCAGATAATGAATCATATAGAGGAACGGCGAAATCCGCGTCAGGAGGAAGATAATTTCGTAGAAAATCAATTATGTCTCTTAAGCATCTCACATATGATTCATTAGTAGACATCTAAAAAACCTAGTTAAAATGGGTTGAGAAAGATCCTTAGAACAGCAATAAGAGCTATGAGAGTGGCTGTGAGAAGAAATATAAACATTGGCTTAAACTGAATTGTTGGCTCAATATCTCTATAGAAAGATACTAAACCTGCAGCAGTGGCTGGGCCAGGCCCCTCTCTCTTCCTCCTAACACTCATTTAAATCTCCTCTAAATAAGATATTACTCACTCTAATATTTATTTTTATCTCAACACAAAATAGAATTAATCTATACTGAATAATAGAAGGTGGGATAGAAATGGTCTCTACAGGAAATGAGGGGGTCGGCAAATTAGTTAGCTATATGGTAAAATCATTAGTTTTCTCCAGATCATTAGTGTATATGATCGCATCCTCCCCACCCCTCAGCTTCCTATGGAGAAATTTATAAGAAAGCGCATAAGAGCCAAAAATGATTGATCCATGAAAAAGATTCATTAATATCTTACTTAGATTCATAAAATAATGAATCAATTCATAATATCATTTACGTTAGTTTCACTACACTCTTTCTTTTTCATCAAATTCTTATTTCTGTGAAATTGTAATAATAATTTTCCATGGGAACCTGAGGGGTCGGGGTAACGTTTTGGTTTGTATTAATGTAGTAAATATAGGTTTTATTTGAGGCTAATAAATGAAGTTTATGACTAGTATCTCCATTTTGGACTACGAATATCTTCTAATCCTCTATGTTAGAGGTAGAGAGTCTGAACAAAAAGATCCTTGGAAGCTTCAAGAGTTCAGTTATGGAAAAATTTGGATGTTTATATGTTTTCTTGTTGTTAAAAACTTGATGAGATCTTATGATCTTGGTGGGATAAAAGTGGTTTTCAAAAGAAGCGGAGGGGTTTGATTCATTGTGAAAACATATATTTAATTCAATATCTTCTTTCTTAGAGATAGTATGAGAAGAGATGTTCACATAGTCTTCGGCGTAGGATCTTCTTTAGTATCAGGATTTTTTCTTGAGACAATGTATGCTCCGCTGCTAATTATCGGAGGTTTTCTTGGATCGATTGCTCCAGATCTTGATTTAAGAATTGGTCATAGAAGAGTTTTCCACAACATATCTTTCCTTACCCTAATGGTTCTAGTGATTCTATTTTTGTTAGTTAGTCTGGGTATACCATATGAGTATATTAAAACATTAATTATCGGGTTCGTTGCTGGTTTCATATCACATTTAGTAGGTGATTCAGTAACCTATAGAGGTGTAGATCTCTTATACCCATTCTCCAAGAAATCATTCAGGGTTCCTCTAGGAGCATCAAGTAGTTTATTGGTTAATGCCTTAGGAATGGTTATTGGGGTCTCAGAAGTATTATTCTACATATATCTGAAGATCTACTGAGGAGATATTAATGAAGAAAAAGAAAATAGATGAAAAAACAATAGAAGAAGTAGTTTACACACTACTTCAACTCATCCCAGTAGGTAAAGTAACGACGTATAGATCCCTAGCCAGGGTCACAGGACAGCACCCGAGAAAAATAGCTCGTATACTATCTAGAAACAAAGAGATTGTGAAAATACCTTGCCACAGAGTAGTTAAGGAGAATAGAGATTTATCAGGCTACTCACTAGGAAGAGAATTCAAGAGAAAATTACTTGAGCTTGAGGGAGTGAGGATCTTTAGAAACATTATTTCTAAAGAAGATCTTTTTCACCTAGACAAATACTTGCTCGATAATTAATACCTAGAATACAAGGGATCATAGAAACAGTAAAGTAATTCTAAGAAACAGTGTATACACTGAATTAAAATAAAGTAAATCAATTAGTTAAGAAACCATGATCTAGGTATTACGGTTCTAATAATATTTCTTTAACACCAAGTAATGAATATCATAAAGAAAAATTTGACTATAAATTTTATAAGCTCCATCAAAAAAGATGGATCGGGTTAAAAAATGATTATGAGATTTAAGAAAGCAATATCTCCACTAATAGCAACAATAATTCTCATAGCAGTAACAATAGCGATAGCAGTAATAGTGGTGGCATGGATCTACGGAATATTCGGCTCAGCAATAGGACCAACAGAGAAGTTACAGATCTTCCAGGACGCCAGGTTGGTTAATAAGACAGTTGGTAGCAATATTAATGCAACATTTAACGTTACAGTAAAGAATATCGGAACATCAGTGGTGACAATACAGAAAGTCTATATAAAAGAAAACGCGTCATGCACTAATCCCGATATTAAACTAGATGGTGGTAGTAAAAGTAGCTTAAGTCCAGGTGATGTTG
>JBMFIR010000001.1:0-123237 GCA_049976205.1 Sulfolobales archaeon | reverse complement strand
TCTCAAATAATGACTACGAGAGATAAGAGTCATAAACCATATCCCCGAGTTCCCCGAGAGAGGATAGAGGTAATGAGTCGGAGACCTCACCAAGAGATCTTCTATAGAATTGAAAAGGGAGGAGGTCAGCGAGATATTACTTAAATAATTTCTTATAATTACTCTGAATGATCTTCTTAAGCTCCCGTGAATCTATTTTCTTTATTTCTGCTATGAAACTTATTGTGTCCTCTATCAATTCGGGGCTAAGCTTCAAGCCTTTATATTCGTATGGACCATCGCTCTCTACAAGTATTATCTCTAGATCTGCTTTAGAAACTATCTCCTGATGCTTTCTCTGGATCTTCACAGCAGGATTTATAGAAATCATATATCCATTCTCTCCTATTTCCCTAAGAAGTTCTTGAGGCCCTGTATACCAGTGAATGATAGCTTTACCAATATCGTATCTCCGAAGCAACTCAAGTACCTGAGACCATGCTCCTGGAGCATGAATATTTAATACAATATCTTTACTCTTAGCGAACTCTAGGATCTGTAGAAAGAATTCTATTTGTTTATCTATTGACTGAGGCACAAATACACGATCTAGTCCTACCTCACCTATGCATCCTATATTAAGTCTCTCTATAAGACCTAATACCATTTCTAGATCTTTTTTATCAGTTCTTTCAATAACCCATGGATGAATTCCTATACATGGATTAATACTTTCTCTGAACTTCTCGTAGAGTTTAAGTGTTCTGAGAGAAGATCTGAAATCATCAGATACAGCAGTTATAACATAGTTATTGCTACTGACCAGTCTCTCTATGTATTCATCCGGGAATTCATGTAAATGACAATGGGCGTCATAGATCATCTTTTTACACCTTTAAAGGCCCCACGTCAGGATATCCTTGTCTCACACCCTTACCAGCTTTCTTTGTGAGCGCCTCTCTACCTTTTAAAAGTATATAGGCTAGATTCTCAGCATGTTTCTTCGCTCTATTCACAGCGATCTCGTATAGTATTTTTTCGTCTGCTGCCTCATCCTCGTGAACTGTGACGTCTATTACATGTTTATTTGTTAAGAGCTGAACCATTATTATACCTACACTATGAGCTAAGTAGCTTAACTTATCAACATATTCCTTACCGACCCAGCCGAGTGTTATTACTCCATCACACCCCTCCTCCTCGAGTAGCTTCTTAGCAGCAACTGGTATATCTTTGATCCCTGGTACAGTGTATCTAATAATTTTTGCATCTGGAATAATCTCCCTAATAGTTTTTATAGCTACCTCAGCCATGTCTACTCTAGCAAAAGTTGTATCAACGACACCTATCTTCATTACACTAGACCCTCTTCTCTTAATAGATCTATTCCCTCTATAAAAATATACCCCTTCTCATTAGCGTATTTAATCGCCTTATCCTTAGGTAGAGAATCTCCCTCATCAAGCATCTCAACAATAACCACACTAGGTCTCAGACCTGTTTTCTTAGCTATATAGAGACTAAGCTCTGTATGACCACGTCTTTGTTTAATATTTCTTCCAACGAGAATAGGTACATGTCCTGGTGAGACAAATTCCTTATAAAAAATTTCCCTACCTCTCTCGATTTCTCCACTCTCTATTATATTAACTACCTTATCTAGCATTCTTATAGTAAGAGCTCTATCACGATCAGAAATTCCTGTCTTAACATTTATGTGATTAACATATATTGTGAATGGTGACACATCTCCATATCTTAATTTTCTAGAGGATAATTCTTGGAGATAAGGAATCTTGCTCAAGAGCTCTGTCGCGAAGGGTAGTCCTAAAATATCCGCTATTTCACGGGACGTTACGTAGCATATCAATCCTCCAGCTTCTCTCCGCATCAAGTAAATAGATCTATGATCAATAGAATTAGCATAGAAAACCATATCTGTTTCTTCTTCTCTACCGTCTAGATCATACAGTAGCACAGGCTTTCCGGAAACAAGATCTTCTCTGACTCTCTTCCAATCAATCATCTAAGATGCACTTCTATGTAACCTATTAACTCTAATTCTATTAAGTCTAAATCTTTTAAGAAAAAGACCCAGTAAGAGTAAAATTATTCCAATAACTAGGAAAATAAAAGTATCCGATCCAAATATTTTATCTATGGATATGTGAGAATAACTAGTACTTTGCCCAGAAATAATTTTTGGCGTAGGAATATTCTCAGATACTGTGATCATGCTCGACAAGATTCTGATGAGACTAGGGATCTTCATAATTCTCTACATCTATGCTCTCCTTAGACGCGACTCTTCCATATAAAACATCTCTATATGCTTCTAGAAAAATATTTTCTAGACCCATATATTCAGCAGCTGTAAGTATCTTTACATTAAATTCTTCTGCCTTATTAAATACCTCACGTATTTTCTCTTTATAATCTTTATCTCTGAGTAAATGATGTTCAATAATCATTGTATCTGGAGAAATATTCTCGATAAGACTATTCATGTTCGTAATAGATCTATTTAAATCCTCATGAGATAATCTGTAGCCAAGCATATATGTTAATGGACCGTCTATTAATAATATATCTGGTTTGTGTCTTAAGATCCACTCCAAATGTTCATTGAGTGGAGCACCCTCTATATCAGATGTGTATAGGAAACTCTGATCCTTATCTTGTATACACACTTGGACAACGTATCCTAGCCTAGGATCTGTTCCATGAGGTACAGCGGGTGAAAAAATTATTTCGGTAGATCCTATCTTAAGTCTGTTATTATCGGCTATCTCTATGATCTTGACCCGATCTCTTATTAATCTTAGGAATATCGATGCTCTTATTCTCTGAGAAGTATTTATGTTGTTAATCGGATCTTTTATGTAAATAGTTTTTTTGTCGTAAATATCGAGAGGAATTCTTTTACCTCTATCATGATGATCAAAGTGATAATGAGTTATGACTATAATATCTGATTCCTTGGCTCTCTCGTAGATCTTTTTTGAGAGCTCATTTAATCTATCAATTTCTTTTTTGTGTGGAGGTAGACCATATCTTCTAGGGGCTAGAGATATTCCGGGATCAACGTATATTTTGAGATCTTTTGTCTCTATGAATGTACTCATAGATCTTACCCCTAAACTCTCGAAAGCGATAAACTCAATATCCATACTATCTACTCAACTGAAAAATAGTACTGCTACTTTAAAAAAGACATAAGGTCTTTTCTACTTCTTAAGATCTCTCTGAAAGTATCAGCATCTAAATACACGAAACCTTCCTTCAACAAAATTCTCATAGCCTCATCACCAATCCCTCTAGCTACTAAGACACCAACAATCTCCTCCTCTCTCGAATAAGTCTTTATATAATCAACATATCTCTTTAATTGATCAACAGCTACAACACCAGCTTTTTCATTCTTTACCTCCACAACATATAATTTCTTATTGAAAATGTTTCTGAAGACTAGATCTATTTTACCATGAGGGGTAGAGATCTCTCTACCAACTAATCGCGCCTCTGGATCTATTGGTAATCCTTTTCGAGATATAATTTCAACAAGATCTTTCTCAACACCTTTTACTTCAAAATAAATAGTTCTACCTATTGAAGCGAGGCCTATATGAAATATTTCTCCAAAGGATACTTCAATAATTTCCTTAGGTCTAGATCTAATGCACTTAAGACTTAATCTATTTTCTTCTATATAAAAAATACATTGAGAACCCGGAGGTTGCCAATTTAAAGGATCTCTGCCTTCGGATTCGTGGATCAGTAATGTTCCATCAGGTTTAATGATAATTAGTCTATTATTCTTCTCAGCGTACGAAGAAGCTCTTCCACTATATTTTATTTCACACTCACCTACTATTAAAATAGTTTTGTCATGAGAAGCAATTACTCTATTCAATAGTTCTTTTAAAGTATTTATTTCTCTAATATCCAGTGATTCATAGATTCTTTCACTAGATGACTTCATTAATTAGTGACCCGTGGCCCTTAATCACTTATAGGAGGTTGCTCGTTTAAAATACTCTTTACAATATCAACTACTTCTCTAAGAGATTTGTTATTAATAGTGGCTGATGCTGCCTCACTATGTCCTCCAAATTTTCCTCCTGAGGTCTTTTGCACAATTTTCTTACATAGTTCTAAAGCGACTCCTTTAAAAGATCTTATTGTAACAACTATTTTTCCATCTTCGTCTCTTATTAATATGATATCTCTACCAGTCTTTTTCCCAGCTTCTGTAGATGCTATACCAAATAAACCAGCATAGATTCTTGATTCCGCAGGCTGTAGATATAGCAAAATGAAATTATTTATACTCTCTCCCTCTCTAACTATTTTATCTACTAGTTTGTCTAATAGCATTCTACTAATCTTTGCTTTCTGTCTGAGCTCCTCGAGATCTTCTATATCTTCACCTTTTAACATTGCATCAAGTAACTTTCCTAAGAAAGCGAGATCGCTAGGATCTCTAGAGATTGAGAGTTTGATAAGATCTCCTAAACGCTTATTCTCCGAATTCTTAGTCTCTGTTCCCTCACACGCATCAGCTATTTCGACAAGATCTTGTTCATAGGAATTTAAAGTTAGATTCATTTTAGTAGCAATTAGTCTAGGTGTCGAAGGTGCTTTATCCCATATGGACTCGACACCTAATTCCTTTAATTTATCAAGCCAAGCACTAGTTGTTGTATGATGATCAATGACAGTTATCTCAGCACCTTTCATAACAGTGTCAACGAGTGTTGAAAAAATCTCTTTATCGATTGCTATATCAAGTAAAATAAGATTTTCACAATCATCCTTACATAATCTCTTTATTTCTTTAGAAGCTCTCCAAGGTTGCGTAAAGCCTATCGCTATCTTAGAGGGGTAGAGATCCATTAAAAAATGCTTTATATACAGAGCGGCAGCTATGACACCATCACAGTCTCCATGTGATAATACGACGGTTCTCATATTATCCAACCACTCCAATCAAATTCATTAAATCTCAGATATTATTATATAAGTTCTATGAAAATATATCGTGGATGATATGATGAGTGAAAAATTGTTTTTAGTTGAGCACCTGCTAGGAGTTTTATTAGTAGATGAGAAAGAGAATATCTTAACTAAGAGTTTTCGAATATTGGATGTAGATCAATTGGTTGAGGAGATTATTAAGAGAAGATCAGGTGATGTAGATGATGCTCTGAAAAGAGTAATAGATGAAATCAAAGAGAAATATAGAGGCTACACAATAGTTGTTGAAGACCCGGATCTATCTAGAGTATTGTCTGAAGATAAGTTAAATGCCTCGGTAGAGCCTCTATCTGATATATTCGTTAAGTATCGTTCAAAAATACTTAATTTCTATGTTTCAGAGGGTCTTTTCAAGAGTATTGATGAGGCGAGGGATTTTATTCATAGAGTATCCATTGAATTAACTAGAAGAGATATAAGAGCCGTAGCTGGTAAAAGAGATCTTTTAGCGATCCAGAGTATAAGAGCTATAGATGATATTGATAAGACACTTAACCTATTTGCAGCCAGACTAAGAGAGTGGTATAGTATACATTTCCCAGAACTCGATGAATTAGTAGATGACCATATGAGGTATGCTCAGATAGTGTACAATATTACCTCAAGAGATAATATGAGTATTGAGAAATTAACAGAGATCGGTGTGAGTGAGTCTCTCGCGAAGAAGATCTACTCTGTAGCTCAGAAGAGTATGGGTAGCGAGGTTTCGGAGGCTGACTTAAATTCCATGAGATCTTTAGCAGAAATAATGCTGCAGCTTTATAGATTAAGAGAAGACTTAACCAACTACTTATCTTCGGTCATGAGAGAGGTAGCTCCTAATATAACGGCCTTAGTGGGATCTACACTAGGCGCTAGACTCCTCAGCCTAGCTGGTAGTTTAGAGGAATTGGCCAAGGCACCTGCTAGCACAATACAAGTATTAGGAGCCGAAAAAGCTCTCTTCAGAGCATTGAGAACAGGTGGTAAACCCCCTAAACACGGGGTAATATTCCAATACCCAGAGATTCATAGAGCACCTAGGTGGCAGAGAGGAAAGATTGCTAGAGCATTAGCAACAAAGCTCGCAATGGCAGCTAGAGTAGACTTCTATACTGGGAGATACATAGGTGATAAATTAGCTGAGAGTCTTAAGCAGAGAATTGAGGAGATTAAGAAGGTATATGCAAAACCACCTCCAAGAGAAGAAAAACCACGACCTAAACCAAGACCTAAAGAAAGGAAATCTGAGAAGAAATAATTGAGGCTAATATTCTTTATAAAAGTAACAATATGTAGGTGAGACTATGTCAACCGTGTTAAGCATTGAGGAGCATCCTACATATAAGAATGTCTACGTAGTTGAGCTAGAAGGTGGTGAGGCTAGACTTGCTACAAAGAATCTTGTTCCAGGTAGGAGAGTTTATGGAGAAAGACTCTTTAGCTGGAGAGGAGTTGAGTATCGTGAGTGGAACGCTTATAGAAGTAAGTTAGGAGCCGCTTTATTAAGAGGATTAAAAGAGCTACCAATATTGCCGGGGCATAAAATACTTTATTTAGGTGCTGGATCTGGCACGACTGCTAGTCATATATCAGATATTGTAGGAGCTTCGGGAATGATATACGCTGTAGAATTTGCTCCTAGAGTTATGAGAGATCTTATACTTGTTGCTGAGAATAGAAGAAATCTTCTACCGATATTAGCTGATGCTAGAACTCCTCTGAAGTATAGATTTCTAGTGGATCTAGTAGATGGTTTATATGCTGACGTCGCTCAACCAGATCAGGCAAATATTGTAGCTGATAACGCGGAGCTCTTCTTAAAAGATCAGGGGTATCTTCTAATGGCTATTAAAGCGAGGAGTGTTGATGTCACGCTCGAACCCAGCGAGGTATATAAGAGAGAGATCGACACATTAAAGAACAGAGGATTCGAGATAGTAGATGTTGTTCACTTAGAACCATTTGATAAAGATCATGCTATGGTATATGCTATCTACAAGAGAAAATAGGTACTCTAGAAAAACTTTTAAGATTTATTCTTTAAAACATAGTTAGGCGATTTATTTGCCCGCTATCGAGATAGGGAGAATATGCGTAAAAACAAGAGGTAGAGAAGCTGGTAGAAAATGTGTTATAGTTGATATAATAGACACTAATTTTGTCTTGATCACGGGACCCAAGAACCTGACTGGTGTGAAAAGAAGGAAAGTTAATATATCTCATATCGAGGTTATTGACAAAAGAGTCAATATTTCACGTGGAGCCAGCGACGAGGAAGTCTCTAAGGCTATAGTAGCAGCTGGTCTAGAAGAGTTTATGAGAGAAAGAATAAAGATAAGATTGACACCTGAATTATTTGTTAAGCAAAGATAGTTTTAGTATTAAATCAATAATAATAGTTATTATGTCCATATTACATCTCATTGAGAAAAAGTAAATATATGCTTCAGAGTATAATTATTGATTTGGTGAATAATGTATGGTTCTCATAAAATGGTTTGGGCACGCAGCTTTCTTAATAAAGTTAAAGTCTGTGAATAAGAGTATTCTAATAGATCCGTGGATAACTAATCCGCTTTCCCCTATAGGAGTTGATAGGCTAGAAGAACCAGATTACATTATAGTAACTCATGATCACGGGGATCATTTAGGTGACGCAATAGAGATAATGAAGAAATTCAAAAGAACTATATTTGTATCACTCTATGAAATAGCTGAGTATGTAGGTGAGCAGATAAAAGATATGAATAGAGTTATTGGAGCTAATATAGGAGGTCCCGTCAAACTGAGTAAAGAACTTGACGTAATATTCACACTGGCTATTCATAGCTCTATTAGAAGTTCTCCAGCCGGGGTTGTGGTAAGATCTAGTGAATCAGTTATTTATCACGCTGGAGATACAGGCGTATTTTATGATATGGTCTTAATAAGAGAGCTTTATCAACCTAAGATAGCTTTACTACCAATAGGTGGGCACTTCACAATGGGTGTTGATGAAGCTGTTAAAGCTGTTGAGCTCTTAAGACCAAGCTACGTAATACCTATGCACTACAATACTTTTCCTGTGATCTCAGCAGATCCGGAAATGTTTAGAGAGAGAGTATCCGAGAAATTTCCTGAGATTAGAGTTGTTATATTAAAACCTGGTGAAGAAGTAGAAATTAGGTAATATTTCTAAGATTTTAGGAGATAAAAATTTTTAGCTGACTAGTCATATATCTTCTCTGGTGTCATTATTTTCCATTCAGTATCTGAGCGAGAAAGAAATAAGTCTACTAAAGATAATGCGAGAAATCGGTAGAAGAGTTTCTGTTGAAGAACTATCATTAAGTTACAGAGATCTCTTAGATCGATATAAACTAGATCCAAATGGAATACAGGCTATCTCTGAACTTCTAAAGGTGAAGGGCCTACTAAATATCTATAGAATAAAAAGGGTAATTCTAAGAACAACCGAGAAAGGAGCTCAGAACATAGAGGGATTCCCTGAGGAAAGATTAATTAAATACCTATCTAATACAGGATCTTCTGCAAAAATAAGAGATCTGATACAGATCTTTGGAGAAGATTTTGTTTCAATAGCATTAGGCTTTGCTAAGAGGAGGGGATGGATAGATATTAAAGAAGATACTATATATCTTGTTAAGAAAGGCTCTCTAGATACTCATAGAGAGATTCTTAAGAAGGCATTATATGGTGTAGATAAAGAGGAGATTAAAGTAGATCCTGATGTTATTAATGAGATGAAAAGAAGAGGTCTTTTAGAGGAATTAGTTAAAGAAGAAATAATTCTTGAATTAACAGATAGAGGCTACGAAATAGCTTCATCCGATCTAGAAAAGAGAATTGTGACTAGATTAACATCAGATCTTGTTTCAACAGGTCTTTGGAGAAATTATGTTTTTAAAGAATATAATATTGAGGCAGAGCCCCCCGAGATTTACCCAGGGATTAAACATTTTTACAGAGATTTTATCGAGCATATCAAAGAGGTGATGATTTCGTTAGGCTTTAACGAGATCAATGATGAAATAATTATACCAGAGCTCTGGAATTTTGATGTACTATTTCAAGCACAGGATCATCCCGCTAGAGAAATACACGATTCCCTAATACTTGATGCGAAACCTGCTAAGCTTGATATATACAAAGATCTCTTGTATATTATTAAAGAAGTTCACGAGAGAGGTTTTGACACGGGATCTAGGGGGTGGAGATACTCATTTGATTTTAGTAAATCAGCTAGGCTTATACTGAGAAGTCAGACAACGGCGGCTACCATAAAGTACTTGTATGATCATAGAGATCCTCCTCAAAGAGTTTTTATTATAGGTAAAGTTTTTAGAAGAGATGTTATAGACGCAAAACATTTACCAGAGTTTCATCAAATGGATGGTGTGATAATGGAGAGAGATATGAGTCTTAAGAAATTAATGGGTGTGCTCACACAGATATCAGTTGCCCTAGGCTTAGGAAAGCCTATTTTTAAACCAGGCTACTTCCCATTTACTGAGCCTAGTCTAGAGGGTTATTTAAAGATAGGTGATTTAGGATACGTAGAGATCTTTGGATCAGGATTATTTAGACCAGAAGTTTTGAGAATGATTGGTGTTAAACATAATGTGGGTGCATGGGGTTTTGGTGTGGATCGCTTGGCAATGGCTTATTTTAAATTAAATGATATAAGAGATCTATATACTTACTCATTAAATAAATTAAGGGTGATGTACAGTGCCAGTAGTAAAATTATTTTTGGATAGAATTGAGAGGTTGGTAAAGAGATCATTCTCTAGAGACGAATTAAGAGAACTATTGTTTAGATTAAAAGCAGAAGCCGAATTCGAGAATGGATACATTGTTGTAGAGATTAATAGTGATAGACCAGATCTTATGATCTCTGAGGGAATAGCGAGAGCGATTAAAGGACTACTTAATATAGAGAGAGGCTACCCCAGATATAATTACTTTAACGAGGATCTAGTTCTTAGGGTAGAAGATGTCTTCTCAAGACCCTACATAGCTATGGCTACGATTAGGAATATTTCTTCAGGGGAAGATTTTTTAATTGAGTTAATTCAGTTCCAGGAAAAACTTCATAGCGGAATTGGTAGAGATAGAAGAAAGGTAGCTATAGGTATTCATGATCTATCGAAAATCAGTAGTGGTGAATGTGTCTACAGATATGTCTCGCCAGATGATAAAATGATACCATTACACTTAGGCACTGAGATGAGTATCAGAGAAGTATTGTTAAAAACTGAGCAGGGGATAAGATATGGCTCTATATCTCTTGAGAGAGATATGCATCCTGCCATAATATGTGGTGAAGATATAATAAGTCTTCCACCAGTAGTAAATTCTGACTTAACCAGATTAGAACCTCGTACAAAGGATCTATTGATAGATGTCACGGGGACGGATCTTGATACTGTATTAAGTACACTAGAAATCCTCACAACAACTATTGCTGAAAATAGTAGTGAGAGAAAAATTGGTAAGATACTGGTTGAAGCAGCTTGGGGCAGAGAGTATCTTCCGAGAGCAGCAATTCGAGAGGAGATCTTTGATATAAGATATATCAACGAAGTAATAGGAGAGAACTTAAGTCTCGATGAAATAGTTGATTCTTTAGAAAAAGCTAGGTTTGATGTTGAGAAAATTAGCGAAGAATTACTAAAAGTACTGATCCCGCCTTATAGAATAGATATACTTCATAAAATAGATCTTGTTGAGGACATAGTCATATCCTATGGATTAGACAAAATAAGTGCTGAACATATAGAAGTCACTGAGAGAGGATCTTTAACAAAGGATACGTTATTAATAAGAAGAATAAGGGATATTCTGACAGGACTAGGTTTTACAGAGATTATGAGTTTCATATTATCACCCGAGGATCTTTATGACTCTGTAGAGTATTTAAATAAGGTTTTGGTTAAGAACCCTGTTTCCAAAGATTTCGCTGTTGTGAGAGTGTCGCCTATATTATCAATTATTTATATATTGAGTCATATGCAGAATGAGTCTAAGCCTGTTAAAATATTCGAAATTAATGATTATGTGATCACTGACCCTATGAACTACACAGGTTATAGAACTAAGATAAGCGTATCAATAGGTGTAATGAATTACGAAATTAGCTTCGAAGATATTCATTCAGTTGTTTATTCATTAATTAAACTCCTGGGATTCCACCCATTTACAAAAAAAGAAATATTAGATCCTATGTGGATCATTGATGCCGAACTTCTAATACCAGGAAGGAGAGGAGGTTTATACATTAATTCTATAAATGATAAAAGTATGATCGGGTTATTAGGAGAAGTTAAACCAGATATTCTTGAGAAATTAAAGATTAGATATCCAATAGCTGTTGCATCGATAGATCTCTCGAAACTCAGCTCTTTCCTCGAATCTACTTCTTGACGTACTGATCAAGTTTTTTATTAACTAGATCTTTATATAACTTTAGTTCTTTTTGTGACCTAAGAATCTCATTCATAATATCATTACTCAGATCTCTGCTTAGGTAGACATACGCCTCCTCTAAACTGGCTATCTCGGTTGGTTTAGTTGTGAAGGCTCTTCTGATACTCTCTCTAATATGCCAATTTCCTACGGGAGCATAGTACTTGGGAGTAATTTCTCTCACGATTAATACGGAGGCTTTTCTCCTAATTTTCTCTAAGTGTTCTAATACAGCTATTCTCGCAGCTTGATATCCACCATCCATATACTCTGCTTCTCCTCTCCAATCCTCAGTATTTACTATGATAACAGGATCTTTGCTTGTCTCCATATAAATTGTCTTGGGGTGCCAGATCTCTATCCAGTTAAATGAGTACGGCCCTGGGAGAAGAAAGATCCAAAAGTTATTACCTAGGTAACTAATCTTGTAATACTCTCCTTGAGAGATATATTCATAGGTTCTCACTTTCTTAAGTAGATATAGAGATAGTATTGTGTCCACAGCTGTTATAGCCCATCTGGTAGGTACTAAGCGTCTATCATATTTACCTAGTAGACCTAGGGAAAAAGCTCTCTGGATCCTGTATATACTCATTCCTCTACTATAGAGATGTACTGTAGCCTCCGGAGCTTTCATCTCGTCCCAAATAATTTTATCAAGTTCTTTAGGAACAGAAGGATTCTCCACAACCTCTATCTTCTCAGCCTCAGCGCTCAGTCCCCTAGGTGTGTCGAAAGGATCTATTTTAATTTTAAGTGTAGGGATCTTTTTAAGATATACATCACTTTCAACGGGTTTATCAGAGATCAGTGCTAAAGAGATCTCTTTCTCCAGTAATTTCTCTGGTTCTCTAACATTTACCCTCAAAACACCAGATATTAACCTACTTCGTAACGTGATGATATCTTCTAGGTCAAGAGACCCCCACCAGCTCTCGGGATCATCGTATCTCTGAGCCTCATTTCTCTCGGCACCTATAGGTATGCTATATATTAGAGCTACGATAGGATAATCAGCTTCTCCAATTACTCCACTCGGTGGAGTATATCCTTCTAACTCCTTAGAAGAGATCCCGTGCTTAGTTAAATAAAGACTTCTATATCTTAGCAGAAGAGGACAAGTATTTAAACCACATAGTTTTTTGTGACCTTTACATTTTGCACATATATCTGCTGATATCTTGATCATTAATTAACCATCCTGTCTTAATAATAGATCTCTCTATATATTATATCCTGAGCATAATATAAATGTAATTGGTTTAAAATGATGATACTTGATCTTTTAAAAATTTTTAATGAAGATAAATACATAATCATGGTATATTTTTATGGATGCTATCATATTAGCTGGCGGTTTCGCTACTCGTCTAAGACCTCTTACGCTCACTATACCTAAACCTCTCCTCCCGATCCTAGGAAAACCTCTTCTAGAGTGGATATATGAAGATCTCCTCAAAGAAAATATTTCTAAAATAATACTCTCGTTACATAATATGGCTGATAAAATAATTGATCACTATAATAAGAGATTTCCTAATGCCCCTATAACACATTTACTAGAAGATAAACCACTGGGGGACGGAGGTTCTCTCTTAAACACTTTAGAGAACTTAGGCGAATCAGTTAATTATCCGGTGATTGTTCTTTACGGAGACATATTTACTAGGATGAGTTATAGAGATTTATACAATTTTCATGTAAGGAATGGTGGGATAGCAACTATAGTAGGAGTTTATGTAAATGATGTGTCGCGATATGGTTTACTTCAGGTATCTGAGCGCGATATTTTGAAGAAAATTATTGAAAAGCCTAGGGACTATCTAGAGAGAAAAGGGCTGGTTAATGCCGGTATATATGTATTTTCTCGAGAGATACTTGATCTGGTTAAGAGTTTAAGATCCGAAAAATTAAAGAAGGAGAAAATTAGTATAGCAAAAGACATAATACCCATGCTTATTAACAAAGGAGACGTGTATGTTTATAAATACGAGGGTGTATGGAGCGATATAGGGACACCAATAGATTATTTCAGAGCCAATATTGAGGCACTCCGAAGTATTCTTAACACCGCGCTTCATATCGATCAAAGCGCGAAAATAGATCCCGAAGCTAGAATTGAGGGCCCAGCCTACATAGGTGAAAATGTAGAGATCCATAGAGATAGCTACATAGGTGAAAATGTGATAATAATGAATAATGTAGAAATAGGAGAGGGTGTCTATATAGAGAATTCACTTATTATGAGCAGTACAACTATAAAAGATCACAGTTTTATCAGAGGATCTATTATAGGAGAAAGCAATGTAATAGGTAGATGGGTGAGGATCTACGACGGATCTATACTAGGTTCATCAATTTATGTACATGATAGAGTGTGTATACCATCTAAAACACTTATTCTACCTCATAAAGAGATCTCAGATGACCATTGCGAAAAGAAATTCTCTAAAATAAGTTTACAGGAGACAGAGAATAACATAATAATATAATCGTAATAGCATGATCATAGCTGAAATAAAGCTAGTAACATCCTATCTAAAAATTTTCGGTGACCTCTCTCCCCTCTCAATACAATTAGCTTAGTAAAAAATATACCTTAAGTAAAACTTGGAAGTGATGAATAGTCATGTATAATATTGTGGTAAGTATCAAATTATCAAGAGATATACTCGATGAAGTAGATAGATATGCTGATATGATTGGTGTGACAAGATCTGAATTAATAAGAAGAGCCATAAAATATATTTTAAGTAATAATGTATCCTATGCTAGTGAGGCTAAGATTAAAAATGATTTTAATAATGGGGCTACTAATAGAGCATCTCCTAAGAAGAATTATATCTCTATAGAGCTAGAATAGAGACCTGCTTATCTACTACAGATAGACTATTTAATTATATATAATATCTTATTTTCTCTGTGATCATATTAATAGCTTTATTGAGGTCTCTAGCTATTTTAGGACTAATCTGTGCCCCAGCTATATGTTCATGCCCACCTCCTCCTAAGGCTCTGGCTATCACTGAGCAATCTATATCATTTCTGCCTCTAGATATAGTCACAGAACCATTTGTATAGATTATTACCGCGAGATCAAATTTAACATTATATATATTTCCTAATATGAGTTTCGAGGATAAGGCAGGGCTAGATAAGGTATAGAGTATTTTCCTATTATTTACTTCTATGATCCTGATACTCCTAAGAGTTTCTTCAAGAGCCTTATTTATGTATTCTACAGAATTTTTCCAAATACTATTTATTTCATGATCCCAGAGAATACCCCTCGAGAATTTCTTTACTAGCTTCTTAAGAAAAAGTTTATTTCTAGAGATATACACTATGTACCTGATCACATTAGTGAGTGGTTGTGTAAGTACGTGTTTCATTAAACCAAAATCAGAGTCTCGAGAGAGATAAGCCAGAATATTGGCTACAGGATCTTTCGAAACATTAAGATAGTTAACCAGATTCTCCGTAGCACTAAAATTCTTATCTCCATAAATAATGAAATAGTTTAGTGAGTTTACTAGATCTATACTTTCACTATCCCATTTATGATGATCTATCCAATAAACCTCCTTCAAAGAACAATTACTGAGATTATTATCTAAGGATCTAATCATAAATGGCTTCAAGTTAAGATCTGTGATATACATTTTCACCCTAGTACTCTCCTTTCCGAATCTATAGCATAATCTTTTTACTGTCTCTACAAAATATCTCCATTTATTAAAGTGATAATTCGTTAGGAATAAGTAGTCAACACCTAGGAATCTAAGGATTATTGAGGCTGAGGCTATTCCGTCAATATCTTCTTCATGAGAAACCGATATAATTATCTCATTCTTCTTATTACTCATTTCTAATTCTCCTTAACCTATTAAGTGGATCTCGCTAAAATATATTTAGAAATATATCTTCTATTAACATGTATCGATATACTAGTGCTTTAAGCAGGTTCTTAATTTATCTTAATGCTTAAAAACACTGGAAACATTATTCTCATGGGCAATCAATTTGGCTGGTAAGAGAAGAGACAAGGGACAGTCTCATCAGACTAGACCAGTGAGATCAGGGCCTCCTAAATGGGTTAAAATGAGTCCTGAGGAGATTGAGACATTAGTTGTTGAATTAGCTAAGATGGGTTATTCGCCTTCCATGATCGGTATTATCTTGAGAGATCAATACGGTATACCTCTACTAAAATCAGTTATAGGAATGAAGATAACTCAAGTCCTCGAGAAACATGGCCTAGCTCCAGAGATCCCCGAGGACCTATTTAATCTAATAAAGAGAGCAGTTAATCTGAGGAGACACTTAAGCGAGTTCCCAAAGGATTATCATAGTAAGAGAGGTCTTATTGAGATTGAGTCTAAGATTATTAGCTTAGCAAAATACTATAAGAAGATAGGAAAACTACCTCCTGATTGGGAATATGATCCTGAGAAAATGAAGACTTTAGTAGCTAGATACTTAACTAGATGAATCATCTGTGCAAGTAATTATATTGCGACGATATATATCTCGTCCTATATATTTTATGCCTTCAATGAAATATTTGTAGCGAGTATCCGCTTCTACTATTCAGGTTTAGGCTAGAAGTTGTCTTAGATGTTTTTTATTTTCACCTGAAGTTATAAATAAAGATTATTTTCGGGCACCTCTCAGTCTCTACTTACATCTCTATGCACAGTAGCTAAAGTATATTCTCTACGATGACTATTTACGGGCGAAGTGCATGTATAGATGTCCTGTATGTGGCTCCACTGAGGTGATCTGGGACGAGTTCAGAGGAGAGGTCGTGTGCTCATCTTGTGGCTTAGTTATAGACCAGATTTATTATACTTATCGAAATTCTAATGATAGAATCGCAGAAGATAAACCTAGAGAGAAAAAGGATTATAAGAAGATCAATGATAAACCTGGAAGAATACTTCGTATGTACAACAAATTATTTGGTTCATGGAATCTTCGAAGAGGGCTCGATATAAATATTAGCTCTCTCGAAGCTTTGAATTCTGGTGTCTATACAGGTCGTGTATTTAGACATAATAGAGATGTCTTACTAGAGAAAATGTTTGATATTTCTCCATCTCTTAAAAAGATCTATGATTATACTTCTCTATTTCCTAAACTTTCCTCAAGAACTTTCAGAACCAGGCTCTTAATCTCATATATGCTCCTTAAGGTGTCTGGAAATGGTTTTGCTAGCAACGAGGTCTTGAGCAGAGCTTTTTCAATAAGTAAGAATCATCTTAATAGAGTAAAGAAAGAACTCAGAAACTATCCTGAATTATCAAAATTCATAGGATCTCTCAACATTGACGCTAAAGAAATAGAAGAATTAGATCGATACATTACTAAGATAGCTAATACAAGTAAGGTTCTCTAAGGAGGGGTCGAAATGCTCAGTTTCCTCTCAGGTAAAATCATAAACAAGGAAAGAAACAAAAAGAGCACTACATATACAGATCTAGACCCAGGTGAAGATCTCCACATTATCGAAGAAAAAAATCTTTACGTATGTGGTTATGAGCTCATTAGGAGAAGAAGTAATAGTAAAGACGATGAATTAGATCCGGATATCATGAGATCTTTTATAGATACTGTGAGAAATAGGTTACCTAGATCATCTATATTCTATATAGTTACTCTGGTGAGAAGATATTATGGAGGAACATATATTCTATGTGTAGATAGAGATATTAAGGTTCACTCAATTTGTGAATTATTAGCAGCATCACTCGAGACTCTAAGTAGAGGACTTATAAAAACTAAGAAGTTAAAGAAGAAAGATGTACAAGAGATTATTTCTCTAAGAAATATTCAGAACGGAGAATTACCTGAGTCACATACATTATTCGCAGACACAATTGATATCAGAGAGATAAATTACTCATTAAAAGATTTCAGTAATGAAGAAGGTGTTTATCTGGGAGAAACATCAAAAACCAAGATCAAGAGTAGATACGCGATACCTATAAAAGATCTCGTTAGACATATTGCGATATTTGGTTCAACAGGTTCTGGAAAAACGACAACAGCTGCAACAATTGCTTATCGAGCTTTTTTAAAAGGATTTAGGGTATACGTGATTGATTGGCACGGCGAGTATAAAGAGATCATAAGATCTCCTTATTTAAAAGAGATAGAAGTTAAGTATCTAAGTACTCTAGAGAGGTTAGATATATTTAAAGAATCTAGTCTAGTCTCAGAAATTTTTGAAACAGTGTTTGATTTAACACCGGCTCAGAGCTATGTCTTAAGTAAGGTATTAAGTAGATTAAGAAGCCATGAATTCTCCTTCAGAAGATTATATGATGAGATAAGTATGTTTCCTGAAGACGCTAGATGGGTTCCTGAAACAAAACTCTCTTTAATGAGAAGAATCGAGCAATTAATAGATCACGATGAAGTCTATGACGATGGTAGTGATCTAAGAAAGATTTTTGTTGAAGGCTTCAAAGAAATTATTTCAGTGAATCTATCTAGACTAGATAGAACATCCATGAGATCTCTAGCGTCACTATTAATACTAAAAACAATTGCTTTAAATAATAATAGGAGCAAGGAGAATAGTCCTAAGACTCTAGTGGTTGTTGATGAAGCTCACCATATATTCAAGAGATCAGAGGGTTCGTCTGTGGCTAGAGACGCTTTAGCAGAGATCCGTAAATATAATATCGGTTTAGTAATGGTTACGCAGTCGCCTAGCTATGTTGGTGATGATATTTTAAAGAATACTAATACCAAAATTATTCACAGCATAAGATCCGAAGCTGATCGAAAAATACTGAGAGACGCGCTATACATCCCAAAGGAGCTAGATGAAGCAATACCATTGCTAGAGGTTGGTGAAGCTATTGTTGCATCGGCTTCAAAACCTTATCCCGTTATCGTAAAGATCTCTCCCCCGCATATGAGTTCTTCTATAATCCCCGTGGATCAATAGTCTATGGTTTAAGTAGATACTTAAACGTAAGATTTATAATCTCTTTACTCATCAGCTATTGTAAAAGGGCTTTAATGAGAATAGTCTCGGTTAAGATCCCCAGAACATATTTAGAGGATATAGATAAATTAGTAAAAGAAGGATTTTATACATCTCGTAGTGAATTTATAAGAACTGCTTTAAGGATGTTGCTAGTTAAGGAATTAAATAGATTATCCAATAAGAAATCCTCAGAGGAATATATATATGATGAAAATTTTTTGAATGATGTTAATGAGGGAAACTCTAGGAGAGGCGCTCTCAAGAAAATATATTTAGATATCTAAGAGATGATCCTCTTTTTTCGAGCATAACTAATTATCCTCTTAAGAAGATCTACCTCAGTTTTACGAGATCTTTTCTTAGAACTTCTTATTTTTAGAGATGCGTAAAAAATTTCTTCTTCAGAAGAATCTTTACTTTCACCAACTATCTCACCATCTCCTTTAACAATCATTGTTTTGATATCTATAACCTCTTTATTACTCAACTCAAGTATTCCTCCCACATTTATGAGTAAAGTCTTGTTCTCGATTGCTCTTGTCATAACGATGTGTCTAATATTTACAAAACTCTTACTGAGTTTATTGAACGAGACTATAAGATCTGTATCGCTCAGCGCTAGGATCCTAGGTATCTCTGGAGCATATATGTCTTCTTCGAGTAGCACACCGAGTCTGATAGTATCAAAATCAAATATTCCAAGATCTTTTCCAGGAGCTATATAAATATTCTCATTATTAGTTAAATTAAGTTTTCGGTATTTAAACACCACACCCTCTTCCTTAAAAGGTGAGATAAACAATGATGAGATATAAAGCCGTGGACCGGCTCTCTCTAACAAAGATCCTGTTAATAAGTATATACTGTTCTTCCTCGCGATATCAATTAATATACTAACTAGTGGACCAGGTATTTTTTCAGCAAATTTCCTTAACGTATTTTGATTAATCCCTGGGTACTCTATTATAGGTCCTGCAATAAACCAGCTCGGAATAAGAAATATGTGAGGATCATGATCTTTCTTAGACTCCTTAATTAATTCAATAACTCTATTAATATTATCTCGCTTTGATCTTGGGACAATCCTCATGTGAGGAACAGCTATCTTTAATTCTTTAATATCTTCAATACCCCCCAAATCTCTTCTATTGATCTTTATATCATCAAATGAAGAGTAATCCATAAGTATCCATATATCATAGATTAGAAGATAATAAAGAGAAGATTTACTAATCTAATATAAAAGATCGTTTAGTACTACGTATTACCAATAAATACCTGATAAAAACCATATATGGTATCAGCAAGAGGATCATTATAACAAAAAGGTATAAAAACAAACATATAAAATACTAAACACGAGAGTGTCCAACAGTAGGCAACATAATTTGGTTTTTATTATCTTGATAGGCAAGACACGCATGCCGCGGCCGGGATTTGAACCCGGGTCTCCCGCGCTTCCCCAGCGACACGGGCTCGAGAGGCCCGCATACTTGTCCGGGCTATACTACCGCGGCACACCACATATAATATTGAAACACTCCTTTAAAGTTTTAATATACTAAATCAAGATAAGGATCGAGATACATGATTCATTTAATTTAAATCATATGGACACGGAGCAGAGCTTGAATCTACGTGAAGATTTTCTCCAACAGATTAGCGTACCTGATCATGTACGTTTCAGGTTTTCGAATCTATATGGATCGAAAAAATAGTTAACGTAATACGTAGTCAGTAAGTTCAAATTTTAAACTATATCATGTGCCAAGAGACCTCGTGCTGAATTATTCCTTATTGCCACTTAGCTCTCCCCCGAAACCTCTCTCGCTCGATTTTCACTGAGATCCCATATAGGTGGACACCAATGTGCTATTAGATCCGTCAAAGCGCTTAATCTAAACATCTTGAGGATTCACTTTTAATGTGAGAACTTAATGATGGTATAGCCACGGCATAATACGCTCTTGATAGTCGAAGAGAGCTTATCTGGGTTAGCTGTAGCTGGAAAAAGTTTAGCTAGTTTTCAATAAGATACTCTCTTCCTAAAATTTTAAATTTTCTAAAAAATATTGGTTACTAATCTTGAGGTATCTTAGTATAATTACTTTAATCCTAACTCTAACAGTATTATTATCTATTCTAGATGTAGTACCTTGCAGTGGGGGTGAATGGTATGAGGCATTATCTTAGCTGATAATATCGATGATAGCTATATTATTAAAACGATTAAAGTTCATGATATGAATATTACTATAGTGTGGCGTGTTCTAAGAGAACCAGACATAATTATAAGATACTGTGGTCTAAACTATATATACCTAGAGGAGTCTAAAGCTTCGTGGTTTAATGTGATTTTAGAGAAATATAATATTAGCAGATACGTTGGTCCACCCTCATGGTATAGACCTGGTGATCTAGAGAGCATTGCTAAGCTTAGTGCAGAAAGAATCGCTACGGCAGATAACATTGAGGAAGAATTCGAGAGAGCTGGTGTTAGAAGTTTTGGATGGGTTGGAAGACTAAATTTCAGGTACTATTTTGAATGGGATCCTAAGGTGCTAGGTATATACATGTATCTTGGTGGTGTAGAATTAAGAGATAAGGGCATTAAGCTAGCTAAGATTAGGGAATCACTTGAGACTGTATCACATATTCTAAGAGAATATAATATTTCGAGGGTTATAATATGGGAGGTCTATACCACTCTAGACCCTGATAAGGTTATAGGAGCAGGTTATGCTCTAAGGAGAGCTGTTAGAAAAGTAAAGGAGAATGCACCAGATACTATTAAGAGGTTATTAGAGGGGGGTTGCTGGGTGCTAGCTTAGATCTCGTGGTGGGACTATCCTTAGCGGCTAAACCACCTAGCGGGGAGGTAATAGAAGAATTGGTTAAGTGGACTAGAGATGAGATGAAATATTGCGAAGTACCATTAGTAATAGTTTTTAACGCCTATATACCACCTGCGCCTATTCCGACACTTGAAACATTAAGTCCAGAGCCTACGAAGACTGAAACTCGAACTATGGCAACTACGAAAGCTGACTCCAATGAGAGTCTGAATATAAACACTCTCATCACATCCATAGCCTTAGTATTATTAGTTGTATCAGCTGTCTTAATTATAGCGAGAAGGATTAAGGTTTTATAACATTGAGAATATTTTATGCCTACATTACTCCTAGATCTATGTGATTAAATGCTCATTTTTTATCAATCTTCTAAAGAATTATAGCACTATTCATAAAATTACACAAAGATTCTGGTGAGGTCGGGGACTCGATAACACTTCTAAACTTATTATCTTAAAGAAATAAACATATTAATACGCTAATGACACAGT
The DNA here is from genome assembly GCA_049976205.1 of Sulfolobales archaeon. Taxonomy (GTDB): domain Archaea; phylum Thermoproteota; class Thermoprotei_A; order Sulfolobales; family AG1; genus WYEN01. The sequence goes on along the minus strand of JBMFIR010000001.1, from coordinate 101,425 downwards.
TTCGGAGCTAAAGTATCTGAGTCTTCATGAGAGATAAACGTGATGGCGCCGGGGGCGGGATTTGAACCCGCGCGGGGTTTCCCCCACCGGCTTAGCAGGCCGGCGCCCTACCAGGCTAGGCGACCCCGGCTCCTAGTAAATATTGTTATGATTGGTTTATTAAATTTTCTCTTCATATTATAAGTTTTCTCTAACATATTCTATGGGGTTGGTGAATGAGTAGCTTTGTTGATGTCGGATCGGAGTTTGTGGCTGTTTTAAGTGATTCTCATGATAATCTTGATAATGTTATTAAAGCCATAGAGATACTGAAGAAAAGAGATATTAAAACAATACTTCACTTAGGAGATTTTGTGTCCCCATTTACTCTATTGAGATTTGTGTCTAATGGTTTTAGGGTGATAGCTGTTTTGGGAAATAACGATGGTGATAAACTTGGTATGATGAGAATTGCTTCACATAATAATTCTGAGATCCATGAGCCACCCCACCAATTAATTATTGAGGGTAAGAAGATTCTTATGATTCATGGGAAAGGATCTATAGAAGAAACAAGAGAATTTGCTGAGGCCTTAGCATCATCAGGTAAATACGATGCAGTTCTCTATGGACACACTCACATAATAGATTCTAGGATAATTCGAGACACACTCCTTTTGAATCCTGGTGAATTATATGGAAAATTAAGTGGTAAAGCATCTCTCGCGATCCTGAATATAAAAGATCTTTCCGTAGAAATAATTACTCTCTAGATGAATAAATATGAGAAAACCTACTTTCTATCTAATAGGTCTAGGACCAACACCAAAGCACCTAACTTCTCAAGCACTAGAAATTCTCTCTGAAGAATGCGAGATATTCTTCTACGAAGAATACACCTCAATATCTCCCGAGGAAAATATTTTAGAAATTGAGAAGCTGATAGGTCGTAAAGCTATAAGATTAACTAGAAGAGATCTTGAGGATCTAAGTGGTGAAATTATCTTAAAGAGTCTCAGAGAAGGAAAGAATACTTGTTTGGGATCATGGGGAGATCCTCTAATAGCAACAACTCATATATCAATAGTCTCTAGAGTAATTCGCGAGGGATACAGATACAGATATATCCCAGGGATCAACTCTGTTTCTGTGGCTTTAGCAGCTTCAGGTCTCATGATATATAGACTTGGGAAAATAGCTACAATAACCTTTTCGCGTGACAATATATTAAGCGAGTATCCGTATCTAATTTTAAGAGAGAATCTCGCGAGGAATCTACATACAGTATTTCTTTTAGATATAGATACTGAAAAGAATGTTTTTATGAGTGTTAGAGAGGCTATTGAGATACTACTTACACTAGAGGAAAAATTTAAGGGGAGAGTATTCTCGTCGAGGAATCTGGTTTTAGCCGTAAGTATAGGGAGTGATATATTGTTATGTGGTGGAGAAGCTAATTATTTGATAATGAATCCACCAAATAGATATCCTCAGATCTTAGTAGTCCCAGCAGAACTATACTTTACGGAGGAGGAGTATCTCAGAGAACTAGGTCTCTTAAATAATAAATGTGTTAATATATGAATATTAAAAAACAATAAACAATTATTTGTGAGTATTAGTGCACTGATCCTGCTTAATACAGTATCTGTCTAGTATTTTTCTAATAACTCCGAGTGATGAGTAATCTGGTAATCTCTCGGGTAATCTAATAATCTCTACACTCTCTAAACCTCTTTGCCTAAGTTCTCTCCTAAGATCCTCTTCTCTAAATATTTGATCAGGTCCTAGTAAAATAATATCAGGCTTAATCATCTCAACCATCTTTAGAGGATCCTCAGGATCTCCTAAATATGATTTGTAGACATATCTTATAGATGATATAATTTCCAACCTCCAATTTTCAGGATTCACAGGTTCTCTACCTTTATAACGTGTCGCATTAATATCTCTAGAAACAACCACATAAACCTTACCTAACCTAGAAGCTTCTCTCAGAAGATATATATGACCTGGATGAATAATATCGAATGTTCCCCCAACAAAAACTTTTTTCTCCTCAAATAATCTCCTCCAATCAAAATATGTATAACCAAGTGCTTTAAGAGCATCTAATAAACCCTCAGCGTATGAAATCGCTACTAACCCTGTAACATAATCTCCTTTGTCATAGTAATACTTCGCGTCTTGATAATATCTCTCAACTTCATCTAATACTTCTCTAGCTCTCTTATCGCCGGTGAAATTCTTTTTAGCTACTTCTAAAGTTAGTGCCATATTCATTATGTATTTTCTTAATCTCTCACCTATTTCCTGCATAAGATTCTTTTCCATACTAACTCCATAAACAATTATTCAGAGCATCCTATTTATCTAAGGATTGAGTTTGGAGCCATGACTAATTAAAAATTTCTTTAAAGCTCTCAAAATAATTTTACTGAGGTGATAAATAAAACTATGGCTCTTAGAGAAGGAGATTTTATCTTAGTAGACTACTCGCTATACATAAAAGAGACTAATGAGCTCATAGAAACAACAATTGAGAATGTAGCTAAAGAGAAGGGGATATATAAAGAGGGAGAGATCTACAGACCTCGTCTAGTGATTATTGGCGAAGGTAGATATGTAAAAGGATTCGAAGAAGCATTAATGAGTTCTGAGATTGGCGTCGAAAAAGAAGTGGATATAGAGCCTTCTAAAGCCTATGGTGAGAGAGATCCTAATAAAATAAAGATCTTTAGTCTAAGAGAATTAGTTAGACAAAATATTGTGCCTGAGATTGGTAAAGTAATTGAGATAGGAAACGCGGTTGGTGTAGTGAGAAGTATCTCTGGTGGCAGAGTTGTTGTAGACTTTAACCACCCCTTAGCCGGAAAAACTTTAGTGTTTAAATACAAGATAGTAAAGAAAATTGATGACGATATCGAGAGAGTTAAGTACCTAGTATTGAGGAGAATGAGAAATTTGCCGGAGGATAAAGTTATTGTTAGAATATTTAAGGAGGAGGCTAAAGTAGAGATAGATACACCGGAAGAGGTACTATACGCAGAAGATCTTCAGTTAGCAAAGTCTCTAATTTCTGGAGAAATATTCAAATACATAAGTGGAATAAAACATGTTGTATTTCTGGATCATTTCTTTAAAAAAGAATAGATTCATTAAAATTATTTAAGAGATAAAATCATAATCAATTATTTCCTATTATTTCCTATATTTCTTCATAATCAATAGACCCATTGCTATTCCTAGTAGAACTAGTATTGGAGAAATACCTATTATAGGCATAATATTACTTTCATGAATCTCTGTCGTTTCTCTGTGGATGCTAATGCTCACTTGTGTAATGGTTCTCTCAATTGGTATAGTAGTTTTATGAGTTAAGGTTTCTGGAATAGTCAATGTGCGAATATCTCTTTTAGTTATTAACGTGATTAGATTTAGAATTGCTGTGTATATCAATGTTGTGAATGATGTTAGTGTATTATTGAGTATCGTTATTAATGTCTCGGTTGATCTTTTAATGAGGTAATGAGTTGTTGTTATAAGTGAGTATGTGTTAAGTATTTCTGTCAATGTTATTGTGGTATTTAAAAATACAGTAGTTGTTTTATAAATTGTTTTAGTCATAGTATCTGTTGCAGTTAAAGTAAGTGTGGATATAGTATTCGTTAAGGTTTCTGTCGTAATAATTGTGGTGGTATTCGTGAATTGATTACTGCTTACTTCGATATAGAATGTGTAATTTTTGATCCCTCTTTTCTGGAGGTAAGCTTCTACTTGATATTCTCTAGGATCTGGGTCTCCAGGAATATCTAAGGAGACAAACGATCCGTTGAACCATAGTGGAGCCCAGAAGGGTTTTTCTCCAACAGATCTTATTACACTCTTATTAATATCATATGTAATGATTCTGTACAGTAAAAGCGCATTAGATAGATCCTTAGAGAATCTTACTATAACAGTGTCTTGGGTAGAGTTATAGCTCACATCAATAATATCAGCGATGCTGTATTTATCAATAACTTGAACATTGTATCTCTCTACTGAGGCTATGGATCCAGCAAATGTATCTATTACAGCGACCCATGTTCCGGAGACAATTATGTAGTTTATATCATATAGATTCATTAAGTAATGAATATCTAGATCTAGGCAGCCATAGGATGAGTTTATATAATTTGCGAAAATAATTTTCTCAGTAATTACTATTCTAGAGTTTATCTCAACTATATAGAATTTGTAGTATAGGAACATATCCTGTAATGGGGGCGGTAGATTCTTCCAACAAATAGTAGCCTTAATACTGTCTCTCGGATCTTCGTATATAATCGTTTTATCGAGGTAGAAATGAACCTCTGTGTCGCTAAATGAAACAAATTTATCACTTCCTATAAACATAATGCTATTATCGTGTAAGATTCTCTGAGAGTTCATATGATCATCCTTATATGAAGTATTTATTGAATTAGTGGAAATCATTAATACAAGTATTAGTGCTATTCCCATTATTATCCTAATAATGAGCATACTTCTCAAAATGAGGTCACCTCAAAAGTCTAGATTATATATTTATTATGTTCACATTTATATATGCTCTTTGAAAAAATGATCTAGATCACGTTTTGTGATAATATAAACAAAAAGCGGATCAAATAAATAAATTAGTGAAGTATACACATATGCGTCAATAAAGAGATGATCAAGAATCGGTAAAACATTCCCAAAATATGTGGGGGTTTTATATTATTGTATTAATGGGCCCGCGGGGACTTGAACCCCGGACCTCCGCCGTGTGAGGGCGGCGTCCTAACCAGGCTAGACTACGGGCCCCTACTAATATCTTTAATACTCATTTATTTTAAGAGTATTGTTTCAGAGTTCTTCTATGTATATTGGCACAATTATTCTGTATCTATCCCCTCTTCTTATGATCTCTAGCTCTATCTCTCCTTTATCTATATTATCTTCTATAGCTCTTCTAAGATCTATTGGTGTAGCTGTCTCAATATCTCCTGCCTTAATTATTATATCCCCGTTTCTGATACCTTTCGCATAAGCAGGTGTGCCAGGAAGAACTCTCACCACTACAACGCCTTTCCTGATATTTAGTCTCATGCTCTTAGCCGTTTCAGGAGTTAATTGAGCCACGTATACACCGATCCATGCTCTAACAGGTCTACCGAATACAGATATTATATGAACAAATCTCTTCACGTGATTTATGGGGATAGCGAAACCGATACCTTGTGCATAGGGTATTATAGCAGTGGCTATTCCCACCGCTTCCCCAGCCAAATTAACTAGGGGTCCACCACTATTTCCAGGATTAATTGCTGCGTCTGTTTGAATCAGATCTTCTAAAACAATTTCTCCTTGACCGCCTACTATAGTTCTCCCCAACGCGCTTACTACTCCCAGAGATACCGAGGGACCTGGTAGACCTAGAGGAGAACCTATTGCTAAAACAAATTCTCCTGCCCTTAGTTTATCTGAGTCGCCCATTTTAATAGGTTTAATATCTCTTCTATCTATTGCTACAAGCGCTAAGTCTCTCGTAGGGTCTCTCGCAATTACGTTTCCGACTCCTTGCTCACCATCTGGATAGACTATCTTAATGCTTTTAGCATCACCGACAACGTGAGCATTAGTCACAGCCAATTTCTCTCCTATAACGAATCCTGAACCTACGCCCTTAACAGGTTGAGTTAAACCAATTATGTCTAGTATATCTATTTTCTCGTAAATAATCATTAAGACAGAATCTTTGACTAACCCAACTATATCAGATATTTCACTACTTAACTGGTCTAAAACCCCCAATTTACGCACCTACTTATAGTTATTGAGAAATATATTATTAATTTCAAGTATATTATTACAGAGAAAAATCATGAGTAGCAATGAGGTAATTGTTATAGGAGGTAAAGCATTAATTTTTGATGAAGAAGCTGTGAATACTCTATACTCTAAACACTTTATAGGAAAACCATTTGGTATTAAAAAACCTAAGCCTGGGGAGAGGTATAAGGGTCCATTAGAATTATCTCTTCTCGAAACAGTTTATCTCTGCGAGAAGAGCTTAGCTAGACCTAAGATAGGTTCTCACGAGGTTTCATGTGATAAACTTATTGAATATGCTTTAGAGCAAGACCCAAGATTTAAAGAGGTCTATATAGTTTATAGAGATCTAAGAGACAAAGGGTTTGTTGTGAGATCTGGCATGAAATACGGTGTTGATTTCGCAGTATACGAAAAAGGGCCTGGGCTTGAGCATGCTCCATATCTCGTTCAGGTCTATAGATACGAAGAATATATTAATCCCATACACATTGTTAGAGTCGGTAGACTGAGTCATAGCGTTAGAAAAACAATGGTTTTTGCAATTGTTGAAGGAGATAGTATTAGATATGTTTCATTTGGATGGATCAAGTTTTAGAGGAGATCGCTTTGAGTAAAAGAGATGAGAGAGACAAATCCCTTGACGTCCCTAGAAGAGATCCTAGAAGAGATTTTTCAGATAGAGGAAGACCGCATAGAGAGGTAGCAGAGAGAGTTCATATAAGAGAAGGCGAGATAGAACCTAAACCCATTGGGATATACTGCAATCCTCTGTGCCCATACTTCAGGTGTGCTAAGAGAGCATTAACATATAAAACCATCGGAGCAGGAGCAGGAACCAAGATAATCGCCTTCTGCAATTGGGTCGGGGATCAGTGCATAGCAGGGGCATGTCAGTATGCATTCTGCGAGAAGAGATATTTGTTGCCAGGGAACAGATGTTTGTATGCGATTGAGAGAGAAAAGAAGAAAACATCTGGTGATATGTTCAGAGAGTTAGATCAGGAGGAGAGAGAGGCTAGGAGACTAAGAGATCATCTGAAAAAGCACTACGGCAAAGATCTCGACCTCTACTGAATCCCTCCCACCTCTTATAGAGATCATGTTTTATAATAAATAGATCAAGTATTTTACCTACTATAAAATCTACCAGATCCATTATACTACTAGGATTATGATAGAAACCTGGTGAAGCAGGAACTATATAAGCTCCTGCCTCAGCTAGTATGAGAAGATTCTTTAGCTCTATAACGCCTAGAGGCGTTTCTCTAACGAGAAATACAACTTTCTTTCTTAGTCTAAGAGCATTTGCAATAACTCTGTTGATTAAGTTATCAGTAATACCATGTGCAGCCTTAGCTATTGTATTAAGAGATGCTGGAGCAACAATAAATCCCTCGAAATCATAAAGATAGCTACTTGAGCTAGGGGGAGCTTCTATTTCATTACTCTTATAATGCTTCTTAGAGTATTTACTAAGGAATCTTTTAAAGTCTTCTCTATTCAGACATTCAAGATCAGAGACTAAAATACTCTCTTCACTATAGATCGTCTCGACATAATAACCTGATCTATTTAATACCTCTATTAATCTTAGCCCATAAATTGTCCCAGAAGCACCGGTTATCATAACCATGAACTTCATATAACTCACCTCCTCTAAACAGCCTACTAATATTGTGTTTAACCTTCTATTTATCAAAAACATTTTAAAAACCTCTCTTTCAATTGAGGGAGATATTTGAATAATCTGATCATATCAATAATTTTACTCGCTATATTGGCTGGTGCAAGCGCTTTCTTTGTATCGGAGCTCTCTCAAATGGGATCAGTTAATAATTACTCCGTATACACGTATAATATAGTTGTGTATAAATTCATTAATTACTCTACTCAGAAAACTTATTTCCTAATAATTAATTACGGCTACGATGAAGCCTATCTAGATAAAATTATATGTCTCAACGAAAGTAATTCCTCGGAATATATTTTGGTATCTTTATCATTAACTATTTATTCTCAAGATAACAAAATTATCGAGTATAATGACACGCTCCGTAATTTTAAATGTTTTATATATGGGGATAAGTGGTTTAAGAGTATTATCACATTATCTTAATCTTTTTTATTAATTTATATGATGTATTCATATAATGGATGAATTAAATTGAGTAAAGAGTTTTCAACTAGAAAAGATCTTGTTAAGGATATAGTTGATGAGTTAATTATCAATGGCACTAGATACAAATACTATTCACTTCCTAGATTAGCTTCAAAGGGATTTGATAAAATATCGAGACTGCCTATAAGCATAAGAATCATTTTAGAGTCTCTGATTAGAAACTATGATGAATTAACAGTCACATGGGAAGATATCGAGCATGTTGCTAATTGGGATAGAAATACCCCTGTGATCAAAGACATACCTTTCAAAGTAGCTAGAGTTATCATGCAAGATTACACTGGTATTCCCGCCATAGCTGATCTGGCGGCTATGAGAGACGTTGTTATGAAATTAGGTAAGGATCCAAGCATAATTAATCCTCTTGTCCCAGTTGATTTAATAATTGATCACTCGGTACAGGTTGATTACTGGGGTTCTCCTGAGGCTCTGAGACTAAATATCAGAGCTGAGATGGAGAGAAATGCTGAGAGATATAGATTCTTAAAATGGGCTCAAAATGCTTTTAGAAACCTTCGGATCTTTCCACCTGGGATAGGTATTATACATCAAATAAATCTTGAGTACTTAGCTAAAGTTGTCATGACTGCTGAAACAGATGAGGGATTAGTTGCATACTTCGATACTTTAGTAGGCACTGATTCTCATACAACGATGATTAATGGATTAGGTGTGTTGGGTTGGGGTGTTGGTGGGATAGAAGCTGAGGCGGCTCTCTTAGGAGAGCCTGTTATTCTACCGACCCCACAGGTGATTGGGGTATATGTTATAGGTGAACCTAAGCCGGGTGTTACGGCTACAGATATAGTTCTTCACGTAACGGAGCTTTTAAGAAAACACGATGTCGTTGGTAAATTTGTTGAATTCTTTGGAGAGGGAGTTAAGAGATTAGATATTCCTACAAGAGCTACCATAGCTAACATGGCTCCTGAGTATGGTTCAACGATAGGATTATTCCCAGTCGATGAAGAGACGCTCAGATATCTAGAGCTTACTGGCAGATCCAGTCATCTAATTAGATTAGTCGAGAGATATTTTAAAGCACAAGAGATTTTTGGAGTGCCTAAGGAGGGAGATATAGAGTATACACGAGTTATTCAACTAGATCTAGGAGAAGTAGAACCTATTGTAGCAGGCCCCTCACTACCTTGGGAAAAAAGAAGATTATCGGAGGCGCCAGCAACTATACTCAAGCATATAGAAGAGAGAAATAAAAAGAAAGGTTTAGTTAGTTCGCATATATTGTCTAAGAAGATTCTGATAAATAATTTTGAGCATGAGGTAAGAGACGGCGATATATTTATTGCTGCGATAACAAGTTGTACTAATACTAGTAACCCCGAAGTAATGGTTGGTGCAGGACTACTAGCTAAAAAAGCTGTAGAGAGAGGTCTCAGGGTTCCACCACATGTTAAGACAAGCTTGGCACCTGGATCTAGAGTAGTCACCGAGTATCTCGAGAGATCAGGTTTATTAAATTATTTAGAGAAGCTGGGTTTTTACGTGGTAGGCTACGGATGCACTACATGTATAGGTAATTCGGGTCCATTACCTGAAGGGATAAGTAAGGCACTAGTTGAGGACGGGATCGTAGGCGTAGCTGTACTGTCTGGGAACAGAAACTTTGAAGGTCGCGTTCATCCAGACATAAGATCTAACTATTTAATGTCTCCGATAATGGTTGTTGCGTATGCCATAGCAGGAAATATAATGAAGGATTTGTCTAAAGAACCCATAGGATATGATAGCGAAGATAAACCTGTTTATCTCAGAGATATATGGCCTTCAAGAGAAGAGATCAACGAAGTAATGAATAAATATATTACTCGAGAAGTATTTCTAAGCAAATACTCTAAAATAGATGAGGAGGCTCCAGAAGAGTGGAAAAAACTTGAAGCTCCTACAGGAGCGGTTTATGAATGGGATGAATCTAGTACGTACATAAGGAAACCACCGTTCTTCGAAGATTTTGATCCTGATAAAATACCTGGGATTAGCGATATTAAAGGAGCTAGGATCTTACTATTATTAGGAGATTCAATAACAACAGATCACATATCTCCAGCAGGAGCAATAGATCCGAAAAGTCCAGCAGGCCAATATTTAATATCCCGAGGAGTTAAGCCTTCGGAATTCAATAACTATGGTGCTAGAAGAGGAAATCATGAGGTCATGGTTAGAGGAACTTTTGCGAGTAAGAGCTTAAGAAATCTCCTCCTCAAAGACAGAGGTATTGTTGGTGGATACACGATATATAGTCCAACAAATGAGATTTTAACAGTATATGATGCAGCCATGAGATATAAATCTCAGAATATTCCATTAACCTTAATAGCCGGTGAAAATTATGGAGCAGGAAGTTCAAGAGACTGGGCTGCAAAAGGACCCAAGCTACTCGGTATAAAGTTTGTTATTGCTAAAAGCTTTGAGAGGATCCACCGTAGCAACTTAATAGGAATGGGTATTATACCACTACAATTCTTAGAAGGAGAGGGATACGAGGATCTTCAATTAGACGGATCAGAAACAATTGACATCGTAGGTCTCGAAAAGGCTAAGCCAAGAGATATTGTGAAAATGATCGTTAGAAAACCAGATGGTAGAATTATTGAGAAGAAGCTCTTGTTAAGGATCGATACAGAAGCAGAAATGAATTATGTGAAACATGGGGGAATATTACAGTATGTTTTAAGAAAAATATTGAAGAAACAAGATCAGAAATGATCTTTGTAGATAGCTTCAGAGCCAGAGGGCATTCAAATATCACAGCTAGACATAAGACTACACTGGAGATCACAAAAGAAAGCTATGTCACCAAAAAAGGAGATTGTATTATAGCAATAGAGTCAGAGAAAAGTGTTAAAGATCTACGTAGTGAGATTAAAGAGAGTATTAAAAGAGGATGGTTTATAAGTCTTGTAATAAAAGCAGGAAACTTAGTAGATTATGTTATGGGCTTAGGAGATCCTAGATTATCACTTGAGGATCCAATAAGAATAGTTGTTAGAAAAAGCAATTATATAGATCAGAAGACACTAATGATAAAAGCGAATAAGGCAGCCTCAGATCTTAATAGAGATCTAGTTAAGAATCTTAGGATAAGCGATACTAGTATTGATATCATAATAGCAACTTCTGATGATATAAATGAATTAATAGAGTACATAAACTCAGAATTTATTTAAAAATAATAATTTTTAAGAGATTTATAGCTGTTTTCTTTAGCGAGTTTACGGTTTTTTGGCGGCTCTCTCAAGGAATCTTCTGGCTATATCGGATTCTTTTGATGGAACCTCTTTGTGGCAGAACCACCAGTCATAGCACGTGTACTGCTTTAATCTTTCTTCTGCAGCCTCTTTAGTGGTTGGTGGTGGAACAATTACCCTCTCACCAATTAATTCATTATTCGGCCAATTAGCAGGCATAGCAGCCTTATATTGGTCTGCGACCTGAAGAGCCTTTATCATTCTAAGGATTTCGTCAATGTTTCTACCTAGCTCAGATGGGTAATAGAGTATTGCTCTAATGACTCCATTGGGATCTATAATAAATACAGATCTAACAGTATGAGTTGCAGACTCTGCATGTAGCATACCTAATTTTGACGCTACAGTTCCTGTAGGATCCGCGATTATAGGGAATGGTATATCAACACCTAATTTCTCTTTTATCCACTCGATCCACTTAATATGGCTATAGCTAGAGTCTACACTTAAGCCCAAGAGCTCAGTATTTAGTTCTTTAAAGTCTTGATATCTCTTAGCAAAAGCTACAAACTCTGTTGTGCATACCGGTGTGAAATCAGCTGGGTGACTGAATAGCACTAGCCACTTACCTTTATATGTATCTGGTAGTTTAAGAAGTCCTTTAGTGGTATTTACTTCCATTGAGGGGAATTGTTCTCCTATTAAAGGAATGGTTCCAGGCATTTTCAACACCTTATTAATCATAAAATATCTGTTATGGAGCTTATAAATATAAAACTAGATTATTAATTATGTACTGTTTGACCTGAATCATATGTTACATCTATTAAATTAAGAGATTCTTTATGTGAGTATAATATTGATCATTGGTAGAAGATTTTATAATATTATATATTCTGAGTATAGATACGAGGTTGATTAATACGGCTATAGTCTACATTTGTAAGAATTGTAATAATGTTCTTTTAGTCTTTGATAGACCAGGCCACGAGTATGGAACAATACCTTCTCCATCAGATCTGAAATATAGGTATCAAATAATTAGATGCCCTAGATGTGGAGCTGAGATTAATATGGGTAAAATAGATCATATTCATAGTATTACGATCCTGAGAAGAGGTGAGGCTCTAAAGATCTATAAAAGATAGCACATTTATTTAGTCAATATACGATACTATGAAGCTAATCTTCTTACGTGAATAATTACTTTATGTGAGAGAAACTTCTCGATCGATTTTTAGGATCAATACGAAGAAAGCAGCGAAGGTCACAATAATTGATAGTATAGCTGGTATATAAATGATCTCTGATATAGATACAGGCCCTACGCCACTTATAGTAAATAGATTATATACCCATTTACCTTGGATCTCACAAAAACTTCCTTTACATATCAATAGATCTGTTGTGGCGCGACCCTCTCCACTGACTAGTATACCATTGCTATTATATGAAGCATTCATCAGTAAATTAAGTTGAACAGGAGGTGCTCTTAGATTAGGTATTGTAATGAGACCATTGAAATATACGGTTCCAATATAATTTTTAAGAGACTGATTAACGATGTAACCCGCGTAAAATAACCTATTGAATAATATACGTATTATGTCATCAGCTATTGGAGCAACTAAGTAACTCGATGTAGCCTGACTATGAAGAATGACTACTATAGCCTCCGAAGAATATATTGATGAACCCTGTGCCAAATCAGCTTTTAATGTGAAGTAGTATACATCATGGCTTGTCGTAGTTGCACTATATATAGAGATTACCTCTCCAATAGCTACAATAAGTGTTAAAATTATTAGTATGAATCGGGCAACAGTGCCCAGACCTCTCGGTTTATATGTATACCATGGATAACCTGTATAATTGAAGGATGTGATCTGATATAAAAAGTCTGGAAATAGAGTCTCTTTAACACCTCTGGCCAGAAGCACCGTTGTAAAAAAGCCTGCTAAGAATCCTCCTACATGAGCAAAGAAAGCTACACCTCCTAATTGGAGATAGCCGTAGATTACTTGGAGAGCAAACCAGAATATTATGAAGTATGTTGATGAGATAATACCGCAGAGAGGTATTATAAAGAAGAAGAAACATATACTCATTCTAGTTCCTGGAAAAAGCGCTAGGAAAGAACCTATTACACCGCTTATAGCTCCTGAGGCGCCGAGTGCTGGTATGCCTAGGTTCTCTACCCCACTAAAGAAGGTCATAGCGGAGTGTGTCATTGATGCTATAAAACCTGAGAAGAAGTATAGGAGAAGATATCTCCGTGCTCCTATATATGACTCTACGGCTTTACCAAATACATAGAGAAAGTACATATTAAACAATATATGTAGTGGGTAACCGTGTAGAAACATTGATGTAAATATTCTCAGCCAACCATCTAAACTAGTTAAATATACAGGAACAAAACTATATTCCCAAAGATACTTCTGCGAGATCTGGAGAAAATAGCTATTATAAGAGGTTAGTAAATAAATTACTGTGTTTATGACTATAAGAAAGTATGTTGCATAGGCTCTTTTAGTTCCTTTAACAAATGTTTCTCCTGGTATCATATCTAAATCTTCTCTAAGCTAAATTATCTACGAGATCTAAAAAATATTTCTTTTATAATCATATGTGCATATACAGCGTCTTCAAGTGAGGGTGTCTCGACATCTTTCCCAGAGATCTTATCAACAAAAGCTTTAAGCTCGAGCCCTAAAGGCTCGATCTCTTCGCGAACACTAAAGATCTCTTTCACACCTTTAGAATCTATTTTGTGTATTTCAGAGGATACAAAGTCTCCTTCGTAAGATACTTCTTCTTCGAAATTAACATAGATCCTTCTAATCTTAATATTAGGTATTGGATCGGCCGTTAAATGAGCCACGCAGTTTCCACAATCTAAGTATATATTATAACTTTCATCATCTCCCAGTCTCGTTATCAGGGCATCTATTACTCTGACATTTCTATTAAATAAATAATTTAAGAGATCTATGTCATGAATACCTAGATCTAGAATAATACTATTACCTCTGTACCTAGGCGCTCTTCTACCTGATCTCTGCATCATTATGTATAGAGGATGAAGATTTTCTTGGGTAATAAGTCTCTTGAAGAATTTTGCTACAGGATCGAATCTAAGTATAAATCCTGGGACAGCAATAATATTTTTACTCTCAGCAAGGCTCTTTAATTCAGAGACTTTGTCTAAGCTCTCAGCTACAGGTTTCTCAATAAAGACATTAAATCCGTTCTCTAAAACTATTTTGCTTACGTTATACAATTTATCTATGTTAACAGCTATTATTACACCATCTATATTCTTTACACGTAGTATCTGATCTATTTCGAAACATAACTTAACGCTACTATATAAAGAAGAGATCTCTTTTAAACGTTGCATATCTATATCATGAACACATTCAATATCAGCAATCTCATATGTTTTAATGGCCCTAATTATGTTCTTACCCCAATAGCCTGCGCCTATTACCGCTAATCTTGGTCTCGTCATTTCTCACCTAAACATATCTCGTAAAGAATAAAATAAGTATCACCGTGTTATTAAAAATAATCCTCCACATTCTTCAAAAAGATCTAAGGATTATTTATTAGCTAAATAACATAGTAGGATATTGGCATGTGTTTATATGAGCGAGGATTTCATAGTGGTCTCAGGCAATAAATTCGTGAGTAAATATCCTATTATTATCATAGGTAGAGAGAAACCACTGACCTATGCAACCGAGATAATTATTAGAATGAATCAAGGTATTGATAAAATCGTTATTGTAAGTAAGGGCAAGAATATTAATAAACTTGCTGTGGTATATAATATTGTTAAAAGTAAACTCAGAGAGGTTGTTGAGACACAGGGAATAGTGATAGGATCTATGGAGACCCCTAATAGGAGACTCATTTCATATATGGCAATACTTTTAAGTAGAAAAATATAAAGCTTTACTAAAAAGGAGCTTAAGTAATGTCTGAAGGTTCTCAACCATCAAGAAGTGAGGAAAGTCCTTCAAGAGAGCCTCAGAAGATTGAGAGATCAAGGCTTTACCCACAGATCTTTGCAATAAGAGATATTAATTCGTATAGATCCGACTGTCAATTCTATGAAATTAAAAATGTAGAGATTAGAAGAGATGTAATTATTAATGCTGCCTACTGTAAAATATTAAATAGATACTTAACAATTTATGAAGCAATATACTGTATTAAATATTGGGATAGGTGTCCTTATAGAGCTGTACATAATGTCATCAAAAGATCTTCTTCTCCTTAGCTTTATCAAGTATTCTAAATACTTTATTAACTACTTCACTAGGATCTTTACCAAAGATCATTATAAGAGGTTCTTTACCATGCTCTCCGTAGTCTATAACTGCGTCAGGTATATCTTTTATTCTCTCGACGGCTACAGAGATCCCCCATCTAGTAGTTCCTCCTTCTAATTTCTTCACCTCCTCAGGCTCTTCTCTTCTATCAAAATACGAGACTTTAAAACCTAATTCTCTTAATGTATCTTCGATTTCTTTTGAGTAAGCTATATTGATTCCTGATCTTATCGAAGGATCATATTTCATTATGGTAAGCACGGCCCTAGCCATATGACTTGAAGCTCCTGGCATTGGATAGCCAGAGGCTCTGGCTCTACCCACATAATTAACTATTCTACCAGGTATTCCCACCACATCCTCAATATTCTTAGCTAAATAAACTGGTGGTGAATAAACAAAATTTGTCTGCACCTCAGGAATTAAATGAACAAATTCTTCGTCTCTCGTCAATAGTTTTTTCACAGCGTCTTCTAATTCTCTCTGTGCTTTATAAATCTCAGCGTATAAATCAACATTAGCTGAGGGATTAACGGGGCAGTGTCCTTTACCTATTTTATATGATCTTAGTATGGCATTATAGATAAACTCCTTAGCCTTAGCCACAGCATCAAAAACATTAAAGCCTTTAGCTAAGTATCCTGTTATAGCCGCGGAGAATGAACAACCAGTTCCATGAGTACAACCATCTATCCTCGGTGTCTTGTATTTCTTCACAACTCCCTCATAGTATAGTATATCTATACTCTTCTCGCTACCTGTTAAATGACCTCCTTTAACAATAACGCCTCTGACACCATATAGATCAGATATTTTCTTAGCGGCTTTTTCAGCATCATCCAAATTTCTTATAATCATACCTGATAATCTCTCCGCCTCAGAGATATTAGGGGTTGTTATCAGCGCAACAGGCAGTAGCTCCTTAATTAAAACCTCTACAGCTTCCTCGAGAAGTAATCTGGCTCCACTCTTAGCAAATATAACAGGATCCACTACTAGTGGGAAATTATATTCTTTAACAACTCTAGCTACTGTTCTAACGATCTCAGGATTACTAAGCATACCAGTTTTGGCCGCATCAACACCTATATCATCTGCGACAGCTCTTATCTGAAGCTCAACCATCTGAGGAGGAATATCATGGATACCGATTACAGCATATGTATTCTGAGCAGTCACACTTGTTACAGCTACGAGGCCGTGAACGCCTATGGCAGCAAACGTCTTCAGATCTGCTGCAATACCGGCTCCTCCACCACTATCTACACCAGCTATTGTGAGAGCTGTTGGAATAAGTTTTTTACTCATTACTAACCACCTACCTTATAATAGATAGTTATATTATAAGAATATAATAGGTGACCTATATAGCTATTTGCTGAGATTTTTTAATGAATCGAGAATATTGTCAATATGCATAAGTATCTCATCTAATGTAGATCTGCATGATAGAATTTTTTCCGGTACACAACTCATATTAATAATTAATTTATCTTCTACAACCTTAACACTTAATGATATCCCCTGAGGAATATCTATATTATCTGGTTCAAGACTTCTGAGAATAGTCTCAGCTAATTTCTTATCTGATAGTTGTAGCTCTGATCTAATCTCTACTCTCAACATATTTCTCGATATCACCTAGACTCTTGATCGAGTCAAATACAAGAAACATGCCTCTGATATTCTCTATACTTTCTGGGGAAAAAACAATATCTTTATTCCATGGATACAGGTACTTATCCCCGCATTTAATAACTAAAGGAGTATTTATTATGCCTAAGTCCTTAAATATAATGGATATCTCGTATAACAGATCATATTCGCAAGAGAATGTCTTAATGTACAACTCAGAGATTTTTAGATTATTGATTTTATGAGATATTACTTCATATTTTTTTTCGCCGAGAACTTTATTAATTACATCTATTAAATCATCTAATTTTTCTCGGAATCTATTGGCTAAGTAAGTTATTCCAGAGACTCCTGAAGCAATGTATATAGCCGTAGAAGCTATATCTCTATTGATAAATAAGTCTAGTGCGCGAATAATTTCGTATGGATCTATAAATGGTGATGAATCAAAATAGGGCTTATTTCCTAGGTTTAAAATACTGATCTTCGCCATATTATTTATTAAATCGCTGAGTCTCTGAAGATATTCTTTTCCTCTACCTGAACCTAATGATTCCAAAACTGTTTTAATCTTATCCTTATTTCCGGAAATCCCCGGTATATAAGGATCGATAGTATAAAACAGGGTACTCTCTAAATAATTCTCATCGTAGAAACTCATTAATTTTAATCCATAAGTAATTTTTGCTACATCTGATCCAAAAGCGTCTAAATTAGCATTTAATTCACTATCTCCTATATTATGAATCATCTCATTAGGGGATAAACTATAGAGATAAGATGCCAATGCAAACTCTCTAAACTCACGCGGAAATCTATAGATTTCCTTAGAGGCTTCATAGAAGATCTTTACAAAACTATATTTGTAAGGAATTAAAATAAATTTGTCCTCTCTAATTGAGAGAGTTTTATCTCTACCAATTAAAAATCCTTTAAAACCTCTCTTAGGTTTACTGAATCCTATTAATAGGGATTTATCACTAGGCTCTATACTATCATCATAGCTTACAATCCCAATCTCTCTATTTGCGGAACCGAGTAATCTAATTATGAAGGAAGCTGCGACTAATGAATCAGGATCTGGATGAATAAACATTTCATTATAAGCTTTACCAGAAGTAACATTTTCAATGAGTTTTTTAACTTTCTCGATAATCTCTTCTGACACTATTCCGAACCTAAATTATATAGTAGAACACTAGGGATATAACTAATATTACGACTTACACTAATCCAGATCTTTGAAAACTGCTAGAGCCGCCGGCGGGATTTGAACCCGCGACCACCGGCTTTCCCAGAAAAGCCGTACGAGGCCGGCGCTCTACCAGCTGAGCTACGGCGGCTCCATATAATACTTATATTAATACACCTCTTTAATTTTTAGGAGTAAAACTATTATCTCTGGTACAGAACAAGATAGAAAGCTGTACTTAAGCTATGTACTATTCTGACTCAGCTATTTTCTTGGCATATTCTTCTGGACTTAAGAGGTGACTTACTTCGTCTTGAGTCTCTATCTTGATCTTGGCTATCCAACCTTCTCCGTAGGGATCGTGATTTATTTTCTCTGGAGCATCTCTCAATATCTCATTTACCTCCACAATAACGCCTGATAATGGTGCATAAACATCTGCAACAGCTTTAACACTCTCTATCGTCGCTATTACCTCTCCTCTTGACACTTTCTTATTTATGTCCGGAAGCTCTATTGAAATTATATTCTTAAGTTTCTTTTGAGCATAGTCTGTGATCCCGATAATGGCCATATTATTCTCTATTCTGATCCACTCATCTTCTTTAGTATAGAGAAGATTTCTTGGGATCCTATAATTTTTAACAACTAAATCTCCTTCTTTACTCAATAAAATCACCTATAATAATACCTACCTAGGCTTATAACACTTAATTTTAAAAACGATCACTTTTTAATCAATGGGAAATCTAGAATTTTTGCTTCATCCGATCTATTTTTGAATCTTATCTCTACATCAAGGCCTGGTAAGGCATGAGAAGATTTTATATAACCCATGCCTATACCTCTTTCTAAATAAGGTGAGTATCCACCACTTGTAACATATCCGATAACCTCTCCTTCATAAAGTATCTCGTAGCCTGCTCTAGGAATCAGCCTAGAGCCTTTCTTCATTCTAATACCAAACCTGATTCTTGAAACACCTCTTCTCCCAAGATCTCTTAATACCTCACATCCTACGCAATCTTTCTTCTCTTTATCGAAAACCCAGTACCTTGCTTCATATGGATTTATTTCTTCACTGATATCATTTCCATATAAGACATACCCCATCTCTAGTCGAAGAGTATCTCTAGCAATCAAACCAGCTAATTTCACACCTAGTTCCTTAAATCTTCTAAGTATTCTCCCAATAACTGATGGATCTCCTATAATCTCAAAACCATCTTCACCAGTCCATCCACTACGGCTAATGATATCAACTAAACCGTATTCCGTAGAGACATTAGGTGTGAATTCTAATGGTTGTAGAGATAAACTATTTTCTAAACCTTTTATTTTAGTAATAAAATCTTTAGCCTGAGGACCTTGAACAGCTATCATAGCCTTTTCTAGAGTGAGATCCTTTACAACGATCTTTGAATATAATAGTTTCTGGATCCACTCATTTAGCCACTTAAGAACTTTATCACGATTAATAGCGTTACAAACAATTAACCACTTACTCTCACTAAATCTATATAGCATAACATCATCTTTAAAACCTCCATTCTCGTTAAGAAAAGCGGTAGGCCCAAACATTCTTTGATTCTTTGATTTAGAGAGATCCTTTGGTAACAGCTTATTAAGTAACTCAAAAGATGATTCCCCCTCGACAAGAATCCTGCCCATATGACTTATATCAAACACTGCAAGACTCTCTCTAACCGCTAAATGTTCTCCTAGAGGGTCCCCATAGCTCATAGCTGTCTTAAAACCCGCGAACTCACCCATATCTCCGCCGAGTTCTATTAATATGTCGTGTAGTGGAACTTTGAGAGTAAAGATTTGTCACCAAGTATTTTTAAAAACTCCTGTTTTTAATTAAAGAGTTGTAGAGTGTCATATTTTCTAAAATTTTTTATTAATTTCACAACACGATTATTTTAATTGGATACATGCTATGGGTGTTAATTTAAGAGATATTATCCCCGAGAAAGTGATTAAGGAAATATATGATCTACGAGAATTAAGTGGTAAAGTAATCGCTATAGATGCTTATAATGCCCTATATCAGTTCCTATCAGCTATTAGACAACCTGATGGAACCCCTCTAATGGATAGTAAGGGTAGGGTAACCAGTCATTTATCAGGCCTTTTCTATAGAACAATTAATATAATTGAAGAAGGAATTAAGCCCGTATATGTATTTGATGGAAAACCTCCAGAGATCAAGTATAGCGAAATTTTATCTAGGAGCATTCAGAAGCAAAAAGCCGAGGAAAAATACAGGGAGGCTAAGGAGAAAGGAGATATTGAGGCAATGAAAAAATATGCTCAAGCGACATCTAAATTAACAAATGATATGGTTGATGCATCTAAAAAATTGCTAGATGCCATGGGTATTCCATGGGTACAGGCACCTTCAGAGGGTGAGGCTCAGGCAGCCTATATGGCTGCTAAGGGAGATGTTTGGGCAAGTGCTAGTCAAGACTACGATTCCTTACTATTTGGTTCGCCTAGGCTGGTTAGGAACCTTACTATAACAGGTAAAAGAAAGTTACCTGGTAAAGATGTTTATGTGGAGCTCTCACCTGAGCTTATAGTATTAGATGATCTGTTGAAAAGCTTGGGTTTATCCAGAGAACAACTTATTGATATAGGAATATTGATAGGAACAGATTATAATCCAGATGGTGTTGAGGGTATTGGTCCTAAAACAGCTCTCCAGATAATAAAGAGTTACGGCTCTCTTGAAAAAGCACTTAAATCTCTTCCCAAAGCCTCGTTCCCGATAGATCCCATGGAGATTAAAAAATTCTTTCTTAACCCTCCCACCACGTCCGATTACAGGCTTGAGTGGAAAGAACCTGAAGCGTCAAAAATAATAGAGATATTGGTTGAGGAGTACGAATTTTCGAGAGATAGAGTTGAGAAACATATTGAGAGATTAGAAAAAGCTGTTAAAGCCTCCACGAAAAGTAGTGGTTTAGATAAGTGGTTTAAGAGAAGGTAATTGATTAATATTAATTAATTATCTAGGAGCTTTTTGAGTATTCTATCTACCAAATCTCCTCTCTCTTCTCTGAAAAGATCTTATTGCTCTATAAAGATCTATTTTTCTAAATTCAGGCCATAGTGCCTCGCAGAAGAATAGTTCTGAGTAAGCAGATTGCCAAAGGAGAAAGTTACTTATTCTAATTTCACCAGATGTTCTAATTACTAAATCAGGCTCCTGCAGATCCCCCATGAAACCAGTGTACAGATACTTTGATAATGTTTCCTCATTAAGTTTTTCAATATCTATATGTCCCTTGGCAGCATCTTTATAAAGATTTTTTATCGCATCAACTATCTCTTGTCTTCCTCCATAGCAAAGTAATATATTAAGAATTCTATCATTATAAACAGAGCTTTGTTTCTCAATGTACTTAGCGTTTTTAATAATTTCTTCTGGAGCAAGATCTAGTCTACCTAAAACCTTAACCTTTACTCTGTATTTATTCGCATACTCATTAAGTTCGATTAGACCTTTATTTATTAAATTATAGAGATTCTTTTTTTCTTCGGGATGTCTGTATAAACAATTTTCATAAGACATAGCATATATAGTTATTGCTTTAATCCCTAGATCATTAAGCCACTCAAGAACTTCCTTCATTTTATTATACCCAAATAAATGACCGTAACTTTTCTCGAGACCCATCATACTCGCCCAACGTCTATTACCATCAGGAATTATTGCGACATGTTTAGGCATAGGACCATTTCTTATTTCTCTATAGAGTTTCCATTCATATATCCTATACACAGGTCTAAGAAATAATGAAAAAACTTGTTTTGCTACACGAGGAAGAAGTATTTTACTTGATAAAAATTTTCTCTTTAATCTCTCTATAATCAGCACCTATCTACCATCAAGAGACTAATCTGCTAAGTAACTTTATTTTTCTGAATGCTATTTTCTCTGGTAAGAATTCTAGGTTCGAGTTATGGGTTATGTATATGTATTCTGTATCTCGAGACTCTTTCTCAACTTTCTCTAGAACAGATCTTAATTCTTTTAAGACTTCTATCTTAGTGTTTCTACTGTCTAGAATACCTAGTCCATACTCTCTTAGTCCTCTAAGATCCTCAGCAACTTTATCTATTGAGGGTTTTGTTGATACTAGATCTACGACAGGTATTATTTTCTTTTCCTCGGATAATTTTCTTAGTAATTGAATATTGTCGCTGTCATAGCCGAAGTAAATAATGATCCATATGTTCCCTCCAAAGTTCTCGGCAATTCTCTTATATAGATCTAAGATCTCTGGAGAGATCTTCGAGAAAGCGAGCTCTGGTTCGTGAAGATCTATGTGTCTAACACCCTCTCTATAAGCGTAAGTGATTTCTTTAATAACTACTTTCTCGACGTATTCTTCTGCTACCTTTATTTTTGATGTGTATAAGCCTTCATCTATTAAAGAATTCATAACCAGTGTAAGAGGGCCGGGAAGAGTTAGACTTATCCTTTCTACTCTATTACTAAATCCTATTATTTTTATATCATTTATCATGGTCTTGCTTATCTTAGGTTCTTCGTAGGATATAGATTTATTGAATATGGGTTGTCTAAAGAAGAAATTATTATCATAGAATCTCTTGAGACCATTGACATCTAGACTCATATAGTTAGCTAATGGATTAAATAGATCATCCCATCGATACATTCCATCGCTAGATCTATATATATTATTTGTATACACATATTCTAGGAATTTCCTCAGATCTTTTCTATATACCTCTTCTAAGGCGTTTACATCAATTTTATTAGACTGATATCTTGATATTGCTCTAGCTAATCTCCTACTTCTGGGCATAGAACCAAATATAACTGATCTAAAGATCATGGATCACCCTCTCATAATTATTTTCTCTAGCCCTCTTTTCTTTAATTGTTCTCTAACGATATTAACTCCTTTAACCATGACTTCTAATTTTGCCTTGGCAATTTCTCTAGGTAGAAGCTTGAGGCCACAGTCAGGATTCACATAAATTCTTTCTGGATCTACGTATTTAAATACTTTATTTAAAGCATTAACTACTTCATCTACGTTCTCGACTCTTCTTGAGTGAACATCTATAACTCCGAAACCTATTTCTTTGTCTCCTAATCTCTTCAGAACCTCAAGATCTCTAAAACCTCTATTAGCAAATTCAAGAGCGAATTGACTAAAGTTCAATCTATCAAAATATTTAGATAAGAGCTCATAATTGCTATAGCAAACATGTATACCAAGCTTGATACTCACACCTCTAGCGACCTCATTTATAGCCTCAACGGCCCACTCCATCTCGTCTGGGTGAGTTGTTAGCGCTGGCTCATCTACTTGTACAAATAACGCCCCAGCTTTCTCCAACTCTATTATTTCTCTATTAATTATCTTCGCTAATTCAAAAGCTAACTCCTCCTTAGAGGGGTAGTACTCATTATAGCTCCAATCAGTTATTGTATAGGGTCCAGTTATTGTTACTTTAACAACTTTTCTAGTGCTTACTTTCCTTAGAAATAGATATTCATTAACTACAATAGGTTTCTCGTATTCTAATTTAGAAACGACAGCGGGTTTATTAAAGAAGTTATTCCCCCAAACTCTCACAGGTCCGTAAAATCTGAATCCTTTGATTCTCTCAGCGAAATACTCAACCATCTCGTCTCTTCTCATCTCACCATCACTAGGTATATCTACTCCAGCATCCTCCTGCTCCTTAACTACGGTATAGACTGCGTCATCAAAAGATTCTTGAAGTATTTTCTCATCGACTCTTCCTGCTCTGTATAGTCTTATTATATGTCTAAGCCATCTAGGTCTAGGATAGCTACCTATAACAGTTGTTGGCAGAATCGGTAACTCGACACCTAATTCTCTAAGAACCATTTAATATACCTCAATAAATAACATGAATTAATTCTTTAAATAAATTTAAATCAAAGTATTAATGGGGAATATTCTTTGAGTTCTATTGCGGTACTAGTTAAATTAGCAATTGATACTGGTCAGATGAGATTTGATCCCTCTACAAATAAACCTTTACTTAGTGATATTCCTCTTAAAATCAGTGACATAGATCGAAATGCTTTAGAAGAGGCTAATAGATTAAGACAGTACGGCTTTAATAAAGTGGTTTCGATATCAGTACTTACATGGGGGCCTTATAGCAAGAGATTACAGGAGGCACAGAATCTACTAAGAGAGATATTAGCTTTAGGAGCCGATGAAGCAGTCTTAGTAGCAGATGAGAAAATAACAGATCTAGATAGTTACTATACAGCTAAAATAATAGCTGATGTTATCAAAAAAATAGGAGATGTCAGACTCATATTAGCTGGTGAAGCTACAGTTGATAAATTCACCTCTCAGGTACCTGCTAGAGTAGCTTCTGAGTTAGATCTTCCCTACGTGGGTTTTGCTAGAAAAATAGATTATAAAGATGGTAAATTAATTATTGAGAGGGATCTAGAGAATTACTTAGAGACTGTTGAAGTCTATTTACCTGCGGTGATCTCTGTGACCAGAGAAATTAACACACCTAAGCTACCTACGTTAATGCAGATAAGAGCCGCCATGAAGAAACCTTTAACAATATATAAATTGCAGGACCTTGCGATAACATCTCTTGAACAGTTAGTAGAGAAAAACTATGAGGGGGTAAAAGTCTCTAGAAAAGGTTTAATTATCGAGGGGAAAGATATGAATGAGAAAATATCTAAACTAATTGAGTATTTAATCTCAGAAGGGATCCTAACACCCAGGTGAGAGAAATGAAACAAATCAAGGTACTTGTTGTAGGAGAGGAAAGAGAAATAAACGATTTAAGTGGTGTAGTGCATCAAATAATTAATAAGTTTCCAGGAGGATATTCCGATGCTTTACTAAGAGTATATAGTGAAAATTCATTATCTAAGCTAGAAAAGGTGGGTTATAGGAAAATTTATTATACGCCAAACAAGGAGGGTTTAGATACCTACGAAGAAGTATCAGAGGCAATAACTAAAGTATATGATAAAGAGAATTATGATCTCATTATCACATTCTCAACAAAACTCTATAAGGAAATTGCAGGATATGTCTCTCAAAAAATAAAGTTACCTGTCATACCAGATGTTTCCTCAATTAATTTCTCAAATGAAACCATAGTCTTTATAAGAAGCGTAATGGCTGGTAGAGTAAGATCTCTGGAGAAATTAATTAAGAAAGCTTTTGTATTAATAGGTCTAGGAAGATCTGCGCCAACCAAGATCTCTGATACAAAGACTGTTACAGAACCAATTGAGTTAGTTACTAAGCCTAAGATAAAGATTATTGAGAGAAAACCCAAGAGAGCGGCAGCAGTTAAGCTGGAAGAGGCTGATATAATAATCTCCGTCGGAAGAGGATTCAAATCAGAAGCAGATATAAAGGCAGCCTTTGAATTAGCAGAGATATTAGGAGGTCAAGTAGGTTGCTCGAGACCTATTGCAGCAGATCTTAAATGGCTACCTGAGGAGCATTGGGTAGGGTTATCTGGCAAGAAGGTTAAGCCTAAGCTTTACTTGGCACTGGGTATATCTGGTCAACCACAGCATATAGCTGGTATAATTGACTCAAGAATTGTTGTTGCTGTTAATAAGGATCCTAATGCACCAATATTTAAGAACGCTGACTATGGTATCGTTGGAGACTTATACGAGTTTCTACCAATCTTCACAAAAAAGGTAAGAGAGATCCTAAAGAAATAATATTATCGAATTGATTTATAGTTGTTTCAAAAGATACTCTGTTGTTAATTCAACAGCTCTCCTACTATCAATTGAAGGCTTCCAACCAATTCTTCTTTTAATCTTCGAGATATCTAACAACATGAACTTTACATCCCCGATCCAGCCTCTACCATCAATTGTAGCTGGTTTATATATCTTCTTAACGTCTTTAAGACCCATTTTCTCGATAACTATATCAGCTATCTCATTAACTGTAACCCAGTCCTCATTCCCCACATTAAATACATCATATATCCCTTCCATATCATCTATATAACCAGATAATTTCAGGAGAGCATCTATTGTGTCATCTATATATAAATAACTTTTTCTCTGTCCTCCGTCTCCCAATATCTCTAATGTGCCAGGATCTCTTCTTAGTTTCTTGATAAAGTCATATATTACACCGTGCGTGCTTCGAGGACCAATTATATTAGCTAATCTAATTATAATAGACCTTATTTTATGAGAATTTGAGTAACTAATGATTAGTGTTTCACCAGCGGCTTTGCATCCACCATATATACTTATTGGTCTTATAGGATGCTCCTCTGGAGTAGGAATTTTCTCAGCATCTCCATAAACAGTACTACTACTCGCAAATATTAATCTCCTAATACTTCTCCTCCTAGCAAATTCAAGAACTCTAAAGGTAGCATAAACATTTTCATTATAGTTGATCTCTGGTTCATAATAAGATGATCTAACGTCGGGATTCGCGGCTAGATGATATATAATATCTATATTATTTAATTCATCTAAGCACATAGGCTCCTTGATATCGCACTTCTTGAATCGGCAGTTGGGATTAGCTAAGCACTTTTCAATATACTCTATATGACCTGAAGATAAATTATCTATCACATATACATAATAACCTAGGCCTAGAAGCTTATCTACTAAATGACTACCTATGAAACCAGCTCCGCCTGTGACTAAAGCCTTCATTATATTACTCAATATAGTTTTGAGAAGAAAAAAATTTATTTTAGAGTATAATAGGTACTATCAGTTACTTTATATTATTTATTCCTAATTCTTCCTATAGTTCTTTTAGTAATTTAGCATCTAGTAATGCTTTGATAATGTTCTTTATTGACTCTTCGATCTCTTTTTTGTCTAGATTAAAGTTCACCGAGATATTATTAATTATATCTTCTACACTATTCTCTCCATCACATAGAGACCATACATAATATGTTGCCGCATCTAATGAATAAATCTCCTGCTCCGATAAAGCAACTAAGAAGTTCTCTCCATCACTACCTAAGAAATCTCCTTGATGCATATATTTAGAAGTTGATTCTATCATTCTTCCTCTCCTCGCGATCTTCTAAAGCCTTGCTTACTTCTAAATCCTCTTCTCTCGCCGTATCTACCTTCCTCAAAGGCTTTAGGTCTGTTTTCAGGGATCTCGTCTTCTTTTGGAAAGTTCTCAGATTCTTTAATCACCTCTATAGAGGATTTGGATCCAGCATTTAATTGAACTTCTCCCTTATACGATGTTGTCCACGCATTGCTTACTTTAATGACATCACCTACCTTTAAGGCGCCTGCTAATTTCCCCCATAAAGTCAGTTTTACTCTACCTGTTTCATCTCCAATAACAGCTGTGCTTATGGTTCTAACTCCTTTTTTAGTCTGAATCGTTCTTGGTTGAGTAGATTCTAATACTCTCCCCACAACATTTATGTTCTCTAATCCTTCTCTTAACTTATTTATTTTATAAGAATTTTCTTCAGGTCCCGATACGTACGCCATTAAATACATCTCCTACATATTGCATGTGATTAAAGTATTGGTTACAAAGTTAATAAATACAGGAGATCATTTGACTAACGGTTATAAGCAAACTAATTAAACAATTAATGGTGCTTTCTCTGGATGCTCTAACGTCTAATTGTGCATCTAGAAGTTTTTGCCATTATCTATTTGTAGAAGACCTAAAGTCTCTAGTGTATATAGAAATGTTCTTAGTCATAGCAACCATATTATTTTCTCTCTATAGCTATTACAGATCCTTTTTTAAAGGCTACGATATCAAGATACTCTTAACGAATAATTATGTAAAAAAGCTATATAGAGTAGCACAATACGTGCTTCTTCAGAGAAAAATTCTTCGGGAAAAATACCCCGGTTTAATGCATGCAATGATCTTCTATGGATTCACAATACTATTAATAGCTACAATAATACGAGCTATAGACTACTACGTCTACACGTATACTGGAAGAGCATTATTAATTGACTTATCTTACATGGTCTATAAATTAGTAGCTGACTTAGGCGGTCTTGTAGCTTTAGCAGGATTAATTATGGCTGTCATTAGAAGACTTTTTAAGTTAACAAGGGATCTACCAAATTACAAAGAGGATATAGTGATCCTTGTTCTCTTAATAGTTATAGTTTTAACAGGTTTTCTACTCGATGCAATTGATTACTTGATTTACAGAGCTCCCTGGATCGGGCCTTACAATATTGGTGGGCTAATATTCTCTTACTTAATACCGGATTTAGGTTATGATAGTTTAGTTCTATTATACAGATCTTTATGGGTATTTCATTTATCAATTGTAATGATTTCCTTAGCTGTAATTATGTATAGTAAACTATCTCATATAGTCATATCATCTCTGAATGTGATATTCTCCGAGGATAAGCTTTCTGTAGAGAAAAGTTTTAGTCCTATAAGAGACATTGATAAGATTATCGAGAGCGGAAAAAGAATAGGTGTTATTGAGCTAAGAGACACTGGCTGGATTCAAAGACTGAATTACTTGGCATGCATAAGATGTGCTAGATGTCATAATCAGTGTCCAGCTAATCTAAGTGGTAAACTTCTCTCACCAATGAATCTAATGATTAAAATGAGAAATGCTATGGAAATGAATCAGTGGAACAGAGAGATTATACCCGTGATTATAGAGCCTGAGGTTGTGTGGTCTTGTGTGACTTGTGGAGCTTGTGTAAATACTTGTCCAGTTCTAATAGATCACGTTAATACTATAGCTGATTTGAGAAGAGGATTATTCTTCGTTGGTAAAGAGATCCCAGATGAGGTCCTGAGTATATCATATAATACACTTAGAGTAGGTAACCCATACGCGTATAATCCTATTGAGAGAGAGGAATGGATCAAGACCCTTGTCAACAGAGGTTTGGTGGAGATAGCTTCTGAGGATAAAGAGTACGACATTTTATACTGGATTGGTTGTAACACTAGCTATGACCCTAATCTAAGAGATATAGCAGAGAGTATTCTCGAGATACTTAAGCAAGTAGGCCTTAGCGTGGCGATCTTGCTCGAGGAAACATGTTGCGGAGAGCCTGTGAGAAGAATAGGAGATGAGGTAAGTTTCTACGAAATAGCTAAGGGTAATCACGAGAAGTTATCAAAATATAAATTCAAGAGACTTCTAGTATCATGTCCACATGGATACACAATCTTTAAAAGAGATTATCCCAGCATAGGATTCTCTATTAATAAGGACATAATACATCACTCACAATTACTCAAAGAATTACTTAATAAGAAGATAATTATACCGGGCGAGATACCTGAGAGAAAGGTTACTTATCATGATCCATGCTACTTAGGTAGATGGAATGGAGTTTACGATGAGCCTAGAGAAGTGATAAAGAGCATAAAAGGGATCAGACTAGTCGAAATGCCTAGAAGTAGAGAGAAAAGCTTCTGTTGCGGTGGTGGTGGAGGACATGTATTATTTGAGATTAAGAGAGGGGTTAGAATAAGTAAATTGAGAATAGAGGAAGCAAAAGAATCAGGAGCTGAGGCCATAGTTACGGCGTGTCCTATATGCAACATAATGTTAAGGGCAGAAGCACCAAATTATAATATCGAAGTAATTGACTTAGCTGTTTTACTAAGGAAATCACTTAAGAGTGGTCAGGAATAATAGTCTTTTTTCGTAATCTATAAAATATTATTTTGTTTGATCTTAAATTTGCTATACTTTCTCTCGATATCTTATTTATAGGACAGAATTTTCTGAAGGGACATTTCATGCATAGACTACATATATTATTAGTAGCGTCAAAATCTACGTTTTCTACTATTTCCTCGATATATCTTTTCTCAATTAGCATAGCCAATAAAATCCTGATTCTCAAAGGATCCTTATTTATCTGGGTTCTTAAATCATTTATTGTAAATTTTGTGTCTTCCCCAAATTTTTCTTTGATTAATTTTAGCAATTGAAGAGCCTCAGTATAAAGATCCTCTGTATTCATAAGAGAAATCCTTGAAGACTTATTTACATAAGCGACAATGTATAGTATACTGCTAAACTAATTAATAGGGCGATAGAGATCATATAGAATATTGCTAGTAGTGTCCATTTAATACTACGCGTCTCTTGATATATTACTGAGAGAGTGGCTAGGCAAGGAACATATAACATCAAGAATATCAATAGAGAGATCATTTGTACAGTTGTGAGACCTAAGCTCTCGACAGCCTCCACAGGATTCTCTATACCTGTCATTATAGTTATACCTGATAATAGTCCTTCTTTAGCTACGAAGCCCTGAAGTAATGCAAAGCCTATATAGGGCGCTTTTTGAGGATCTATGTTTAGCGGGGATAAAAGAGGTGCTATATATGATCCTATTAAATATCCGTAGCTCTCTTCAAATTTATTGCCCACATAGCCGCCTGGGCCATAATAGCTTAAGAACCACACAAATATACTTAGCAAGAAGATGATTATTCCAGCTTTAATAATGAATTCTTTAGTATAGCTCCAACTAATCCATCCCACAACCTTAGCATAGGGTCTATGAACCTCTGGAAGCTCTAGTAAAAGTTCAGGCTCATATCTCTCATGAATAAATAATCTTCTCGTCACTGCTCCTGATATAATAGAAATTGTTATACCAATGATATAAATTAAGAGAACTAATAAGACTTGTTCAAGAGGTCTATCAGGAAATATTGCTTGAGCAAATGCTAACATAACTATTAATCTGGCTTGACACGGGATGAAAGGTACTGATAGAATCTGTGCTAATCTCTCTCCACTTGATAAAGCTCCTCTCGATAACATAACAGCTGGTACATTACACCCTAACGCTACTAATATCGGATAGACATATCTACCAGAGAAACCAAATCTTGAGAGACCTCTATGGAGACCTACGGCTACTCTAGTTGCTACACCACTATCTTCTAACACAGCGAATCCTAAGCTCACTAGAAATATTAGTGGTACGAAGGTAAGTACTGCTCCAACACCTCCTAGAATACCGTCTGTTAATAAACTCACTAGCGGTTCCGGAGCGTTGGTCAAACTTGATCTGATTAGGTCAGTAACAAAACCTATTAAAGCTGATAAAAGACCAGATAAAGAATAGGTCTCTAAAATCGTGGATATTTCTTCGAGACCTAGCATCGAGAATATTGTGGTAAGCGGAAAACCTGTATTTAATATAAATATAGTTGAGAATAATAAGAATAATATGCCTAGTGCAATCAGTACTCCTCCTAAGGGTATTTCTATGATTCTATCTATCCAACCTCTTCTATAGTATGTTGTTTCAAAGATCTTTTTAAGAGGAGAGGATTTGAGCAAGGATTCTATGAATTCATATCTCTTAGTAATTATGTAATCTGCTAGATTCATCTTAAGATTTTCACGAGCTCTCTCTCTAATAGATGCTATTCTATTCATGTCTGTCTCACTTAATAAACTATTTAAGTAATTCTCTACATCAAAGTCCTCTGCTAAATAATTAACTGCTAATCCTCTGAGAGATGTTCTACATTGATCTATATGATAATTTGATAAGATCTTAATTATATCCTCTATATATTGTTCCAGATCTCCATAATCTATCTTTATGCTAGTGCAGTACAAAGATCTCTTGTCACTACCTAATTCTAGTATTGTCTTCTCTAACTCTTTGACGCCAGTTTCTCTTATAGCAGATATGGAGATTATCTTTACACCTAAGCGATTATATAAATAATTTTCGAAATCCTTTGCCTCTTTAATAGATATTTTATCAACTTTATTAAAAACAAATATTGTTCTTGGAAAGAGTTCGGCAATTAATAGATTAATATATAAAGATTTCTCAGGTGTAACATAGTCTCCTAGTGCTACAATAAAATCATATTTCTCATGCAAAAGATACTTTTTAGCTACGCTCTCTTCTAGAGTAGCCCCATAGTATCCTCTAATACCAGGCAGATCTATGAATAAAATAGTTTTCCCATGAGATCTTCTGTAGCCTCTTTTTACAGAAACTGTTGTTCCGGGCCAGTTAGACACTTTTGTTGATGCTCCTGTTAAGATGTTAAATAGTGATGATTTACCAGTGTTCATAGCTCCCGCCAAAGCTACAATAAGATCGGCTTCTTCTCGTATTCCTAATACCTCTGCTCTAACATACTTCCGTGACAACGAGACTATTTCTACCACCTTATACTATCTTATCTCTAGGAAAATATAACTTTTAGGAATTCCTAAAACTCATCGAAGATTATAAAGGGTATTTTATTAGCGATCGTGATTATGGTGATCTAACTGCTTCCGTAGTCCTTAATTCTTCAACAAAAATCTTCTTAGCTATGCCTCTGCTCAATGCTACGGAAACACCTTTTACGAGAACAATAACATGTCCACCAGATCTACTAATTATAACTATATCTGTATTTGGTAGTAGACCCATCTCATATATTCTCTCTGTCAACCCTCTCCCGGCGGAGACTGAAACAACCCTATATTTTCTATTGATCTGCGCCTGGTCAAGGGTTAGATAGATTTTATCTTCACCAATTATTTTCTCTATCATAGAGTTAATAAGACATTTCTTTAATACTACTTCGGGTGTTTAAAATAAAGATTGAGATTAAGAGTGATAAAGCTCCGAAACCCGTAGGTCCATATAGTCAAGCTATAAGATACAAGGATCTGGTTTTCGTGTCTGGTCAGATTCCCATTGATCCATTAACAAATCAATTGATCAAGGAACCTTTCTCAAAAGCTGTAGAAACTGTTATGATTAATATCGGGGAGATACTCAAGAGCATAGGTGCTTCTTATGATAATATAGTGAAGGTTACTGTGTATTTAACAGATCTTAGCAGATTCCAAGAGTTTAATGAGATATATAAGAGATACTTCAAAGAGCCTTATCCTGCGAGAACAGTTATTGAGGTAAAGTCTCTACCGAGAGATGCTCCAATTGAGATAGAGGTTATAGCGTATACACCCTAAAAATTATTTATTTATTCGGTTGGTTTTTTGGATAATTTCTCTCTGATAAATTTACTCACAGTGAGCTCAGATATCTCCGCTGAGATACTTATTATATTAAGAGCCTCGTGAAGTATTCCTGATAACTCACTTGCACAAGATGTTTTTGTTACTAGATCAATTAATTTATCCATGTAGGCAGGTCTTTCATTAAGAATAGTGATTGCTCGAGACACGTCTCTTTTATAATATGAGTCTAGAGAATTCTCATAGTAGCTTCTTGTAGTCCTCAGCATCTCTACAGCTGTTGAAATACACTTTACGTTTATATCTATTCTCTGTAGCATTCCAGCACTTCTATCAAGAGAGTCTCCTACGTGCTCAAGTGATTTAATTGCTATTAATAGATCTCCTGCATCTGAGGGGTTCATAAGATATGATCTTTTAATGAGTCTTATTCCCATAAAATGAAGCCTATCTAAATCATCATCTAGAGCAAATAATTGATCTAAGTAAGATTTATCTTTTGTTTCAAAGTATTTATCTATTAGTTCAAACATCATAAGAGAGCTACTAGCCATAGTCTTTATTATAGATTCGACATTCATTATATTCTCATCAACTGATATTCTGAACTCCAGTTCTTTACCACTCTCAAATAAGACTACACCTGGTAATTTACTAAAGATCTCGTTGAAAGCTTTTCTAATGATCATTCTATCACCGAAAGAAATT
This sequence comes from Sulfolobales archaeon, assembly GCA_049976205.1. Taxonomy (GTDB): domain Archaea; phylum Thermoproteota; class Thermoprotei_A; order Sulfolobales; family AG1; genus WYEN01. Next base: position 67,336 of record JBMFIR010000001.1, on the reverse strand, counting down.
ATCTTGTCTAGACCCTCTAGATACGAAGCAATGATTACTTTAGATAACTTATCTGATGTATCAAGATTCTCTTTTGTATCTAGAGATATTTCTCTCACCATGGCAGCGGTCTCTGATACAGGTGAAATAATAATGTTATTACCTACGATACTCAGCTTCACAAGAGAACCTATATCGATCCCTAAAGCATTTAGCCATTCTCTAGGAATGGTAACACCCATACTTTTTTCACCAATTCTAATAACTCTTCTCATAATACCAGAACTCTCACTCATAATACATCCTTTTAAGTAATTTCCTAAAAAAGTATAAAAATTATAAAGATAACACCTATTTATAATTGAAGAAAGTAGCTATATCTTATTATCTCAAAGGATTAATCAAAGTATATATCTTCTCCAGTCATTATATATCTAGTGAACCAGTAATAAGCCGTTTCATCGTCAGGTGCTTGATGAGGTGGATGCTTAAATAAAAATGCGCTGGGCCCGGCAATAACTCCGCCGTGTCCTCTATCAAGTGCTAATTTCGCTACTCTAATGGCATCTATTAATATTGCTGTAGCCATTGATTTGTCATCAACAGAAAGCTTAACCTCAATAGTGACGGGGAAGCCTCCTAAAGAGGCTCCCTTCACATATATATAAGCTATTTTGGTGTTGCCTAGAAAATCTACATAATCACTAGGACCTATTCTAACCCTCTTGCTTTCCTCAAGTTTCTTTCCATAGGGTAGTATTGAGGTAACTGCCTCAGTTTTGCTAATTCTCTTAGAATATAATCTCTCCTCAATCATCATATTAAGAAAATCAGTATTTCCACCAATATTAACCTGATATGTCTCCTTAACTCTAACACCTCTCATATGAAGAAGTCTCACTAGAGTTCTATGAAGTATGGTAGCACCAACCTGACCTTTGATATCGTCTCCTAAGAGAGGAAGTATAGCCTCTTTAAATTTTCTGTGCCATTTTCTCTCTCTATCACTAGCTATGAAGACAGGGATCGCATTAATAAAAGCTACACCAGCTCTATAGCAAGCCTCCGCGTATAATCTTGTTGCCTCCTCAGCCCCAACAGGTAGTAGATTGATAGCTACTTCAACACTATTTTCTCTAAGGATCCTAACAACATAATTAAGATCTATCTTCATGTTATGAGGTTTAAAGATCTCTCTCATATGAGGTGCCACACCATCTAGAACAGGTCCCGGAGAAACTTTCACACCTAGAGGCTCAAGATCTATGATTTTAGGAAATATATTAGGGTACTCAAATATTGCCTCCGAGATGTCCTTCCCGATCTTATTCTCTGAGACGTCAAATGCTGCAACAAAATCAATATCTGCTACTGAGTATTTACCAATATATTCACTCATTAAACTCTCGATCTTCTCTCCTCTCTTAGCCTTATGAACTATTTGTATTAGCGCTGATGCTATGTTGCCTAATCCAAATATTGCTGTTCTTATACTCATCTCTACTCACCTACATCATTATCTCTTCTTTCACAAAGATCTTCTCAAATAATTCAAGAGCCTCACTGTATTTAATAGTTTTTGGCGGTGCTTTAAAACCATAAGCTGATATTATCTCGGCATGTTTTCTAAGGATCTCTTTATCCCCTCTATATCTCCTTGTGCTATACGCTATGGCTCTGATGGTATCCAGCACAGTGTTCACAGAGCTTGACCCATCATGACTCCAGTACTTAATCTCGATCTTATAGATCTTGCTCAGAGGACCCAAAACTTCCATGTATATATGACTGATCCTCTGATCCTCTAAGAAAGGAACATAATCGGTTGTTCCAGCAGTTATCTTCTCTACACCTTCGATCCCTATTGATTGACTCTTTACCTCCCTTTTCTTCATTCTAATATTCTCATCACTCGTAACAAGTGTCTCTAGAGTACCTGATATATCTAATTGATAGCTTCTCAAGATCTTCAAATTTCTCTTTGAGAAAAATTCTGCTATATTTTTATGAATCATTGTTCCACCTATACTACTCAATAGATCATCGCCAATTAAAATTATATCTCTCTCTAGGAACCCATCAAATAATTTCTGATCCCTAGCTATGATCTCGGGTGTAGTATTTATAAGAGATATGTTCAGCTCCATGGATATCTCAGCATATTTCCTAGATGTTTTTTCTTCACCACTATTAATCGCTAAGAGCACTATATCTGGCTCCGTCTTCTTTAACTCTCTCTTAAAATCCTCCGGATCAGATGTGCACAGCGGACCTAAGTAATCTCTTAAAATAGTTATATCATCAAGTAATATACCTGGAATAATATGAAATCTTCTATTACGAATCTTTTCACAATTTATGTCGGATAAGCCTACTACTTCTATATCCTCAACACTATATCCTCCGATCCTATTATGCCATAATCCTTCTATTCCCTTCTCTTTAGAGAACTCAACAGCTTTAATTAATGATGAAAGAACAGTTCCTAATCCTACTCCGAAAACTCTGATCTTTTCCATATTAAGTATCCTAATTAAATTGTTTATTGCATAAAATAATTTTCCTATTAGACTTCACGAGACTCTCTCGATCCTCAATTTTTAATAGTGGGAAACTTTATACTATTATTGCGTGGTATATTGTGCGGGATCATAGGAGTTACTCAGAAAAGCCACGGTCTTCTGGGTAGAAATATCGGTTCTTTAATAGGGAGATCTCTGAAGAGATTAGAATATAGAGGATATGACTCAGTGGGTTTTGCAGTACTTGATAGAGACGGTGAAATAGTTATTTCTAAGGCTAAAGGAAAGATCGATGATCTCTATGAGAGACTAGGTTTTGAGAAATATGATGGATTATGTGGAATTGGTCATACAAGATGGGCTACCCACGGCTCAGTTAATGATACAAATGCTCACCCACACACTGATTGTAGCAGATGCATAGCTGTTGCTCATAATGGAATTATACAGAACTATGATATTTTAAGAAGATCTCTTGAGAATGAGGGGCACACAATGGTTAGTGAAACCGATACCGAATTAGTGGCTCATCTCTTGGAGAAGTACTTGAATATTTCCAATGGAGACATGCTCAAGGCTCTTAGAGAACTTCTCAAAGCTATTACAGGAGCATATGCTCTAGTAATCTTGTACTGCAGAGAGCCCGGAAGAATATACTTCGCCAAGTACGTCTCGCCTCTAGTAATTGGTTTAGGAGAGGGTTTTAATGTGATCTCAAGCGATATACCAGCGATTATTGATTACACGAAGAGAATTATTGTTCTTGAGGATGGAGAATATGGCTACTTAACACCAAGTGAAATATATATTGAGAGTATCAGTGGTGAAATAATTGATATTAGAAAGAGGATTCGTCTCATCGAGTGGGATCTTAAGGATGTTGAGAGAGGAGGATATAGCTACTACATGTTAAAGGAGATATATGAGCAACCCTACTCCATAGAACAATCTCTCGCAGGGATCTCTGATCAGATCAAGGATATACTAGATCTATTTAACAAGAGCAATAGAATATTTATCACAGGCGCAGGATCCTCTTATCACGCAGGTTTAGTACTTGACTATGCATTAAAGAGATATCTAGGACTTCTCTCGATAGCTTTTATATCAAGTGAGGTAGAATTGTATAAGAAAGTATTTAATGAAAAAGATCTGTTGATAGCTATTAGTCAAAGCGGTGAAACAATAGATACTCTCAAAGCAATTAGAGTTGCTAAGAGTAGAGGAGCCGCGATACTAGCTATATCTAATGTTGTAGATAGCACTATTCCCAGAGAATCTGACTATAGAATATATATGAGAGCAGGCCCCGAGATAGGTGTCGCAGCAACAAAGACCTTCACTACACAAGTAGCTGTGGGTCTTTATATCGTGTATAGACTACTTGAGAGATACGATAGTGATAAGGCAAGTAATTACTTAAGAGAGTTGAAGAGTGTACCTCGTATAATGATTAACATATTAAGAAACATAGATTCAGAAGCTAGGGAACTAGTAGGGAGATTAAGGAGTAAGAGTAGTATGTATATTTTGGGAAGAGATATTTCCTATCCTATATCTCTCGAGGGTGCTTTAAAAATTAAAGAAATCTCGTATATTCATGCAGAGGCGTATCCAGCCGGCGAGAGCAAGCATGGTCCAATAGCTCTAGTTGAGAAAGATTTTCCTGTTTTCTTCACAGTTTTTAATAGAGAGGAGGGCGAAGAACCTATTTTAGGAAACATTGAGGAAATGAGAGCTAGAGGAGCCTATGTAGTCTCTGTGGCTCCTAAAGACTTTGAGAGAGTTCATAGATTATCCCACTATGTATTTAAGCTACCTAAACTTCACGAGACAAATGCCTCGGTGCTTTATGTAGTACCTTATCAATTTTTAGCTTATCATTTAGCGATTGCACAAGGATATGATCCTGATAAACCGAGGAATCTAGCTAAGACAGTTACCGTAGAGTGACTTCATTTATATCCTTTTATAAGTGTGTAAGCTCTTAAGGATGTTCTAAAGATCTCGTCTTTACCCCCAATCTTACACATATAACAGATCCTGACTCCTCTTCGATCAATTAGACATGAGTGGCAGACTAGTCTTCCACAAGATGGGCAAGTTGTGATTGCAAGATTTTTTCCACATACTCTACATAGAGACTCGCTACATATTACACACAGAGACTTTTCTTCTAAAAAATGATCCTTGCAAACATACCTCTTACATAATCTGCATCTCGCAAATGCGGGTTTTTCCCAGCAGATCTCACATACATTAATCATTTTCTCATAATAGTCTCGTAGCAAGGATATAACTATTTACCTTAAATAATTTAATTACTAGATAGATTTATGGGATGAAGAAAAAGACTTCGCTGATTAGTGATTGAGGTGGAGCGACCCGGACCGCAGAACATTAACTACTCAAGAGGTTAAAAAGAGATGGTCGGAAAAGATCTGTTAGAATATATAGAGATGTTCTCTAGGCAAATAATTATGAGAGACTTTGGGATCGAGAATCAGAAGAGAATTATGGATAGTAGCGTTCTCGTAGTAGGTTCTGGAGCCTTGGGCTCAGCAATATCTATCTTCATGGCTAGATCTGGTGTTAGGAGAATAAGAGTACTTGACCCAGACGAAGTTGAGTTGTCAAATCTGCCGAGGACACTAGCCTATAAGTATAGTGATGCTCGGGAGCGAACCCCTAAAGCATATGCGTTGGCTAGGAGCTTAAGAGAAATTTTTCCTGATGTAGAGATTGAGTATGTAATAGATTCTTTTGATGTTGATAATGCACAGGATTTATTGAAAGATGTAGATTTAGTTATGGATGGTTTAGATAACATGAGATCGAGATTTATAGTTAATGAGGCAGCTATATTATCTAATAAGCCCTACATATACTCTGCTGTGGAGGGTTTCTATGGAGTAGTTATGCCTGTTATACCTGGTGAAACAGCGTGTTTAAGATGTATATATGATCCTCAAAGTATTCTCTCTAAGGCAGAGAGTGATCCGTGTAATATAATAGGTGTCTCAGTTCTTACAGTAGTAGCCACGGCCACTGTAGCCTCTAGAATAGCTCTAGATATTATACTTGGGAAAAAAGTAGATTCAAAGATACATTATATAGATCTAAGAAAACTAGAACTTGGATCATTAGTTATTCATAGAAATCCCAAGTGTCCTGTATGTTCATTAAGAGAAACAGAATTCATAGGCAGAGTTGAGCCCTTGCAAATAATTAAGAAATGCTCCAAGGAAAATATTTACCAAATAAAACTTTCAAGGAAGCTCTTAAGAGAAGATCTGGAGAAGATCTCTTCGATAATTAATGCATCATTTAGTGAAGATATTCATAGATACATATTATCTCGGGAGAATATCACGATAGAGCTATACAAGAATTCTAGAATAGGTTTAGTAAAAGGTTTAAAAGAAGAAGAACTCTCAAAGCTTTTGAACTTAATAAAAGATTCACTGGATAAACCTCGATCCCATAACACCAACTAATGTCGCGTGAGGAATTTGCTTATATAAAGAATTTAAATGATTAGATTTGAGGATACTAATTGATTAAGAAATACGTGGTATCAAAAGCAAATTACAAAACAATTATTTCACAGATCGTATCCTCGATTCAGAGCAATGAGAAAGTAGTTTTAGAGATAAGTATGAATGAGTATTACATAATTAATGAAGTTATTAAATACCTCAGAAGTCATGGTCTAAGTGTGGTGGATGGAGATAATAATGACGAGATCATAAAATTATTTGTTGTTAAGAGAGATTAGATATAGCCGGGCGGGGATTCGAACCCCGGTCACGGGGGCTCTCTCCGCCACCGCCTCCAATATAATTCTATTTTAAAGACTTTAAAAAGAATTATTAAAGATTTCTCTTGATAGTACTTTTTGAAGACCTAAGCTATTAATAGTACTAATGCAAACATTAGAGAAATTATCCAGATAAATATGTTCCACCTAATAACTTTGTATCCGTCAAGAGGAGGTATTGGCAAAAGATTAAATAGAGCCAGCATCGAATTAATACGAGATATGAAGCTCCCTAAGTAATATGCTGAGGGAACTAGCGAGGCTATAAGTAGCGAAATTATTGCTATTAAGATATTAGTTGCTGGTCCAGCAAATGCTATGATTCCTTCGAAATCTTTTCTTGAATAGAAACAGTAGCTCATAACGAAACCTGGGAGAGCTAATATGAACGGCAATCCTCGAGAAGTTGTTATCAGAAGTATATTTTGTAGTAGTGCAGTAGCCGATGTTACCAGTACCGAGAAGACATCTATAGAGAATCTAGAGTTGCAACCAAGTCTATTGGCAACAGTTCTATGAGCTAACTCATGGAGTATAAAGCCTATTAAAATAGCGATTGATACCGCGATGCCTGACATAAGATCTGTTTTCATGTAGTAGATTCCTCCGAAAACATTTATTAAAAGAAATATTCCAATTAACCAAGCTATTGGTTCCGATGATTCTTGGAACAGATCTATTCTGTACATTCTCATCATTTTCAAAGCCTCTTCAAAATAATTATCTAGAAATTAAGTTTTTCAATAATAAAGTGATACCTATATATTCTGAGGTAAGTAATATTTAGTTGAGGTAATAATGTATGCAGAAAATACCTCCTGAACTTCAGAGAATTATTGAGATCACAGGTAGACACAATAAGTGGAGAAGCACAGAAACACTGAATCTTATCCCAAGCGAAAATGTTATGAGCCCATTAGCAGAGGCTGTTTATTTCACCGATATGATGCATAGGTACGCTGAGGGAAAACCTAGAAAAAGATATTATCAAGGTCTCCCATACGTAGATGATATAGAAGAATTCGCGATGGAGCATATGGGTAAGCTGTTTAGAGTGAAACATGTTGATCTGAGACCTGTAAGTGGCACCGTGGCTAATGCTGCAACATTCAGAACTCTCGCTCCTCCAGGAGGAAAAGCTGTTGTAGCACCAGTTCAAGCAGGTGCACACGTTAGCCATACAAAATTCGGTACATTAGGTGCATTAGGTATACAGCATATCGAGATGCCTTTCGATAAAGAAAATATGAATGTTGACGTAGATAAAGCCGCGAAGCTAATTGAGAGCATAAAACCTGACTTCATTGTTATGGGCGGCTCTCTCTATCTATTTCCTCACCCACTTAAGGAACTAGGTGATGTAGCTCATTCAGTAGGTGCTAAAGTTGTATACGACGCTGCACATGTACTGGGTTTAATAGCTGGGAGAAGATGGAGAGATCCTTTTGAAGCAGGGGCGGATGTTGTCACTTCTTCAACACACAAAACATTTCCAGGTCCCCAGGGGGGAGTTATATTGTCTAATAATGAAGAAGTATTTAAAGAGATCTCTAAGAATATTTTCCCATGGTTCGTAAGTAATCATCATCTACACAGACTACCTGCGGTAGCTGTGACAGCTCTTGAGATGAATTATTTTGGTGAACAATATGCTGATCAAATAATTAGGAACGCTAAAGCATTTGCCGAAGCGCTTCACGCTGAGGGCTTAGACGTAGTGGGTGAGCATCTAGGTTTCACAAAATCTCATCAAGTAGTGATTAATGTCAGAAAATATGGTGGAGGAGCTAAGATAGCTAAATTGCTTGAAGATGCAAATATAATAGTTAATAAGAACCTCTTACCAGAAGATCCTCCCGAGGCAGTTAAGGATCCCAGTGGGATAAGAACAGGTGTTCAAGAAATGACTCGGTACGGTATGAAAGAAGACGATTTCAGGGAGATAGCTAGATTCTTTAGAGAAGTAATTATTGATAAGAAAGATCCGAGTAGTGTAGCAAAGAAAGTATCAGAATTCAGAAGCCACTTCACAAAAATACATTACGCATTCGACGTAGATATTGATAAGCTCCCGGCTCTATATAGAATACCATACATAATTTTATCAGAATAAGTGTGTTAATATTGAAAGCAACGATAATATCCATTGGAAATGAACTTATTCAAGGAAGAATCGTTAACACAAATGCATCGTATCTATCGAGAAGATTAACTCTTCTAGGTATAGATGTGGTAGCACATATAGTTGTTGGAGATGACTTCAATGATATATCTAAGGCTCTGGATATTGCTCTGAGACTCTTTGGATCAAATATTGTGGTAACAACAGGTGGGTTAGGGCCTACGTACGATGACATAACCTCAGAGGCTATAGCAAGATACTTAGGTGAGGAATACATAATTAATGAAGAGGCTTTGAGAGAGGTAAAAGAGAAATATGAGTCTAGAAATATGCCATTAACACCTGAGAGAATCAAGATGGCTTACATGCCTAAATCAGCAAAATCGCTACAGAACCCCGTGGGGATAGCTCCTGGCTTCATGGTCTCCAGAGATAATTTCACTATAATAGCTTTACCAGGAGTCCCTGCCGAGATGGAGGGAATATGGGAGAATGGTGTCGAGCCCTACCTGAAGAGGTTTAGCAATAGACGACTCGCAGAGACCTATATAAGATTAATAGGGGCGCCAGAATCAACTTTAGCAGCCTACATAAATAGGTATGTTCGAGGTAAGAACAATGTATATATAAAAACTCATCCTAAGGGTCATGAGACAAGAGGTCCTATAAATGATCTTTATATAATGGTCTCCACAGGTCAAGAAACTGATCCCTCAGAGGAGTGTCTTAAAGTATGTAATGAGCTAATAGATATTTTAAAGAAGAATGTTGAAGGTCTTCTAGTAGAGGGTGAGTGCATATGCAATAAATCCTTATGAGGATCATATTCTACCGCTATTTACTTCTCTAAGGAATTCAATGAATCTCTTAATAAAAATGTCAAGTAATAACGCCCCCTTCTCTACAGACGCTAGATCTGGTCTACCAAAAGATCCTTTTTCTCTCCTCTTATCCTCTCTCTGAAAGATATAGAGACGTGGTCTCTTTCTAAGATCACTGGGGAACCACTCATTATGGTAGATCCTAAAAATCTCCTCACCAGGCTCAGAGGGCTTGCGACCAGATCCTAGAGCTAGTGCCAGTGAAGTCTCTATTTCATCAGCGTGGAAGTATGATGTTGAGAAAATATTATTTAGGACATCTCCTACCAACTCCCACCAATTAATTAAATAGATCCTGTAGCCAATCTCCTCGAAATCGTAAACAGCGTTCTTCAATGCTGCAGCAATATTTTCGGTGTTTCCTCCATGAGCGTTAAGAACCACTAGTTTCTTAATACCGTTTCTAAATATTGAATGAATATAGTTTTTCAGATACGCTTGAAAAATTTCTCCGGACACCCACAGCGTCCCTGGATTCTTGCTCCACTCTCTGGAGATTGTGACTGGTATAGGCTCAAGAACTAGTACTCTAATCCCCTCCTCATGAGCTTTTTTCGATACTAACTCGGCTAATCTCTCTGCTATAATAAGATCTGTTCCGAGAGGTAGGTGATCTCCATGTTGCTCAATTGAGCCTATGGGTAAAATAGCGATACATGAATTCCTAATACAATACTCCTCAAATTCTCTCCAAGTAATATCTCTTATTCTAGTCATTTTAATTCAGTAAGGATTAAATGTTAAAAATATAAATGTAGATTTGATATGATTAACTTCCTCTGCTTAATAACTCATTTATAGCTTCTCTAATTCTCCTAACCCCTTCTCTTATTTTCTCTTCAGATATAGAGTAGCTCAGTCTTATATAATCTCCTCCTGAGATCTCTGAGAAAGCAGAGCCTGGTAGAACTATTACTCTCTGTTTATCTATTAAATAATCAACGAACTCCTCAACAGTCATATTAATTCTCTTAAGTATCTTCGATACATTGGGATAAATATAGAATGCTCCAAGAGGCTTCCACACCTCAAAACCCTCAACTTTGTTAAGTTCCTCATAAACAACGTCTCTTCTTCGTCTAAAGAGCTCAATCATTTTTCTTGAAGGAGTCCAGTCTCCTTTTAAAGCCGATATAGCGGCTTCTTGAGCAAAGCTTGTTGCACAGCTATACACGTTTACAGCTACTCTAATCATTTTCTCGATAACTTCTCTTCTCGCAACCACGTATCCTAGTCTCCAACCAGTCATAGAGAACGTCTTACTAAACCCATTGATTAGTATGGCTCTATCTTTCCACCCACTGATCTGTGAAACACTTTTGAATGGGGCATTGTCATATATGAAGTTATCGTAGATTTCATCAGATAATATTATTAATTTGTGCTTCTCAGCAATTCTCATAAGTTCATCAACTACCCTAGGTGGGAACACGGCTCCCGTGGGATTATGAGGATTATTAAACGCAATAATCTTAGTTCTTTTAGTGATCATACTCTCTAGCTTCTCGAGATCAATCTCAAAACCTCTTAGTCTATCAAATTTGAGCGTGAGATACTTAGGAACACCACCTAATAGTTTTGCTGCTTCTGAATATGCTGGGTAAGAAGGGTCTATAACAATAACTTCATCACCAGGATTAATATAGCTGGCAATAGCAACGAATATAGCTGTTTTCGCTCCCGTGGTGACGATTATTTCATCTGGAGAGACAGATGCGCCATATCTCTCATTAAGATAATCAGCAATAGCTTCTCTAAGCTTCAGTATACCAGCTGTCTCTGTATATCCAGTGAATCTTCTATCTAGTGAAGCTTTAGCCGCCTCAATAATATGGTCTGGTGTAGGTATGTCTGGCTGACCCGCTCCAAAACTAATTACATCGTAACCCTTATCCATTAATGATTTGGCGATAGCGATATATTTAAAGGCTAGTTCTCCTCTTATCTCATCTAATAAACTTCGAAGATGAAGAGACACAGGCGAATTATTTGACAATAGATATATTCACCACATAATTTTACTTTAAATAAAATTAAAGTTTTTCCAAAAATTAACTAACACACATAGCATACATAAAGCATATCAAAATTTATAATTCGTGAAGGAGTGACTAATTACATGGATGGAGTCTCAGCCCCACGACAATCCCCGCGAGAAGCCGCGGGTGAGTGGGTGTGGGCTGGGTCTCCCCCGGCCCTTCTCTAATAGTTGATAAGATTATATTTCTCTAAGACTTAATATAAGGGAGTATGCAAAGTAAATCTGTTTTAATAGTAGGTTTATTACCTCATGAATCTGGAAAAACATTCCTAGCTAGTAGCTTAGCTGAGGAGTTGCGTCTAAGAGGTATAAATATAGGTGTCTCTAAACCAATTGCTGGGCACAGCCTTTGGTATCAATGGTCTACGTATATAGATAGTATTAAAGAAGGCGTCTTAGTCGGTTTTGATGCCATGGTTCTTAAGAAAAAATCGGTCTCCAAAGATCCTCTAGAAATGATTAATCCAATAGATCTCGCAACCATCCCACCAGACTTTGTCTATAGAGATTCACGAGATATAGAGTTTCTATATTCTGAATATTTAAGTGCTAGAAGTATTGATATAACTGCTGTAGGGAGAGTATCTTTATGTAAAGAGAAAAGTGACGTAGAGACTAAGCATTACATCATTAGAGATCATATCGAGAAATTAAATGAATCAAATAAAGAGTATATATACAAACTAGCTGAGAAACTATCTCCTAAGCCTCTCGAGATATTCAAGAGAGAGTTTCTCCGAATTCTACAGGACTCATATGTTTATGTGGATAATTGCCTGGATCATATCGTTAAGACTCATATGTTGACTATTATAGAGAGTTTTAATGATTCCGCAGCTCCCACAATAAGATCCCTGGACTCAGATCTTACTCTAATAGTTTTACCTGGTAGAGTATATGTATATGAAGGCTCTAGATACAAAATGGCTTTTGAAGTTATTAGTGATGTCTCTAAGAAATTAAGTAATCCTCTGGAGAATTGGGTATCTACTAGAGAATTAATTAGACTTCTAAGAAACTCTTATCTATATACTTTAGAGATCCCTCACTCAATGGAGGAAACCAAGTATAAAGAAAAGATATCAATTTTAACAGATCGCATTACCAGACTACTAGAGAAGATTTAGCTATGTAGAGACCAATTATTATTATTTACTACTAAAAAATCTACTTGGCGGATTTAGTTGACTTTGGAGACCGAGATACTTGGTTTTGAGACCTCTGGAGAATGCGATTGGATCCAGATAGAATTAGAAGACGGCAGTATTCTCGTGGTCAAGCCCTACATAGCTCAGATCGCTAGAATAGGCAATGATCCTGGCACAGGAGCACCTGTGTATGCTGTTGGAACAAGTTATCAACTTAGATACCAAACTATCTCTAAGAAACAGGTCTCCTTCCCAGAATTCATTAGATTTAAAACAGATAGGGAGTGTCCATGGATAGAAGTCAAGATCGAGGATGGAAGCATTCTTAAGGTGAAGCCTAATATAGTATATATTTCTAGGGTAGGATCAGATCCTTTTGGAACACCACAATACATGATACAGATACAAGCTGCTATTCAAGTAACAAAGATTCCGAAAGAACTTATTAAAAAACCTCTTCAGAAATCCTCGATGCATACTTAATATTAAAGATTAAAGAATCATTAGAGTTGTCTTATTCCATATGAAGGAGTCAGTATATGAAATAATATAAACCTTTAAGATAATAAATATAAGGTGCGGAGGGTATATAACAGAGATTGTCTCAATCAATTTTTACAATAGGAGAAGTAATCGCTATATCAATATTATTATTTATATCATTTGTTGTGACAGCTTTTGAGCTAGCTCTATTTTCATCGAGTAAAGTAAGATTGATTTATCTAGAGAGAAAAGGTTTTAGAGGAGTCAGATATGCTAATAAACTACTCAAGAAACAAACTTCCACAATAAATACCATTATATTTATAAACGTCGTTACTAATACCGCCACTTCAGTAATACTAGCAGAGATCTTCGTAAGAAACTTCGGTGATGAATTAGGGGGATTACTAGCTGTTGTTGTGGGTACTATACTTATACTTATTTTTGGGGAAGCAATACCTAAAACCTTTGGATTAGAATATCGAGAAGCCGTATCAATAAAACTATCACCAATAATGTACATGATAACGAGATTCGTAGAGCCTATCTCAAATATACTCTTCAGCATCTCAGGAGGTTTTGTCAGGCTACTCTCCAGGGCTCTGAGTCCTAGGGAGAAAGAGATTTCTAGAAGAGACTATGTTTCTGAGGAGGAGGTGAAGATATTTCTAAGATTAGCTGAGAAGAGTGGTAGTTTAAGTAGAGACGAAAGAGTATTAATAGAGAGACTAATGAGCTTCATGGATAAGAGAGTAGAGGATGCTATGATACCTAAGAAAGATCTTGTTCTGGTAAGTATCTCAGATAAGTTAGATAATGTAATAGAGTTACTGAGTAAATACGGGCACTCAAGATACCCGGTTTATGAAGGCGAGATAGATAATATAGTGGGTTTCATTCACGTAAAAGATCTCTTATCAAAGAGAGAGAATAAGGGAGAAGGTCTTAAAGAGTTTGTCAGACCTATATATAAGATCTATGGAGACACCAAATTATATGAGGCTCTTAAAATAATGAGAAAAACAAGGACGCACATGCTCATTGTGGTAGATTATAATAATAATCTATTGGGGGCTGTAACATTAGAGGATATAATGGAGGAAATATTCGGAGAAATATATGATGAATTTGATTAAAGAGTGAATAAAAGTAAGTTAATTATGGTGTCTTAAAATAAATAAATTCAAAAAGCCTCTACATATAAATGTTTCTTCTGAGGATATTGGTAAAGAAGTCATTGTTGCTGGAGACCCTGGGAGAGTTAAGATATTATCAGAACTTCTAAGAGAACCTAAATTAGTTAATGAATACAGAGGATATCTAATATACACAGGATACTTTCGAGATAAGAAAATAAGTATAGCAACTCACGGCATAGGGGGAGCATCGGCAGCGATTCTCTTCGAGGAATTAGCAATGCTTGGAGTAAAAACCATAGTTAGACTAGGAAGCACAGGTTCAGTGAGAGAAGATATTGATATAGGAGATATAATTATTGCAGAAGGAGCCTCTTACTACATTGGCGGAACAATAGGAATGTACACTGGATCTAGTATAGCCTACGCAGCTACATCAGATCTAGAACTCACCTATCTATTATACACTAAGCTAAGAGAGAGATTCGGTAGAGTCTACAGAGGTATAGTCTTTAGCTCAGACTCTTTCTATGCTGAAAATAAAGAATTCGTCAATAGAGTCCGTGAATTAAGCATCTTGTCTCTAGAAATGGAGTGTGCAACCTTAAATACTGTAGGTAGATTAAGAAATATCAAGACAGCCTGTGTTCTTGTGGTTAGTGATAATTTGGTTAAGGGTTCTACGATGCTAGATCAACTGCAAAAATTATCTGATAGATTTAGAAGTGTTGCTGAAGTAATTCTTGAAGTACTTTACTCATATAATAGCGAATAAGTGCTTAGGTAATTACAATAATAGCATAAACATATATTTTATACACAAGATATATCATGAGCTTATGAAATAGCGGTGAGTTAATTGTTGCCTAGGATAGGCTACACTATATGGAGAAAAGATATTGAGAGAGCAGAAGATCTAATTAATGAACTAGTTGCTTACTCATTAGATCATGTTGAGATCGATATTGACTCATTATTTGATCTAGAGGATCTGGCATGGATCAACAAATTCAGATCTTTACTCGAAAAATACAATATCTCAATAGGTGTCCACGGCCCGTGGAAAGAGCTATATATAGCATCTCCTCAAATTGAGATTAGAGAGGCAGCGATAAAGGTCATAGAAAAAATTATTGATAAACTAAGTGAATTAAATTATGAGTACATAGTTCTTCACCCCTCATCAGATAATCCTATCTGTCAAGATAATGTGATGTATTGCATAAACGCTTTAGCTGATTCTATAAGCAGATTATTAGAAAAAGATCAGAGAATAGTGATAGAGACTATTCAAGGCAAATGCTGTGGTCAACTAAATCAATTAGAACTTTTGCTAGAAAGAAAATATAACACAAAAATATGCATAGATTTAGCACATATATATACTGAGAATATCTCAAGATTTAAGGAGCTTAATAAGCTAAGTGATGTGATAGACATAATTCCCGAAAAAGTCTTGAGAAACACCTTAGTACTTCATCTACACGGGATCTATATCGAGAGTGGTAGAACAAGATCCCATAGAGATTTCTCACAAATAACTTTGGGTGAGGATCGAATATTTCTCTTAACGCAAAGACACAGAAACATGAGATATATAGTTTTCGAGGTTTTTTATTCAAAAAACGGAAAAAGTTCGTGGCCTAGAGATGTAGAGAAAGAAGTTCGAAGATTAAGAGATCTCTACGGATCCTTAGGCATTTCAGAGAGAGGGACCTAGATCAATGTACTCTATTATTAATTTCAATGGAGGCATCTCAAAAATGCTTTCTTCTCTTAATATTGCATATGGTTTAGCTTCTTCAATTAATCCGTATCTTTGTGTTATTGGTGAAAGATACTTATTAGGGTCAAATGTTATCGATGAACCTAGCTGATAGTATCCTGTTGCTGGCAGAATAATTGCTTTAATACCTCTATCTCTTAGTTTCAGAGGCATTTCCAAGAAGATAGGTAGCTTACCTACTCTCCCCAAACTATCTCTTAATACAATAGATGGATGTTCATGTCCGTAGATCACAAGATCAATATTCTTCTGGTACTCCTCTGTTCCTGTTTCAAAGGGATCCACATGTCCATGTACTAGAAGAATATTATCTACCACTAAGCTATCGAACAACTCTACACCTAATTTTCTAGTGATCAATGAGATGTAGTTATCGTGATTACCTCTAATTAACTTTATATTTTTAATATTTTTTTCCTTAAGAAAATTCACTAGAGCCTCAATCTCCTCTCTCTCTTGTTTACTTAACTTATCAAATCTATGCTTAAGATCACCCACTATAATAATAGATTCAGTATCTAATTCTTTTAGTACTGAGTTCAACTCTAATCTTAAATGTAATAATTGTGCACGTGGAAGAAAAATCCCCTCTTGAGCTACAGCTTCCTCATACCCCAGATGTATATCAGCTAGTATAAGAGATCTAGATTTCTCTAAGTACAAGTAAGGGTAGCCAGACACTATATGAAGATCCTTGTATATCTTTATTAGATTCATAGTACCTACCTAGGTCAGTATACCTAGTAACTTATGTAAATAAAGTATTTTAGTGGTTTCTAATGAGAAGATTCTCATCCTTATTCTAGTTTTCTTGAAACTCTTAAATTAAAATAATGTTTTCTCAGAAACTAAGTTGCGAATCGAGACAACTTACTTTTTATCTCTTTAATACTCTCCTCCGGAAGATCTGACTCACTTAAGACCTTAGCCTTTCTAGGAGGTTTCTTCACAAAAACCCCTGCGAAAAGGTAAGCATTAGATGAAGAAGGATCTTTTTTCTTAAAAACTCTTATCTTAGCATATAGATCCTCAGATACTTTAAGATAAGCATACTTGCCATGCTTAGCTCCCATTTCCACAACCCTTTTCTCAAATCATTATCATAATAAAATAAGCTTTTAAGAATATATTGAGTTAATATTTCATTAATATGGTTATTATAACATTAATAGTAATATGAGGTATAGTCTAATATGAGTAACATATCTGAGATCAGAAGTGTTCAAGAGATTAAGGGCTCATACATACTATATTTACCCAAAGAATGGTGCAGTATTAATAAGATCTCTAAAGGATCGAGAGTTATTGTGAAAGGGTCGCGAAAAAGACTCATGATAGAAGCTGCTGATAAGGGAGAAGAAATAATTAATTTAAGAATAGACGATTACGACGAAAGATCGTTAAGATACTCTCTAATCTCTCTGTATGTTCTCGGATATAAAAACATTAGATTAGAGTCTAAGAGAAATATTGATCTAAGGACACGAAGAGAGATTAGAAGCATACTAAAGTTCTTGAGAGGATACGAGATCTATGAGGAAGGCAGAAATTATGTATTGATCAGAGAAAGTATTAGTAGAACAGATCTTGAGCAGTTAATGAGGAAAGAATATAATAGTCTATTCTTCTTACTCAAGTTACTACGTGATCTAATTGAGAAAAAAATCTCTAAGAGAGATATTGATATTGAAGATATAAAACAATTCACAGATCTGGATCTAGAAGAATTAGACTCAGAGATTGATATCGCTAGACTAGAGATCAAGAGAATATATAGTAAAATTTTGACTGATCTAAGTATCGACCCTGGCATAGATCCTAGAATACTATCCAATATAATTATGATAAGTAATATTCTTGAGAGAATAGCTGATCATGTGGTAGAGGCTCTCAGAATAATTATGAGTAAGGATATTCTTGAATTTAAATCAGGGAGGACATCTGAGATACTTGATGAATTAGATAGGGCATCTCTCGTGATTAGCAACTATTTAGATAAGCTACTTAAAGAGATCTTTAATATCAATATAGGAAAAGAGTTCTCAGAGGAAGAAGTAGGCAGTATTATTAAGAGCTTAGCTGATATCATAGAAGCCAAGAGATTGTTTAGAGAAAAGATCAGAGAGGGCTTAGGAGGAAATCCACTATTTGAATATCATATTACGAGGGTCTTTGATTACATGACTGACATAGCAGAGTATCTAATGGATATATATACCGAATTAATTATTTCGAGAAAAATATAATTGTTCAATGATCAGCTTATGAGATCCAATCATTTCATCATTAGACCGTCGTCTCATCATTTCAAGTAGTAACTATGCTTAAACTAATATATTCATAATGCTTCGGTAGTATCATGATCAATTCTAAATAATATGGATTTAACCATTATATACTCGGTGTATACATGAGTTATAGACTAGAGGATCTTTATGATGTTTTCTTGTATTTAATCAAGAAACTTAATGTGAAGATTGCTATTATTGGAGGAGTAGTTATTAGCTATTTCTTAGGAGAAAAGGAATTTTCTGAGGATCTGGATCTATTCGTTTATGATGGTTCTATATTAGATAAAGAATCTATGCTACGTGATTACGCAAGAGAAAAATCCTGGGAGGTAGGAACCACGGAGTATGGAATGCCTAAGATCTCTCTGAGAAAAGATGATACTGAGATAGAGATAGAGTTTCATGAAAACATATATGATTTCTATATTTCACCCGAGATTATAGAGAGATCCAGGGATATCAGAGTAAGAGATCTTGATTTAAAAATATTATATCCTGAATACCAAATAATTCTTAAAGCGAAAGCTGGTGGAGAACAGGATATTGAGACACTCAGGGTGTATAGTGATCTTGTTAAAGAAGGAAAACTTAGAATTAGTATAAATAGAATTAGAGAGGCTCTATCCTACTTCCCTGACGAAGAAAAATTAATATTGTCAAGACTTAGATCAGCTGGTTTTAATGTATGATTTCTTTACATGGATCATATATACAGCTAGTATAGGTAATATTGCAGAGGCCTCTCCTATAACAACTTCATGTTTAGCCTCTTTATTTATTTTCCCCCAACTAATAGCTTCTCTAGTCCGGGCTCCACTTAAAGAACCATCGAATTCTTGAGCTGTTGTTAGATAGATAGCATAGTCAAGTCCTTCTCTGAATTGATTCCACCATATTGTATGATGCTTACTTATTCCACCACCAACTATTAATGCTCCTGATGATTTTGCTCTAAACACAATATCTGCTAATTCACTCATATCCTTAAAAAGATCTATTTTAAGAGGACTTACCCTAGACTTAGTGAATAGAGCAGTACCAAAGCTACCATCTACGATACCTGGCACATATACAGGTATATTTTTTCTGTATGCTGCTCCGAGAATTGAGTTAGGATCCTTAGATAATTTCTTACCTACTTCGTAAAGTAATTCTCTAACTCCCCATACAGACTTTGTTTTAAGTAGTTCATCGATTAGCTCATATGTGAATTTTTCAATGGAAGGACCATAGCTCTCTAATTTAATAAAAATATTACCTAATCTATGTAGATTTCTCTTATAGAGTTCCTTATCGTCTGCCTCGAAGAATCCCTTTAGATAACCTTCAGGATTCAGAGATCTTGCTATATCGTGATCTACGGCGCCACAAGTAGTTATTACCACATTAAATATTTCTTCATCAATAAGTTGAGCCAGTATTCCTCTTAAGCCTGTCGCCACAAGATTACCTGTGAAAGACAAGAATCTTATGTCACTATTAAGTATCATTTCACTCAGTATTTCTGCAGCTCTAAAAATCGAGTGTGCTGTGAAGCCATGTATATCTCCGTAGAATTTTACTAGATCCAGTACTTTCATGTTGGGATCTATTTTAATATCTCTTATAGGTTCGTAGATTTATACTCACCACTAAAGGACCTATTTTCAAAATAAAATTATTTCTCTAAGGATCTAGATACTTTACTCATTAAATACTTAGCTATATCTATGCTTCCTCTCTTAATTAACTCCTCTCGTACAGGGGTTAATATATCTATTAACTCTCTAGCAACGTTTTCTTTGAGATCTAGTGGATGCAGAGATCCTTCTGAATATATTTTTCTTAGCTCTTCTCTATTACTTATAGTGATATCTCCACCGTATCTTAATGGTCTCTCAATTTTCATAGATCTTTTGATTCTTAGTATGATGTTTTCAGCTATAGAAATAATCGGGTTCTCCTCGACAATCTTAGGTGGGCAGTAAGCCTTATGGATCTTGCTTCGAATTTCTTCAGGAGAGTCTATAACGAATATAGCTGTTTCAGGCTTAGATTTACTCATCTTAGAAGATGAGTATTTCTCGTCTATCTCAAGAGAAACAGAGGTCTCCATTCTACCTGCCTCAGGACCTTTTAGGGAGGGGATTAGTGGTGTATGAATAGCGACTATCTTCTTCTTTTTTAATTTATCAGCTAGTTCTCTAGTTAACATATGAGCTTTTCTCTGATCAATTCCACCTAGTGCTAAATCAAGATCCATGTAAAATATATCTGTAACTTGCATAAATGGATAAATTAATTTTGAGAAATCAGTCTCAGCCTCCTCAGCTCTCCTGCCCATGATAGTTAGAGCTCTCTTAGCTCTAGCTAGGGTAGTGTATTTTGCGGCTCTGAGTAGCAGAGCCCAGTAATCTTTGTCTGAAACAAGATCCTCTGCGTATACGAGCTCATAGCTTCCTCTTTTTACGCCCAGTAGATCTAAAACCTCTATTATATGATCAGATGCTTTTCTAATCAGATCCATATCTCCACCAAACTTATCATTTATCCAAGCATGCCATGTTGCCGAAAGAAGCTTCATTTTAAAACCTGCTTCAATAAGATCCTTGAATTTAAGAGCCCAAACAATCCATCCGATATGAAAAACTCCGGATGGCTCAAACCCTAAATAACCTTTTCCTCCACCAGTCTCGAGAAGCATTTTTAGCTCTTCCTCGGTGATGATTTCCTCAGTTCCTTCTCTAATCTTCATTAACTTGGTTTCTATATCTATCTCTTAATCACCAAATTCATGTATCTAGACTAATCCTTATAACTATAAAATTATTTATTTTCAAATATTGAATAATTACTAGATAAGAAATCTCATGGGTGAATCTATTGAGTCTTAGGCAAGTTTATTTATCGTGGGATAAGATGATTCGAGAATCAATTAATCTAGAGGTTATAAACAAAAGATTTTATTATAATAAAGATCTTGTGTTTATATCAGGTATGGGAGGCTCAGGAATAATAGGAGAGTACGTGGCTAAGATCTTTGGAGATAAAACATATGACTTCAAAGAGCCGATAGTTATATCGAATAGATCCTCCGAGGCACCCACTAATCTAGTATCCAGATGCGATAGAATACTTTCAATCGCCGTGAGCTACTCAGGAAATACTGGAGAGACCTTATGTTTTCTCAAAAAGATTCTTTCGAGAAATTGTGATGCAGGAGTTGTCTCAAGCGATGGTAGACTTCTTGAGGAGGCTAAGAAAAGATCTCTTCCATACTATAGAGTATCTCAGGGATATCTCCCGAGGGCTTCTCTACCGATGCTATTGGTAGGAGTCATGAAGATTATTGAGCTTCTGAAAATAGATCTCAATAAACTATACAGAGATCTTGAAAGAGTAAGCATCTACATAAGTGAATACAGAGATCTTTCTAACGAAATCGCTAATGAACTATACGAGGAAATAAGTAGTAATGAGAGAGTTAATATAGTGTTTTCAAGTAGCAATAGATACTGGCCTCTAATAGATCGTTTCAAAACAGAGTTTGCTGAGAATACTAAACTATATGTAGAGACACCTGTTCTACCTGAGGCAGGTCATAATTATGTAGAGACACTGCCAAGAGGTAATAAATACGTTTACTACATCTCTGATCCTGATGATGCAGAGAATCAAATGTTGCTGGGATTTCTCAAGAAACTTTCTCAGAGATACGAGAATATAACAATTAAAGAAATTGATCTACCAGATAAAGAAGGTTTCCTCACAAAGATTATGATAGGATCATTTGTTGCGGGTTTAATATCAGCTATATTAGCAGATAAATTAAATATAGAACCTTCCGAGACCCCAATCATAAGACTATACAGAGAACATTCATCAGAGTACTATCTAGCTGAGGAGTGTTGATGAGATTGAAGAGAGTTCATTTAGGTGATGATGGATACACATTAATTATGTTTGGTGAGAGAATCGCTAAAGAGGATCTTTTAATAGAGCTTATTGGAGTATTAGATGAGTTAAATTCTTTCATAGGATTAGGACGAAGTTTTTCTAAGAATGAATATATCAATAGCATCCTCAGAGATATTCAGGATCTAATATTTAGAATAAGTAGAGACTTAGCTTATCCAAAGAATAAATTAGTTGATCCATGGGTATCAGAGAAGGATGTGGAGAATTTGGAGAGATTAACAAATGATCTTTGGGAGAAGATCCCTGAACCCAAATACGCTTTTGTGTATCCAACGGGATCTCCTACAGCCTCTGTTATACATGTCGCTAGAAGTGTTTGTAGAAGAAGTGAGAGAATAGCCTCTAAACTATATCACGAGAGCAGAATTGATAAAATATATCTCGTTGTATTGAATAGATTATCAGATCTATTATATGTATTAGCTAGATACATTAATTTATTAGATAATTACACTGAAGAGATTTGGAGAAAATGGTGATTTATCTAAATAGGGATAGAGCTATTGAGTTAGGAACATTCCTTAGAGGATTTGGATCAGATAAGTTAGTGGTTTTTGAAATTAATGATCCACAATATAAAGCCCTGGAAAATCTCTATAGAGAATTAAGCGATTGTTCTTCTCTAGCACTTTTAACGGTATTAAACTCGATAGTTTCTTATCAGTTATCAATAACAGGTGAAGATTATTGGTGGGAATTTTCTCAGTACCAAGAGTTTAAGAGGTATAGTAGAGATCCTGAGATGCTCTGGGACTCTTTTAGGAGATTCCTACTCTCCAGTAGAGGAAATACTAGTACGAGAGATATTAAGCTAAAGAGAATATCCAAATTAAGAGAGGAAGAGTTTCATATAGAGATATATGCGAAATTCAGTGATTATGCGAAGGATCTGGGTAGTTTCGCTAGGAGATTATCAGAGATCCTTAGACAAAATATATATGATAAAACAATTATGTTCTCAGTAAAGATGTTGTATTATGTAGCGAGGATATGTAATATGAGGATAGGAGGCTTCGATGAGATAAAGATCCCTATTGACAGAAGAGTGGCTGCGGTAAGTTTCACCTCAGAGATAGTAGATGTTTTAGATACAAAATATGTGGTTGAGTATATAATGAAAGAGAAGAAAACAGCTTTGAGAGCTTGGGATATAGTCTCTGAGACATCTAATATACCCTTGATCAAACTTGACTCATTGATTTGGACAATGGGTAGATATGTAAGAGAGAAAGATCCCGTTAATAGAGTGCTTAAAGATCTATCAAATATCCTAAGAGGATATATTGACACAAAAACATTGACCGATTTAGTAAATCAGTTTATAAGAAGAAGACTTCCTCCCACAATGGAATGAATACAAGATTAACGATCGCTGTACCCTACTATGTAAAGATAGTAGGTACCTGTTCTAGCTGGTGAAGAAACTCTTATACTCTTAACCTCTTTCCAGCCAGTAATCATGAAATCAAGGCTTATTATTCTAGTACCCTTCTTCAACTCCTTAGTTAACTTAGGTTTAAGCATTTCATTAACGCTGGTTAAGAGATACATGTAGACAACGGTAGCATTTGATAAATCTACTTTTGTAAAATCATCTTGAATGAATGTTATCATGTGATCCACGCCAGCTTTCCTTGCATTCTCAATAGCTCTATTTAATAAATCAGGATTAATTTCAACACAGACAGCTTTAGCGCCTCTTTTGGCAGCGGCTATAACTATTCTACCATCTCCACAACCTAGATCATATAATACATCGCCTGACCCAACTTGCGCAGCATCCAAGGCGGCTTCAATAAATTCTTCTCTCGTAGGTACCCAAGGAACTTTTACACCACTGTAATACGAAGCCAATTCAAACACCCAATCCTCGGAGTATTCTATTTTTCCCCTAGTGTTTTGTAGTATTTTCAGAGATTATAAAGGTATTAAACAATCCTCATCTACTAGAACTCGATGTTATTGAGAATAGAGGCTCTCTTTTCTTTAGATATTCCATCATTTCATTATATAGTTTAATAAGAACCGCTCTGCGATCCTCCATTAACACGATATCACTTATGCCCGTAGCATATATTCCATGGGCCATTGGCGAGGGTGCTCTCACATCCTCGGGATCTCTAAAGTATTTTATCTCGATATCCCCCCTCTCAATCATATCTAGGATCAGTGAAGCGTTTTCTATATCCATATAATCCTCCATGATCTCTCGCAGAGTCTCCTCGTATACTGGAAAACCATCAATTTTTTCAATAAATTTTAGAAGAGCATCTGAGTTGATTTGTCTTCTATCAATACTTATCTCCTTCCCGCGATAATTCTTGAGTATCATTATACTTCTCTCAGCAACATGTCTAAATCTTTTTCTAAAGATCTCCGTATTTCTCAAGGCTTTTCTAAGCAGATCTTTAATATTTCTGCTATTAACACTACTAATAAGTCTCGCAATAATTTCCTCGCCATTAACTAATCTAGTAGGCGTAGAGAGAATAAAACCATTATCTGTAACGGTGATCCTTATATCAGCATTAACCAACTTACTTAATACATATGCATAAGCTCTTGAGAGCGCGTCATTCACTCTTCTCCCAAATAATGTGTGGAAAATTAGATGATCCGCTTTTTTGTCAGGATCTATGAAATGCTCTATTAGTATTACTTTATCAGATGGAACTATACCTTCTGTGTAATATATCTGCTCTAGTAAATACTCCACGATCATCTCAGCCGCATAATTATCTAGATTATATTTTCTAGCGATCTTAGTAACTATTCTTCTTTTGGAATTCTCCAAGTCTCCTCTCTCAAGAGCTCTTAGAAGCTCACTGGCGATTTTTCTTCGAAAAGCACCTACTTTGAGAGCTGAGTCAAAAGCTAAGGGAAGCATCTCAGAGAACCATGATGGAACCGTAGGTCTCTCTCCGTCTGCTGGTACAACAAATATTTTGGTTGGCTCAATATCCACAACTTTATATACTTTTCCCCCAAGAACGAAAATATCTCCTCTCTCAAGTATTTCAGCGAAACCCTCGTCTAGATCACCGATCCATCTTCTTGCGGATATATTTATTACCGGTATCTTAGCTTCATCAGGTATTGCCCCAGAATTCAACGCATAGATCATTCTAGCGCCTCTTTTTCTTCCGAAGACTTCTTCTACCTCATCAAACCAGAGTTTAGAATAGATCTTTAGATGCTCTAACTCACTTAAGTTAGACGAGAGGTACTTAAGTAGCTTGATCAATGTTTCTTTATCGAGATCTCGGTAAGGATAAGATCTTCTAATTATTCTGAGAGCTTCATCAACTCTCCATTTCTTCTCAATACTCATACCTATTAAATGCTGAGCTAATATATCCAGAGGTTTTGTAGGTATCTTGACACGATCAAGTTTTCTCTCCACAGCGCTCTTGGCTAATACTGCGCACTCAATAAGATCATCTCTATCAACAACAATTAATCTACCTATACTGACTTGTCTAATATGATGACCAGCTCTACCAACTCTTTGAAGAAGTCTGGTAACACTTTTTGGACTGGATAAGAGTATGACAGCGTCTATATACCCTATATCGATACCTAACTCGAGACTAGTTGATGAAACAACCACTCTGAGATCTCCTCTCTTCAACTTCTCCTCAACATCTAATCTAATATCTCTTGAGAGACTACCGTGGTGAGCCTCTATCTTATCGGGGGATACCCCATTATTTGACTTCTCGAAGATTTTCCTAAGCTTAAAAACTACTTTCTCCGTGGAGTGTCTAGTGTTTGTGAATATGAGAGTAGTTCTGTACTGCTTAATTGTTTCAGCAACTGCTTCGTAAATAGCTTGATTAATTTCGTCGGCTGATGCTCTAATAAGATCTACTTTTGGGCAGACAACTCTTATATCAATGGGCTTGGAGAATCTAGCATCAACAATAACACAGTTTCTTGGGTTACCATTATCATCGTATCCCACTAAGAAACGAGCGACAGTGTCTAGAGGATTAATTGTTGCTGATAGACCTATCCTCTGAAAATCTCTCTCTGTTAACTCTCGTAGTCTCTCGAGGCTGAGTGATAGATGAGTGCCTCTCTTACTAGAAGCTAATTCATGGATCTCATCCACGATAACCCATTTAATGCTCTTAAGTCTCTCTCTGAATTTAGGTGC
Source organism: Sulfolobales archaeon (assembly GCA_049976205.1). Lineage (GTDB taxonomy): Archaea > Thermoproteota > Thermoprotei_A > Sulfolobales > AG1 > WYEN01. The sequence goes on along the minus strand of JBMFIR010000001.1, from coordinate 41,011 downwards.
TACAAGCGTTATTGCAAGTGTCTCTGGTGTGGTGATAAGAATGTGCGGGGGCTTACTAAGCATCTTCTGTTTTTCTGATGAGGTTGTGTCGCTTGTTCTAACACTAACTCTTATCTCGGGTGGTTCTACACCTCTTTTTTTAAGTGATTCATTTATCTCGTTTAGAGGCTCAATAAGATTTCTTCTCATATCATTATTTAAAGCTCTTAATGGAGATACGTATAGAACATATACTTCGTCTCTTAACTCGTTTTCCTCCCATAAACCATATAGCTCATCGAGAATAGCTATGAATGCCGCGAGTGTTTTACCAGACCCTGTGGGACTGGAGATTAGCACATTATATCCTTTCTTGATCCATGGGATAGCTATTCTCTGAGGAGGTGTTAAGGAACCATATTTGTTTCTAAACCAGTCTCTAATATATTCTCTGAGGATTGCTAAAGCTTCATCATCGCTCTCCGGATCATTTGCGTATATAATCATTTACTCTTGACCTCCTTATAACGTATCTAGATACGCTATCCTATCTATTATCTTAAAGATATATTGTCTTAAACTAAAAAATTTTTCGCGGATAAATATAGGTCTACTCTAAGAGATCTTTAAATCCTTATTTGACGCGAAAGATCTCTTTGTTATCACTCGTGTAACATGATCGATGTAGCTTTTAATGTATTTTGACGGAGCCTATATACGATGATACATATGTGCGGTAAAATTAGCGACTTATATATATCGCTTCCTTTACAGATCCTTTATATATTTAAGAGATCTGGAAAAGACGAATTAAGTTTTCAAGAAATAATCGAAGCCGTAAAAAGAGATACGTATCTAAGTGAGAATAACGAAGACTTATTACCTGCTATAATATATCTAGTAGAAAATAAATTTATAGAAAAAGTGGTTTCGAGCGACCTTGTCTTCAAGATCTCTCCTAGAGGTCTACAAATAATTAATTTATTTGAGAAAATAATATCGATAGTCTACTCAGGAGAAGCTCAAGCAAAATAATTTTCAGACCTGCGCGGGTTCTTCACATATCCGGCCTTTCGAGCTTCATCATCTAAGTATCTTTCTCAAGTTTGTGTTACTCACCTAAATTATAACTATTTCCCTACTCTATGTTTCATTAAATATAGGAAGGTTATTGCATTAATAATATGAATAGCCGATGCTACAAAGAGATGAGATAATCCATGAATCGCTATATCTCTTATTAGACCCCCTAAATATGGTCCTGGGGAACCGAACACTATTGCGTAAATATTTATCTTCGAGAGAAATAATGGTCTTTCACTAGACGATACAAAGATCTGTATTATCTTATTATACGAAGGTATCCACGACGCTATAGATAAACCTAATAAAACAGCTGATGAAAATATCCATTGAGGGGATCCTGTTTTAATACCTACCCCAAGAGTGATAGCTGCTAGTCCTGCAAAGATCTCTGAGAGACCCAGTATGTAGATAGGATCTCTTTTATCTGTTAATAATCCAAATAAATATTGTGATAGGAACCAGCTTATATATTGAATTGTTGAAAAGTAAGCAGCTATCTCCGAAGAAATATTTTCGTAGGCTGTTAAAGCAAATAGTAGCTGAGCCCACATATTGTATATGAAACGATCTAATGCAACAAAGAGTATGAATGGGTACAAGAATCTCTCGTTTTTATTGATTGAAAATATTTTTTTGAGGGGGTCAGTAAATAATTCTCTATGGTTCCTGAGGATAATGTTATCTCTGTAGTCATAGTCAGTATAGTATTTTCTTAATGCAAGAATTAATAGAGAGCTTAATAAAAACATTAGAGTTGCTGTGATGAAATATATGAGGTACCCATAGATCTCTTTAATGTAGTAGCCTAGTAATGGACCAAGGATCATGGCCAAAGAGTTAATAGTCATTACAACACCTATTACATGACCTAGAAATCTCCCCCCGAGATCAATTATTAGCAGGTTTCTAACTACTACACCTGTAATAAATGATGAGCTAAGTGTTATTAGAGCTATACTAACTCCCGCGTGGGGATCTATGGTGTGTCCAAGAGAAGATATGATGACTGATAATGGAGATAATATTGCTAGAGAATTAATCATTATGATTGTTTTGATCTTTCCAATATAATTAACTAATATAGTGATCAAGATAAGTATTGCGATTGATAAGGTGTTACTAAAAGTCTCGAGAATTGCTTGTGTCATATAGGAGACTCCTAGACCCCTTGCATAGTACCTAGTTAGATATGAGTAGGAGGAAAATGCTAAGCCCCATAAACTATAAGCTAGACTAAGTATGATTATGATCCTTATCATGAGATTATTCTCATAGCATCTAACACTCATGTTTAGAGAAACCCTCAAAGACACTACTCATAGATACCTAGTATATTGTAATTAGAAATGTTATAACAAAGATTTTAAGCTTCAGTAGAAATGATAATTATTTGGCGGGGCCCGTAGCTCAGCCAGGTAGAGCGGCGGGCTCTTAACCCGTAGGCCAAGGCTCTTGGGCGGATGTCCCGGGTTCAAATCCCGGCGGGCCCGCCACAACACTTAATGATTGTGTTAATGATCCTTGCCTAAATAGCTTATTCATGAAATTATTTTCTTCTCCTTCTCTCGAAGAGATATAGTAAGGTTAGAGTTATTATTACGGCAGCCAATAAAGTTATTATACTTATCAGAGCCATATATTTATTTTGTGAGGGTATAGAGACAAACTCTTCCTCAGATGTTGTGGTGGTCTTTGTACTTACAGTGGACGTCGTGATCGTTATCGTTGAAGTAGTTATAGTGGCATATTCAGAGATTTTTAATGAAGCTAATGTTATAAGCCACATAGTGTCTGCTATAGATAGTTCATAGAAATAGATTGCCGTAGCCGGGTCCGTGGATCTGAGAGAGTCTCCTCTGAGAATATATGTTGAGGGTATTGATATATCAATATTTCTTGTTTTAAGCTCACTTAAGTATCTTAAGGCAAGATCTCTTACATTATTAATTGTTTCTGTGAGATTAGTAGTAAAGTAAGTATTCATATAAGCTGTGGTTAATGAAGATAAATATGTGGCTAGTGAATTAACAGCTATGTAATCTCCTTCTCTATATAGAATGGTAGCTAAGTTAATCATACTAGATATCTTAGTAGCAGTGGATGAGTCTAACATTACACCTAATGAATTAAGGTATATGAGTAGTGTTTGAACATAATTAATCAATGTATAACTATATCTTCTTAAAGTAGAGAGAGATACGTAAGTATTTGATGGAGGTGTTAGATCATATAATCTCATCCATTCAAGAGAAGAATTTATTCTCCATAAAGTATAGACGGCATTATAAATATCGTCTAGGGTTAATACTCTCGCTCCAGGTCTAGGAAGATTGTTAAGTGTGGTGTTAGCCTCGTAGATTCTATAAGACACTTCGTTGAGCACTGCCAATTTTGATAGATCCACGTAACCTCTACGGAGTATTGATTCTAAGATGCTTCTGTATTTATCATATGCGTATCTATACTGATCCTTTATCGTGTCATAGAGATCATTGTATCTCGATATATTTTTCGATAACAGATATATCCATCTAATAGTATCAGCGTATATAACAGCTATGAAGTAGTCTGAAGCTGAAGAATATATATCTTCTCTAGTATATTCCTCGTAACCTCGACTACTACTATTATTGACAAGGCTCATGTAGGTAGACACTATGTTTTTTAGTGTAGGGCTCAGAGAAATATTTGATGATAAATACATTATGTCTCTCTTAAGATCATTTAGTGTAGAGTTCAGCTTCTGAACCCACTCTCTGTAAATCATAGTAATATCTGGGTTAATCATGGGATCAGTTGGCTTAGGCTCAGAGACATTTATACCAAAATTTCTTAGTGCGTCATATATGTTGGCTACCTCCACAATCTTGATCCCTAGCTCAGCTCCTTTAGAGACTACGTCTACTTTCTGCCCCGTGTTAAGATCCGTTGAGTATCTCTGTCCAGCAGGTATAAGCATTACTTTAGCACCTACTGATCTAGCCGCTAATAATTTCTCTGGGATACCCCCCACAGGACCTATTAATCCATCAGGCATGATCATACCAGTCATTACGGTATCCCTCCTAAGTGTCTGGTTAAGCAGAAGAGAGGTTATGGCTACGGTTAAGAAACCACTTGCTGATGGACCGCCTATTATAGGTGTGTCAGAGACTACTCTAACATAAACATTGTATTTAGAGATATTTACTTTTGACACATGTGATGCGATTAAGTAGGCGATATTTAGAGAAGCCTGCATATCTATTTGGCTCATAGGTTCAACAGATATATAAACAGCTCCTTCTCCCCGTGATAATGAAACTATTGCCTCCGTGGCAACTCCGATATATTTACCTGTGACAGGGTCTTGTGAAACCGCTAGGAGATAAATAGTTTCGCTATTAATAAAACATTCACTACTACCACTCGCTGACGTATTTATTATTGGCAATGATTCTCCTGCAAAAAGGATCGCTACTATTAATATGAGGCTCATCTCCTTCTTTAGAGCTTTTTTAAATAAGTAGAGTCTACTAAGGCTCATAATCTCAACATCTAATCCATAGAAACCAGTTATTAATACCTTAATAATTTTTTACTCACAAAATGTGAAGTCAGCCATAGTTTTTTGAATCATGAATACATGGCTTATTTAGCCTTCAAGAGCTCTACCGGGTCTCTGCTGATATATTTTCTTCTATAAAGATCTATGAAAATAAATCTACTTCTAAATGGACTATAGTTATTCTTTAGTCTCCCAACTATATTGATCTTATATCCACAGAATTTACATCTATTTTCTTCATCAAGGTTCCACTCAAGGATCTCGAAGCCGTATCTCACTATGACAGGTTTCCCACATCTTGGGCAGTATGTATTCTCCATTGGGTGACCGGGCACATTGCCTATGTATACGTATTTTAAGCCTTCTTCTTTTGCTATTTTAACGTGCCTCTCGAGGGTCTCTATAGGAGTAGGTGGGTAGTCTAGCATCTTGAAGTCTGGGTGAAATCTTAGGAAGTGAACTGGTGTTTCAGGACCTAAGTTCTCAACGATCCATCTAGAGAGTTTTTTAGCCATATTTAGGTCGTCTCCTACTCTAGGGATCACGAGATCAGTTATTTCAATAAATATCTTTCTCTTCTTAAGCTCAAGCAACGTGTTGAAGACAGGTTCATAGCTAGTTATAAGAATAAATTTTCGAGCGAATTTATCATCTCCATTACCTTTAAAATCTACGGTTATCGCATCTAAGAACTTAGATATGTAATCAACAGCTTCATCTGTCATGTATCCATTTGATACAAAAGTATTGAATAACCCATGTTTATGCGCTAATACTCCTACATCGTGAGCATACTCTACAAATATCGTTGGTTCATTATATGTGTACGTGATCCCATCAGATCTTGTCTCAATGGCTAACTTAACTACTTCCTCAGGCTCAAAATAGAATCCCTCAACAATTCTTCTCTGAGAAATATCGTAGTTTAGACAATACGCGCATGCCCAGTTGCAGCCTGTTGTAGCAATTGATAAGACTTTAGAGCCTGGATAAAAATGCGTCAAAGGCTTCTTCTCAATAGGATCTACATTAACCGCAATTAGTACACCATAAACCATTAGGTACAGGTCTCCGTCTCTATTTCCTCTCACACCACAGAAGCCTACTTGTCCTGGGGAGAGTCTACATCTCCTAGCACATGCGGTACATAAAACTTTACTATTATCCAGTTTATGATATAATACAGCTTTTTTCATGAGTACTCTCTAAATATAATAGTTTACTCAGTGATTAAATATTGAATAGTTAGTGATTGGATCAGGAACTCTGACCCTTCATCATCAAATCAGACTTGCCGGATACTCATCATCAAATAAAATATTTGGTTTAAAGCATTAATGTATTATGTTAACTCGTAACTTCATATAATGACTTGAAGCAAACTTAGTGGTTTATATTAATTTAGCGACTCCCTTAATTAATAATTTAAATGGTTTATTTATTATTCCGTCATACTCGATCCTTGCTTCAGGAACTATTTTTCGAGAAACCTCAATCATTGTGTATGCGTGAAGTGTTAGCATAGAGCCTGTGACAATGCTTATACCATTTGAAAAGAGCAAATAAGGAATAATCATGTCTGACATATATCTATCTAAGGCAGCTCCTGTAGAGAGATCTTCGAATAGTGTTCTAGCAGCTTTCTCACCGATCTCCTCAGCTCTCTTATCTCTAGCCCCTATGGAGTCAGCACCTAACAAACTCTTTTCGCTTATAGCCCAAATACTTATTCCAGACCCTGGGCCTAAATGAGGATCTTTGTCAGGAGGATAACTCTCAATATCTATGTTTATAGGAGCATCTATACCCAAGCTTCTTAATCTCTCGATAGCAGAGCGAGCCTGTCTCTCAGCTACGTGTCTAGGTAGTTTAACCGCGTGGCTTCTTCCACGGATCTCTAGTACCTTACCTCTCTCTGTTAAATTAATGGGTTCGAATCCCTTGGGACAATTCAGTATCTCAGCATATACTTCCCCGCCTCCACGGGGGTAATGGCCTCTTCTAATTAACTTAATAGATACTCGGTATCCTAATTTCTCAAGGAATGGCATAAATACATTTGCGAAGTAATCATATGTGGGACTCCACGGAACATCTGATCCTCCTCGTATTCTAATTTTAGAAGGTGATGATGCGAAAGCTAGTACAGGTAGTAGGCTTTGAAGTACTAGTGTTATCGATCCGGCAGTACCTATATCAAAGAAGTATTCTCCACCGTAGATCCCTTGAGGTTCAAAAATTATTTCTGTAGAACCTATCTCTGCTCCTAACACACGCGCTCTAGTTATGGTTGCCAATGCGTTGACAGCTGTTAAATGCTGTCTCTGTAGCCCCGGGTTGTCTCTCTTAGCTCTTATATTAAAGATCCTGACTTCTCTACCGGTAATAGCGCTTATAGCTAAGGAGTATCTAAGGATCTGTCCTCCTCCCTCACCAAAGCTACCATCGATCTCTATCATAGCTAATCAACCCCAGATACTTCACGGATTCTCTCGACACCTTTTATCTCCTCGATGTATCTAGCAACTGCTTTGGGGACTCTCTCCTTCCAAGATGGATCATTTGCTAACATGAGCATACGTATCTTAGTTGAGGAGTAGGTCTCTCTATTAAATGCTGGTGGGATAAGAACCTCGTAGCCAGCGTCTCGAAATAGTCTTATCACAAGAGGATTTCTTGAGATCCCGTAGTGAAAATCTGGTGTGAAGATCCTCACATAACTAACCCAAACAGCATTCATTAATACATCGGGTACAGGAACAATGTAGATTCTTCCAAGATCTATTTTCTCTTCTTTCAGAGCCTCCTTGATCATAACCATTCTCTCTCCCGCTGTAAAAGGATTAACCAATGTATGACTCTCCTGAGCTGTGCCAATCACTATTATTAATTCATCGACTCTCTCAAGAGACCATTTAACAGTCTCTAAATGACCTAGATGAAATGGTTGGAATCTGCCCGGAAAAACACCTCTTTTAATCATTCTAAGACACCACTAAGCACTAATCCAGATCTCGTCTCCTCTTCTACAACCGATTTTCTTAGCAAATGAAGAGAGATTAACACCAATCTCCATAAACCCTGTGCTTCCCGTGTACAGTATTATTTCTCCAGGCTTAGCGAGACTAAAAGTTCTGTAGTAAACACCTCTGTAGCTCTCAACACCTCTGACCCTTATAATAACTTGTTGAGATTCTCTTAAATCTTTAACTAACTCAAAGAACCTCTCGATTCTACAACCTGTCACTGCATTCCCAAATCTGTCTATATATATCACATAAGTTTTTATCCAGTCGCCAAATCTATCGCAGTAGAGATCTATTTTAGCCTCAGCAATATCCTTTGGATCAATTGATTCACCAAATTTCTCAGGCTCCACACCTAGTGTAAGATACGCAGCAACTGGACCAAAAATATCTCTACCATGGAAAGTAGGTGAAACAGGTTTCCTAAAGTATTTATCATTAGTTAAATTAATTACTCGCAAGATCCCGTCTTCATCGGTAGCGGGTCTCAACACACCATTGTCAGGTCCTATGAAGTAGTAATTAGTTGTCTCTATAAGAAGTGCTTTTCTAGAAGATCCTACACCTGGATCCACAACAACGACAAATATTGTTCCTCTCGGAAAAATTTTGTAGGAAGATAGTAGTATATAGGCTCCTTCTGCAACATCAAAGCTCGAAACCTCATGTGATATGTCTACTATAGAGACCCTGGGATTAATGGATAGTATAGATGCTTTCAAAGACCCCACATAAGGATCTTTTAAACCATAGTCTGTGACTAATCCAATTATACCAGATAATTCCTTAGGCATAGCCTCTCTCCTCAAGCCACATCTCTAAATAAGATTTAACAATATGATCTCCTGTGATGCCAACTAGGGACTTGAATTTTTTGATATGCTCTATAAATTCTTCGGCTGATTTAACACCCTCTATCTCGATCTCTATGAAAGATCCTATGTCCTCCACGCGATCAAGAAATATTTTATAGTTAGCTAATCTATAGATCTTTCTATGTTTCTTAAGTACATACTCTCTAAATCCTAATCTCTTAAATATCTCTATTAGAACATGAGGATCCGAAACCTCAACAGTTAACTCCTCTCTTATCTTAAGATTCTTCTTAATCTTCGGACCTTTATAAGTTAACTCACCTCTCTGAGAAGTTCTGTTCCCTCTAGAGATCCTTATTCTAAGAGCCTCATCTCTCTCTTTTAATTTTACACACGGATATAGATCTATGTAGTGATCTTCTTCATAAACCTCCTCCTCAAAAACTGCTCCTAAATTTCTTAAGGTTCTCTCAATCTCATCTAGTGAAGAAGCTTTGAATTTTGCTTCATACTCCATTAATACACATCCACTATATACTATGATTTTTAAGTAATTTTAGCATAAGTATAGAAATACTCATAGAAAATCGTCTCAAAAATTTTACTGTGAATATCCTAGATGTATTAGGAAGAGACTAGAAAATGAATGGATCCTATAAAGAATCACTTTGTTTTAGCAGATATCTAAGAACTATAAATATTCAAGATCTTGAATACTTAAGAAATAGAGTACTTAGTAGATACTTGGAACGTGTATCTATATCTACTCGCGTAAGAGATCCTATTGTGAGAGCTAGAGAGATATACAGTAAGAAGATTCTTAGATGTCTCAACGAGGTCTTAAATTTCGTCTCTTTATGTGAGAAGATGCCGTTGACATCGCATATGCCAATTTTCTATTCAGAACTAATTAGAAGTATATACGATGATCAATACGACAATTTCTTAAGAGAATGCAGAACTGTATCAGCACTCGTGAAGAAAATATATAAAGATTACAAAAGAAGAATTTTTGAGACAGATAATGTTGAGGACTTGAAGAGATTATCTAGGGAGTTTGTAGGGAGAATAATTTCTATCGTCAAAAGAAGATTAAGGAATATAGATCTTGTAAAGAATATAGTTATTGAATTGTCTAAGATGCCTTGTTTAGAGGAGAATATTCCGAAGATCGTGTTAACAGGAATGCCACAGGTAGGTAAATCAACATTTTTATCAGTGGTTTCTAGAGCTAAACCAGAGATCTCTAACTATCCCTTCACCACTAAGAGCATAATAATTGGTCATTATATTGATGAGAAAAGAAATATTAGAGTAATGATTCTTGATACACCAGGTATACTAGACAGACCGGTTTCAGATATGAACCCAATTGAATTAAAAGCGATTTACTCACTCAAGTATTTGGCTGATGCAATCATATTTTTAATTGATCCGAGAAAAAACTTCTATTACACAATAGATCAGCAGCTAAAAACATTAGAATTTGTGCAAACTATTATTGGAGATAGAAAAATATATGTCGCAATAAATAAAATAGATATTGCATCTGAAGAAGAGATCAAAGAAATAGTCGAGAGATTAAAAGACGTAGGATTTAAGAAAGAAGAGGTCTCTATGATAAGCGCTCTTAAAAGAATCGGAGTAAATGAACTACTAAATAAAATATTCCAAGATCTCTTAAAAATTCGCTGATCAAGAAGATAAATAGCGAGAGCCGGGGGCGGGATTCGAACCCGCGATTAAACGGGTATCAGGCGGATATGCAGACACCACTGCAGCCCGCCGCCTTAGACCGCTCGGCCACCCCGGCGCCTTAATCCAATAATATATTATGTGTTGGGGGAGGAAAAATTTTTGTCTCCCTGTATCTCTCACATATACTCTAGAGGTTCTTGTAGTATTTCTTTAAGAAATTCTTTATCTTATTAATGAAGTCACGAGCATCGAACCGCGCTTCATAGCTTCCTATATTTATTTTATCGTGAAGATCACTGACATCTACATCGAGATCTGCTAACGTGATAAAACCTATACTCCAGATCCTTGCTGTTATGTCAAGATCATAACCTCCTCCTCCAGTAACCATAAACCTATCATAGCTGATCCTATGTGCTAATTCGTGAATTCTTTTCATAACTTCTCTGTAACCATATGTTGTTAACCCCACACCCGCCAATGGATCGCTATAATGAGAGTCTGCTCCATACTGAAGAATAATTAGCTCTGGTCTAAATTCTTCAACCACTGGGATAACTATTTCATCAAAAGCGTAGAGATAGGATTCATCATCAACAGGGTAGGGAAAAGGTATATTAATATTGTAGCCTTCTCCCTCTCCAGAACCAACCTCTGTATACCATCCAGTGCCTGGATAGATACCGTATCTATGTAGAGATATTGTTAGTACTGTGGGATCTTCGTAAAAGATTTCTTGTGTGCCATCTCCATGGTGACCATCAACGTCTATAATAGCGATTTTTTTAACACCGTATCTCCTCTGGGCATATCTGGCTGCTACAGCTAAGTCATTAAATACGCAGAAGCCTGCTGCAGATGATTTTCTTGCGTGATGCAATCCTCCACATGGGTTAAACGTGTGTTTGTATCTTCCTTCAAGAATTAATTCAATTGAGTGAATTGATGCTCCGACTCTGGCTAGTGCTCCCTCAAAAACTCCTTTTCTAGCAGGAGTGTCTCCATAGTCTAAATACCCCTCTCCCTTCTCAGATGTTTTCTTAACGAATTCTATGTAGTCTTCTGTATGCACTAAGAGAAGTTCTTCTAATGAAGCTTTTTTTGATAGTATCTTATCCACTAAACCCTCCCGAAAAACATTTTTCTTCTCCAAGATATCTAGAACACTTATCCATCTATAGGGTTTAAAAGGGTGCCAAGAACCAAAATCGTATTTAAGAAAATCCTCGTTATATAAAAAAGCAGTTTTACAAACCATTTGTCTCCTAACAACATAACTCGTTGAATTCATATATAATTTTATTCATGTAAAATCTACATTGGGTTCGCAATGGAGCTTATCTTATTAGCTGGTGGAAAGGGAGAGAGACTGAAACCTATTACCGATACAAGACCTAAACCCTTAATACCTATACTCGGTAAACCTCTTATAGAGAGAATACTTGATTTATTCAGATCCAAAATATCTAGAGCAGTAGTAGTTGCTGAATACAAATATGATTTGATCAAGAAATTTGTCGATGAGTATAGCAATAGAACAGGCCTTGAAATAGAGTTAGTGAGACAAGGAAAAGAGCTTGGAACAGGACATGCGGTGCAGATCGCTTATCCTCATGTAAAATCTGACGAGGCCATAATAGTTTACGGAGATCTCTTCATTGAGAAAGACGTTGTAGAGAGTATATTGAATTCTCCACGAAACAGTTTAGTAGGAGTATCCGTAGATGATCCTTGGAATTACGGTGTGTTAGTATTATCTGAGGATAGAGTTTTGAAAATAATTGAGAAACCGGAGGAGAAGAGTCTTCCGTCTAATATAATAAACGCCGGTGTATATAGATTCAGTAAAGAAGTTCTCGAGTATGTTAATAAAATAGAAGTATCTGACAGAGGAGAATACGAATTAACAGACTTAATAGAGATAGCTACTGAAAGAGGTTATGAAATAAAACTCGTTAATAGCTCGAAAGAGCATTGGAGAGATATAGGTAGACCGTGGGATTTAATTGATATACATAAAAAATTACTTAGTGAATTAAATACGAGAATCATAAAAGGAAAAATAGATCCAGGAGTACATATTGAGGGACCAGTATACATAGGGGAGGGAGCTGTCGTTAAAGGTAGTACATATATTGAGGGACCAGTATACATTGATGAAGAAGCAATAGTTGGACCAAATTCATATATTAGACCCTACACATATATTGGGAAGAGATCTAGGATAGGTTTTTCCACAGAGGTTAAGGAGAGCGTTATTTTCGAAGACACGAAATTACCTCACCTAAATTACGTAGGGGATTCAGTGATCTGTGAAAATGTTAATTTTGGCGCAGGAACCTTGGTAGCTAACTTAAGATTCGATGAAGAACCTGTTAAAGTAACTATTAAGGGAGTTAGAGTATCTAGTGGTAGAAAGAAATTAGGTGCCTTTGTAGGAGGATATGTAAAAACAGGAATAAATACCTCTATTCTACCAGGAGTAAAAATAGGAGCGTACTCTATAATTTATCCTGGAGTAGTAGTAGGTAAAGACGTTGATTACGCTACTATTGTCAAGTCTTCTCTACTGTAAATACAAGAATGTTTATTAGTTAAAATTTTTAAAGAGTTTTTAGCATCTCGATAAATTCTATGTGATTGCACCACTTTCCCTAATTTTTCTCTTAGCGATATGTTTCATATAAATGAATGAGGGCTCGTATACTAATATAAATATTAGGAAGAGAATCACTGCTGTCACGTCCGGTAAGAAGAATACTAAGAGGATCCATGCTATCGTATAAAGGATCTTTCTATTCTTAATTAGCTCAGAATGAGGATTCAGGAAACCGAGTTCCGTAGCTATTATCATTGCTAGAGGAACAACAAAGACTATTAATGAACCTAGCATCGAGGTTATTACATCATCAATAAAATTAGATATATTTAAATAATATTGAGCACCTACTGAGATAGACCAGAAATAACCTGCTCTAACTACGCTGCGAGCAACAATAAAATATCCTACAAGAATGCCCATTAACAAATACACAGATGCTATAAAAACGTATTTTCTTACTATTCTTCTCTCGTGAGGATATAGAGCAGGCCATACAAATGCTAATATCTCATAAGCTACGTACGGTGATATTAATAGTATCGAGAGAGTAAGTGTTGTTTTAATAATTGTGAAAATAGCAACAGTTGCTCCACCAGATATAATTACTGTATTCTCGGGCAACATATATTCTTTAGTAAATATAATGAATCTTGTGGTTAAAGAATCGTATCCCTGACCACTTAATCTATTTAAGAAATTCACCATTGCCATAATTATATAATCTAAGGGGTTACTCGCCACGACAGAATTTTTACTGGTAGTCTCATCACTATTTGAGTAAAAAAGATTTAGTGGAGCAAACAAAATTATGGATATAATAATATAAGCTATGAATACTCTCAGGATTCTGGCTCTTAGCTCATCTAAATGCTCTAGTAGCGACATTCTCTTCTCTTCTTGGTTAATAGACACTTTGTTTTTTGACCCTCCTAAAAAGAATTTGGATAAGTAAAGAGATATTTTTAAACTGCAGAGTTCTAGGAAAAATAACTTATCTGAGCTGAATCTTTTTTCATGTTAATAGAAGTCTTTTTATAAAGGATGATTTCTTGCACCGATGTGGGCTATGCCTAATAGGGCGAGTGTGGTTATGGAGATATGAGCCTCGTGTCGTTGGGCTCGAAAGAGTTCCATAACCCACCTACCACTAGCCGCTAGACTTAGTGAGTAGCTGAGGAATAAGTCTCTACACCCAATCATGAATAAACACAAAATAATTGAAATAAAAGCGTAGGGACAAACAGAAGATGTAGTGTGGTGGAGTGCTTACTCTCAGACCATCAACCCGTAATCATCTAATCATACTATGTCAGCTTCATCATTCAATAATAATTTTGCTATGAGAATTATAATTTCTATACGACAGATCTTTATTCGACGAGATTTACATATATGCTACTTAGAGATTTCTTCAACCACGATTCTGTAAGAGCCTGGTAGTTTAGCCTTTGCTCTTCTAAGAGCTTCATAAGCTACCGGTATATGATCTTTGCTTGCTACATATACTTCTAGCACAACGTCATCAGGTCTTGTAAAGGCGCCTGTACCTATTGGTTTTCCAAAAGCTCTTCTCATCCCCTCCTGCAAACGGTCTGCTCCGGCGAAAGCAAGCATCTTGTTCTCTCTAATAACTTGATGAGGATATTTTCTAATAACAAGCATGTATTTATCTTCACCGATATATTTGCTCAAATATCTGTGAGCATCAGCTCTAGCCGCCTCTAAAGCATTATGCCTAATTAATAGCTCTCTTTCTGCAATGACTCTAATAACATAGCTATACGATAAGTGAGGATTCCCCATAACAAATTTTGTTATCTTAGGCGGTGGAATACCATCTATATACTCCCTCCTAGTGTAAGGAGGCTTCTTCCTATCTGTATAGCACCTAGCAGGTCTAAGAGGCATTTTATTCTCAAGAGAAAATTATTTCTAGAGGGATATATAAGCTAAATTCTATCTCGATATGTAGATTATCTCTGAATCTTTAGTAGAAATATAGTGCACCTGAACCAACATCTCAGATCTGTTTTTCCGTTACTAAATCTCTTAAAAATATCTGCTACTTCATGTATACTATTCTGCGTAATCACTGTCGGAGCTAGATAGAGATACTCACGGATCAACCGTGGATACGTCAATAAAATTATTACTGGAACGATTAAGTAGATGTAGAGTAGTTCTGCTAAATATACGAGTTTACTAGGTGGCTTATAGAAGTCTAGTATCATTATCCTCTTTTTTGCAACATAGAGCATGTTAACTATTGTCCTAGCCAGATCAATAATGTCGCGAAGCATAAAAGCTGAAATAATAGTATCAATAGATTTTTCTCTGAAAGGAAGATACTCTGCATATGCTTGAACTATGTCTGTATAAGGATCTCCTTTATAAATTCTATGAGTTAACTCTATGAAATCTAATAGTGGGTCTAGGAGAATATAGAGAGGATTAAGTCTATATTTATCATCTAGCAGTCTTAGATACCCGTAACAATACTTATACATAACACCTGAGCCGCACCCCATATCAAGCATGGTTCTACCCACAAGGTTCTCTGCTAGTATTCTTCTAAAGATCTTGTCTAAGCCGAAAACTATTCTGCTACTAGCTTTCTCATACATACCTTCTCTAGCTATTTTAGAAAGTGCCTCAATAACCTTGTCTCTTAAGGCTAAATATGAACTGGATGCATTACCTTGATCTTTTTCCAAGAATGAAACCTCTCACAGAACAAATCTAAATTTTGCCAGGAATAAAAATATTTAGACTGATTATTATGAGCATTGATGTAAAACTTGATTCAGTGAGTAAAGTAATTAGAGGTAAGGTAATACTTGATAAAATAGATCTGGAGGTTCCTAGAGGGAGTGTATTTTGTTTAGTTGGTCCAAACGGTGCTGGAAAAACAACTACTATGAGGATCATGGCTACTCTCATGAGACCTAGTGGAGGAGATGTATATATAGTCAATGAGAAGATTGATTATAGAAGTCTAAGTCTTCTTCAGAAAGTAAGAAGAATCCTTACATATCTACCAGAAGAAGCCGACACATATTCTAGACTAACAGGATTAGAGTACCTGAGGTTCTTCGCAGACATTCACGGGATCTCTGAAGAGGATCTTAAGTTTGGTATTGAGATATCAGGTCTCTCAGCAGAGGATCTAAAAAGAAAAACTGGGACATACAGCAGAGGTATGAGAAGAAGACTTTTAATCGCGAGAGCTCTCATGAGTAAACCTCAGATAGCTATATTAGATGAGCCTACTTCCGGGCTGGATGTTTTTTCATCTGTGAAGGTGAGAGAAGTTATAAAAAGATTCTCTAGGGAATATGGTAAAACTATTATATTATCTACTCATAATATGTTAGAGGCAGAGGATCTATGCGAGAGAATAGCCTTAATAAATAAGGGGCGAATAGTGTTTTCGGGTGAGCCTGAGGAAGCTCTTAAGAAAACTAGTTCAAGTAATCTTGAGGAAGTATTCGTAAAACTCTGCGAGGAGAGATAAATTGCGTGATTTAAAAGCTATACTAAGAAAAGAGATATTAGAGCTCATCAGAGATTACAGAACTCTTCTATTTCTAACACTAATGCCCCTGGCGACGATGCCTCTAATAGCTTATCTAATGACTTCTCTTCAAATGATCCAGGTACCATCAATACTCATAATTAATGAAGACAGATCCTCTGGATATATAGGAGATCATTACTATACATCCTCTGATATAGTAAATTTATTAAAGGAGAGATTATCTCAGAACGGTGTGAGAACATATATAAATAGAAATTCATCATCAATAGATCTAATGGTTATTATACCTAATAATTTTGTGAAGAATCTGACTTCACTAAATACACAAGCGTTTATTCAAGTTTTCCAAGTTCCAGGTTCATCGGCTTCTGACAAGGCTTATGGTGCCTTAGTTTCTGTAGTAGATTATTTATCCAGATCATTCTCAGACCTAAAGATAGAGTACTTAGGTAGATTAGCTGAGGTCAATATAACTAATCCCGCGGCTATTAGAGAACCGATTAGCGTTGGCTTAGCTGGTTACATAGCTCCTTCGGGTGCAGGTATAAGTTATGAAGAGGCTTGGAGAATATTTATCGCTAAACTATTAGCATTCTCACTTATCTTCGTCTCTACTCCGGCAACAACGTATATAGTTGATTCTATTTTAGGTGAGAAAGAGAGAAAGACGCTAGAGATTCTGCTATCAACTCCTATAAATAAGAGGTATTTGATCCTAGGTAAGGTTTTTGCTAGTTCAATAGTTGGGTTATTAGCTGCCATAATTGATGTTATTGCCATAATTCTGTTTTTTGTGATCCTTTCCCTAGGCTATGGGGTTTATCTAATGATTGATCCTATGCTTCTGTTAATTACTGGAGTAGTTGTTTACCTAACTACGCTAGCTACGTTATCAATAACACTACCTCTTATAATAAGATCTTCTACAATAAGAACAGCTCAAGTAGTTTCCTCAGTTGTCACTATAGTTTCTTCACTAATTTTTCTATCTGTTCTATTCATAGATCTGTACTCTCTACCTAGAGATACACAGTATTTATTGTCCTTAATACCTTACACAAATAGTGTATTAGCTATTCAGTACTATGCTTTTGGAGAAATAGGTTTATCATTCATGCATCTACTAATGCTCATAGGTTTGTCAATATCTCTAATTATTCTCTCTTCAAAGTTAATTAACGAAGAAAAATTATTGTTGAAACCTCTTTAAAAAAAATTTAAGAATAGTTTAAGGTAGTGTGTATACTCCTCTCTCTACTCTCTTAACCAAACCTTTCTTAAGTAATCTATTTAATGCTCCTCTCACAGTATTGTAATTTAGTCCTGTTGCCTTGCTAATCTCTTTAGGAGTCATCTTTTGTTTGCCTTTTAATGCATCAAGGATCTTTTGTGTGCTACTCATATGATCACCGATTAGATTCAGATCTTAGGAGGTTAATAAATGTTTCTAAGATCAATTAATAGAATCTCCTTAAATACCTTGTTAAAACGTGCTTCCTAAAGGTATTAAAAGGTATTAATTAGATTAATGCTATATTTTTATGGAGAGTTTTTTGAGATACGAAATAATGTTCTTAAGTAGAGGAGGTCAGGGAGCCGTCACCTCCTCAAGAATTCTTGCAGTAACTCTAGTGAGAGAAGGACTATATGCTCAGGCCATACCAGAATTTGGTGCTGAGAGAAGAGGAGCTGTAGTAAGAACATATATTAGAGCTTCCCCAGAACCAATTAAGACACATGAAATGATTAGAGAACCTAATCTATTAGTAATATTTTCTAGAGGCATAATAGATTATTTAGGTGAAGGGATCAAAGAACTCACTAATATACCGGAATCAATAGTTAATACACAGTCCCCAATTAAATTCTGGAGAAAAACGTATGTAGTCAATGCCACGGAAATAGCACTTAAATTAAATCTAGTGATTGCTGGCTGGCCTGTTGTAAGTACTGCTCTTCTCGGATCTATCTCTCGAGTGACTGGACTATACAAACTCGGTTCATTGGAGGAAGCTATGAAAGAGTTCTTCAAAGGATCTGTTTTAGAGAAGAATATTGAGGCCGCTAGACTAGCTTATGAATTAACTCGTGAGGTGATTTAAGTGAAGGATCAAGTTGTTAAGAAAATTGATATTGATATAGACCCAAGAATCTATCTTATCTCAAGACCACGTGAGGGAGCTGCAGGGAGAACAGGTCTCTGGAGAGTTTTTAGACCGGTTGTGAACATAAGTAAATGTATTGATTGTGGAATATGCTGGCTCTATTGTCCAGAGGAGGTTATTACATGGAGTAAGGGTTCTAAGATAAGTATTGACTACACTTATTGCAAAGGTTGCGGCATATGCTCTCAGACATGTCCCGTGAAAGCTATTGATATGGTTCCAGAGGAGATGTGATATGGCTGTATCTATATCTAAGAAAAGAATCAAGACCGCTATGATAGGTAATCACGCAGTTGCTCAAGCAGTTAAAATGGCTCGTGTGAAGTTCATAGCCGCGTATCCGATAACTCCACAAACGATTATTGTTGAGAGACTAGCTGATATGGTTGAGAGAAAAGAGCTGGAGGCAGAGTTTGTTAATGTAGAATCTGAGTTCGCGGCATTGAGCACAGTGATGGGAGCCTCCCTAGCTGGCGTAAGATCCTTTACAGCTACTTCTTCACATGGTCTCTTATACATGTATGAGATGATTTGGTGGACTGCTGGAGCAAGATTACCTGTCGTAATGGCTGTTGTAAACAGATCTATTGGTCCACCATGGAATATTCATGTTGATCATAATGATATACTAACTATGAGAGATAGCGGCTGGATCATTGCTATGGCAGAGAATACACAGGAGGTATTTGATATGATTATTCAGGCATACAGAGTAGCGGAGGATAAGAGAGTTCTTCTCCCAGTAGCGATAGGCTTAGAGGGATTTGTTCTGAGCCATAGTGCTGAATATATAGAGATACCTGAGCAGTGGGAGATTGATAGTTTTCTTCCATCAAGAGATCCTGATGTACCCTATAGTATAAAACGTGGAGAAAAATTCTCTTTAGGTAACTTAGGTAAAGACGAGAATCATATGCTTCTTAAAATCGCGGCTATGAAGGCTATGGATAATGCTAGGAAAGTTATATACGAGGCCGATAGAGGCTATGGTAAGATAATTGGGAGAGAATACGGAGGTTTAGTAGAGAGATACAAAATCGATGACGCTAAATACGTACTGATCTCTATGGGCAGTTGGTCAGGAACCATAAAAGAAGCAGTAGATCTATTAAGAGAAGAGGGTTATTCGGTAGGATTATTAAGAATAAGATATTTTAGGCCATTCCCATACGAAGAGATCCTAAAGCACTTGTCTGGAGCGAAAGGAGTGGTGGTGTATGATAGAGATATTTCTCTGGGTAAAGGAGGTATTATAGCTACCGAGGTCCTAGATTATGTTGATAGAAACACATCGTTCTGGGGCGTGGTTACAGGCTTAGGTGGTGTAGATGTCTCCTCTAAAGAATTTGCCGACGTCTTTAAGAAATTCGTAATGGAGATAGAGTTAAATGGTTTTACTAAGAGAGAGACTGTGTATTACCTCGGCGGTGAGGTGTTCGAGATATGAGTACTAGGGTGAGAATCGATCAAATACCCAAGGAGAGATACTCTCTACCTGGAAATGCTGCTTGTCAAGGATGTCCCCACTTAATAGGTCTAAAGATCGTGGGCAAAGTGTTTAGAGGAGAGGCTACACTGGTGATCCCAGCCGGTTGTTCATCAATTATACCAGGCTATCATCCGTATACATCACTAGATATGAGAGTGATCCATGTACCATTCGCATCCGCCGCAGCAGTCGCTGGAGGTATAGCTCGAGCACTCAAGGTTAGAGGAGAAGATGCTGGGCCTGTGATCGTTTGGGCTGGTGATGGAGCAACCTTTGATATCGGTTTCGCAACTCTTTCTGGCTCCGCGGTGAGAGAAGACGATATAATTTATATAGTATCTGATAATGAGGCATATATGAACACTGGTGTTCAAGCAAGCGGCTCAACTACCTATGGTGCTAAAACAACCACTACCCCGGTCCTGGGTAAGAGAGATAAAAGAAAAGAAATAGATCTTATAATGCTAATGCATAAAATACCCTACGTAGCAACAGCTAGTGTAGCGTATCCACTAGATTTCTACGAGAAACTTATGAGAGCCTCTGAGATCAGAGGCTTTAAATTCATTCACTTACATTCGCCTTGTCCACCTGGTTGGAGATTTGACGATAGTGAAACAGTTGATATAGCTAGATTAGCTGTTGAAACAGGTGCATGGATACTCTTTGAGTACAACCAAGGGAAACTAGTTATTAGCCCAAGTAGCAGACTTTATAGCGACAAATCTCGTAGAAAACCCCTCAGACAATATCTAGAGAGACAAGGAAGATTCGCTGGTATAACTGATGAGGATATGAAGGTTATCGAGGAAATGATCGATAATAACTGGAGGATATTGCTAGAACTCGAAAAATTATTTAAGTAAATTTTTATCATTACTTCAGCGGATTTTCCTCTAAACTTATTACCAATGGTCTAGGAATGTGTTGAGATAAGGGTAAGAGAGTTTCGGAGCGTAGTATGTTTTAATTACACGAAAAAAGGTGCTAGCTTCGGAGAGAGGATTCAATAGTAAATTAATTAAGTCTTTTATCTAGAAGATAATAAAATAGGTCCTGTACAAAGCAAGAGAGTAGATGCTAAAGTGCCTGAAACAGTCTCGGAGAAGAGAATTCGTGGAGACAGGATTTCATTAATTGATTCTGTGTGCTCTAAGAAGCATTGTGTAGCTATAATAGCTGAGAAACCTAAATCCGCATATAAAATCTATCAAGCTCTAGGCCCTGGGACAAAATTATCTATTGAGAATATTCCTGTTTACATGATCGATAGGATAGACAAAGTCCTTGTTATTATTCCTGCGGCAGGTCATCTCTTTACATTATCTACTGATACTAGAGGGTATCCAGTATATGATTACAAGTGGGTTCCTAGACACTTAGTCGAGAAAAAATATGGGCATTTAGTTAGATTCTACAGAGTATTTTCTAGAATTATGGGTAGGATGAGGGAGTATATTAATGCGTGCGACTACGATATCGAGGGCTCTGTGATAGGATACATGATCATTAGGCACTGGGGAGACGTGAAGAGAGCTAAGAGAATGAAGTTTTCGACACTAACCAAAGAAGATATATTGAAGAGTTTTAATTCATTGAATCCTCTGGATATAGAGATGATCGAAGCGGGACTAGCGAGGCATGAACTTGATTGGATCTGGGGTATTAATATCTCGAGAGCTATAACAGATCTCTACAATAGAAGAATTAATCAGAGAAAGATATTAAGTGCTGGTAGAGTGCAGACACCAACTCTCTTCGAGGCTTTGAAGAGATATGTTTCTAGAGAAGTTTTTGTTCCAGAGCCTCTATATAGGATCAGAATAAAATCAGTTTATAGAGGCTCTGTAATCGATTTCGAGGATGAAGGAGAGCCTCTCCGCACGAAGACTGAGGCTATTAAACTTAAAGAAGAGATCTTGTCCAGAGGATTTATTGAAGTTACTGAAGCTTATTCGAGGGAAATTAGATATAGCTCTCCTCATCCTTTCAATTTAGGAGATTTACAGGAAGAGGCATATGCTATATATGGAATAGCCCCCTACGAGACACTTAAGATCCTCGAGGATCTTTACTTAGAGGGACTGATAAGTTATCCAAGAACAAATAGTCAGAAGCTTCCTGAGACACTAGATAATAGAGGTATTATTCAAAATCTCTCAAGGATCCCTGAGTATAGAGTATTTACCCAAAAACTTCTTCAGAAAAAAATTCTTAAACCTAACAATGGCGAGAAAGAGGATCTTGCTCATCCAGCGATTTACCCAACTGGTGAAGTTCCTAGTCATAGGCTAGGCGCTAAACATAAGATATTATATGATCTTGTCGTGAGAAGATATCTAGCCACTTTCTACAATGATCTTGTCGTTAAAGATATTCAAATAAAGGGATGCGTAAAAGAAAGATGTTTCAGGGCATCGGGAAGAAAGATCTTAGAGAAAGGTTGGTATGAGGTGTACCACTTTTATAATATAAGGGAAAATATTATCCCAGAAATTAGTAAGGGTGTATCAATACCTATTCGAGAGATCAAGATAGTGAAAACGTATACTAAACCTCCTAACCTATACAATAAAGCCACTTTACTAAGGTGGATGGAGAGTGAGAATATAGGTACTGAAGCAACTAGGGCGGAGATTATAGAGACTCTGTTTAAAAGAGGGTATTTAAACGGAAGAAGAATAAAAGTGACTAACCTTGGTTTTGAAGTAGTTAGTATCTTAGAAAAATATTTCCCGGAACTTTTATCACCTGATCTAACTAGAAAATTCGAGATTCATCTCACGGATATTATGATGGGTAAGAGACGTAGGGAAGAAGTTGTTAAGGAAGCTATTAAAACAGTCAACTTCTTAATAGAGAAATTTAAGAAAGAACTGATCCATAACGTAAATAGGGGTCTGAGTACAGAGAAATGTGTAATATGTAGTCTGGAGAGGTCTCCTGAGAGTAAATACGGTTTTTGTAGATTACATGAAGAAGCTCTACAGAATTTATACAAGGCCTATAAGAGTTGGGAGAATGATGGTTACGATTGGGATACATTCCTAGATAAAGTATATAAAAACAAGTTATCAGGGAAATTTATTAAAGATGTGATAAATTATCTTTATAAGAAAAATTATTCTTAGATAGTAATGTCAGCAGGAAAATATGGAGACGCAAGATCTCTTCAGATCTATGCTCAATTAACGTTGTCAATAGCTGTTCTATTAATACTTTATCTGATCTCTATCTATGATCAGGTGAGCGCGGATCTTCTAAAGAAAGTAAATTATTTATCTATGAGTATCTACACTATATTTATACCATTTCTCGTAGCATTATTTTTACTTATTTCTCCCATAGATCTTATGATAGTATCTATACCAGATCTCTTGTACAGCATTTATATTATTTATTCAAGGAATAACTTAATCACTAAGTATTCCTTCGCTTTATTCGGTGATCAAATAATATCCACATTGGTACTGATTTTTAGTTTTCTTATAGTGGTCTCTAGATATAGAGCTACTCTCAGACCAAGAAATTTCTACCGAGATATTCATTTTCTAAGGAACTTCTTCACACCTAGTTTTAATAGAGAGAGTATTAGCAATATACTTATCACAATGGGTTTGGTTATGATGCTTCTAGTTTTTCTAGAGATGATAATAAGAACTCTCTTTAATACAAGTCAAATATTCTTATCGTACTGGTATCTACTGGGTGCATTGATCAGTAGCATATTTCTAGCAAAAAATTCTCGCTATCAAGTATATTTTGCGCCTATCGCTGTTTTATCATGGCTTTCTCTATCACTCATATATGTGAGCTATTCCGAGATCTCTATTAAGAGAAAGGGGTTTGCTAGAAGGGGTTTTACTGATTCCTCTGTTGTGCATATAGATGGTGTGGTTATTAATCGAGGGAAATTGTATATTGATCTTTCCACAAGAAGATCTCCTCATATACTGATCGTGGGTGCCACAGGTAGCGGAAAAACTCAGATGAGCAAGAGAATATGTGATTCGTTATCTAAGAATAATGTGGCAACTATTATTATTGATCCTCATAATGAGTACGTGGATCTAGGTTTTGAAAGATACGGGATCCACGAGATAACTGGAATAATACTTAGTGAGATAGCCGGTTCAAGAGAATCCATAGAAGAATTTATTGATATATTAAGAGTAGCTTTTAGACTAGGTTCGTTGCAAGTAGCTGTTCTATCCGATATTATCCAGGAGTATTTTCAGGGGTATAGAGATCTTAGAGATCTCACGAATTTTATCGAGAAAAAGATCTCAGAGAGCGATAATAGTGAGATCCAGAGAGCACTTAGGAGCGTGCAGTTCTATATTCGTCTACTTCTCGAGAGTATTCCTCAGGATATTGAGTACTCAAGTCGTTACTCAATAGATCTAAACAGATCTATGACAATAGATCTCAGCTATATCGCAAAGAATGAATTCATAACAGAAGTTTATGTATACTTCCTCCTAAGACATATATGGAGGAAAATAAGAGAGAGGGGATTTAGTGAAAAGATAGAATACTATATAGTTCTAGACGAAGCACATAATCTACTTAGTGGTAGGGTTTCTGAACTGATCTCAAGGATCCTTAGAGAAAGTAGAAAATTTGGTCTAGGAGTGATCATAGTATCTCAGTTAATAGATCAGAGAATAAAAGAGTTTTTTGGGAACATAGGCAGTTTATTAATTATGAAGACCTTTGATAGAGAAACACTAGACTTCATTGAGTCAGCAACAAAAATAAGTGCGAGTTTAGCATCTTCTCTTAGAGAAAGAGAATTTTTATTCATAGATCTTTACAGAGAAAAGATTTTTTACAGAGGAAAACTCTTGTTTAAAGAAGAATAATTATGCCGCCGGCGGGATTCGAACCCGCGACCCCCGGATCTCCCAGGTCGACCGTATGAGTCCGGTGCTCTACCAGCTGAGCTACGGCGGCTCTCTAATTCAATAATTATGTTCCGAGGTTTTAAGGATTAGTGGTTGTCCGCGCCATTAGCTAAGTACTTATGTTGTTTGGGTTATCTTGGATGCTACGAGCACGAGCCTCCTCCTCAATACTCACTCTCTTTTCGCGAGTTCATCGGAGGCTTCATCAACGGGTACCACTTGACCTGCTTTACGATGGATTACAGCTCTGCCTCTGATGGCCACCCCATCGTCATTGAGGCGGGAGAAGAGATTTATGCAGATAACATATCGTGTATTAAAAGCGAAGCCGCATCTTCTGCTTTTAAAATGATCCAGCTAGCCCTATTGACTTTATCCACATAGCCGCAAACAGGACACTTGATAGATGTCTTCCTAGTGTCGAGTTTCATAGCGCTTAATCCTTTCTCGTAGAACTTGTAGTTTAGGTAAAACACCACTTTGCGGTATATGGGAGCGTGAATAGTCCGTAGCTCAATTGTCTATTTTTCTCACATTACCAAGTTTTAAATCCTTTAGATCCTTCCTTACAAGATCTGCAATGATCTGCTTTGATAATTCGGCGAGGTATGTTGTTATCTTCTTCAACCAGTGGAGCTAGCTTGAATTTCAAAGTCTTCTCAACTACTTTCTTCATTCATCACCAGCTTTTCCATTAACTTTTTACTTTCTTGAGCTTCTGAAAGTGCTTCCCGTATATTCTGGTGACGAAGTTTGTGATTATTAATATGAAGTTCTCTACAAGCTCTTCTTCGTAGCTCTTTTCGCTTTCCGAGTGACTCGAAAAACCTTCTAAGATACTCGAATCCGAACCTCGTTAATCTATCTCTAAACTCGACTACGATAACGTCAATTTGCTTCTTAACAACTATGCTGAAGAGTTTTTGCAACCCGCTCCTCTTCTCACTTAACTCGCTGACAACATCTGTCACAATGTCGACTGCTTTATATCCCTTTACAGAGCAGTAATTCCTCAACCTCTCGGTTTGTCTATCTAAGTTGTTTTCTCTCTTCTGCTTATTAGAAAAGGCTCTGGCGTAAACAACAACTTTAATTTCCCTGGGCTGAGCTCAGCGGAGAAATCTTATAATCTCGCTCTCGGGGATTATCCAGAACTTTCCAACTCTAATAGCTTTAATTTTACAAGTGTAAGCCTCGTCTTTC
Source organism: Sulfolobales archaeon (assembly GCA_049976205.1). Classification (GTDB taxonomy): domain Archaea; phylum Thermoproteota; class Thermoprotei_A; order Sulfolobales; family AG1; genus WYEN01. The sequence goes on along the minus strand of JBMFIR010000001.1, from coordinate 14,956 downwards.
AGGACAGGTATTGATGTCAATGAGAGTAGGATTGTTTTAGTAAATCATATTCTCATTAGAGAGTTTGAGAAATTAATCGATAGAGCTCTAAGTTTTAGATTATTGGCTGAGAATCTTCAGAGAAAATATTCATCTACTAGATACAATGCTTGGCTAAGGATAAGAGGGATTCTTAGAAAAATAAAAAGCTTTCAGGGGAAGGCTGGAAACATTGTAAGGACTGGGTTAAGAGGAACTCTAAGTAGATTATTGAGATCGCTAGAAGCAATAGATTCGCTGTAGCCGTAGAGGATCTGATGAATCTTGTTGAGGCATTGAGAAAACTACCAAAGAATCACAGGATAGCATTGATCATGTTTGGATACCAGAAGACCGATTTTTTGGATCAGTTAGCAAGTAGTTAAGAGAAGTGTGCTAGTAATAGATGTTGAGCCAAGATACAAATCAACAATTTGCTCAGTGTGGATCTAAGCTTATTGAAAATAGTTATAGAAGATTAAGGTGTCCTAGATATGGTTTTGAGACTGATAGAAACTTGATCGAGACTCTGAACACTAGGAGAAAAGCTATTGTTCAAATAGGAGGTTTTCTGATCACCTTGACTGCCCAGCAGATGACAAATATATCTCCGAATAGATGCTGGGAACTAATGAGCTCCCTAAAGGCCTGCCCTTTAGGGCGAGGAGAGAGGTCAGACAGGGTATAATCTATAGGGATCAAGTTTTAAATAAAAATAATTAATTTATATTTTCTTTAGCATAATAGTATGTTGAGGGGAGTTTTTTGATAACTATTATTGGATCTGGTAGAGTTGGTACAGCTGCTGCTATATATATAACGTTTCAAGAACTGGACGATGTTTTGCTAATAGATGTTGTTCCTGGGAGACCTCAGGGTGAGGCTCTAGATCTTTCACATGCTCTATCTATCCTAGGTAAAAGTGTGAAGGTCTATGGATCTAATGATTTCAAGGATATGAGCGGATCAGATCTTGTTCTTATGACAGCGGGATTTCCCAGAGGTCCAGGGATGACAAGAGAGCAATTAGTAGAGAAGAATGCTGAGGTAGTCAGAGACATTGCTAAGAAAGTTGTCGAATACGCTCCTAATGCCCCAGTGATACTTACAACAAATCCTCTCGATGCAATGGTTTATGTCTTCTATAAAGCTAGTAAAATGCCGAGAAATAAAGTGATTGGTTTTAGTGGTGTATTAGATTCTGGTAGAATGAGGTACTATATAGCCAAGAAATTAAATATCTCTCCAGCCGATGTAGAAGCTGTTGTTATAGGTCAACACGGAGAGAAAATGTTCCCGGTACCCAGACTAAGTAGAGTATTTGGGAACCCGCTTGAGAAGGTATTGTCCAAGAAAGATATAGATGAAGTAGTGACAGACACCATAAAGGCTGGTGCTAAAATAATTGAGTTAAGAGGATACAGCTCATCATATGGACCAGGAGCAGGATTAATGCTTATGGCTAAAGCCATTAAGAAAGACGAAAAGAAGACGTTCTTCGCGAGCGCTTGTTTAGACGGCGAATACGGTTTAAGAGATATATGTGTTAACGTTCCAGTAATTCTAGGAAGGAACGGTATTGAGAAAGTAGTTGAGCTAGATCTGAGTTCAGATGAGAGAAAATTATTTGAAGAATCTGTTAAAGCAATAAGAGATAACGTGGCTCAAGTACCTCCCAAGTATCTAGAGTAATCCTTTAAAAGAGTCTTTTTTTCTAATATTTTGGTTAGTTTTTTACTCTTATCTTCTTAGAAACAGATCTTAATATGTATAAACATTTCTCAAATAGCTATATATATTTATAATATTGGAGGATATAATAGATATAAGCTGTGGAGTTAATAATTATTATCAGTAGGTTAATGAGTTGAGCTTCAGAATCAAGAAACTTCCTAAAAGCGAGGAAGATATGAGAGAGATTGTTAGAGAGATTCAGGAGAGAGAAGAAAGAGAGCATGGAGTAGAGGTAGAACATGAACATGAGCCTCATCACAATCATGAGCACGAACATGATCATTACAATGAACACCAAGCGTCATCTGTCGGAGTCTCGGCTGAGTTGCTAGATGCGATTGCTCATATAATGGAGCATCAATTAGGAGAATTAGCACAGATCTCAGAGAGGACTAATCGTATGACTAGGTCTATAGATGATCTGGTTTCCTCAATCGATGAATTAAAAGAGCTTGTGAGAGTATTAATAAAGCTTCAGCTAGCTCAATTAGTAGAGGATAGAGACACAAAGAAAAAACTTATAGCTGATGCAATAGATAAGTTATAGGGCTAACTAAATTGCCTGAGCTAAAGAAAATAGAAGTTATACAGATCCCTATACCCGAGGGTGCTAACGTTATAATTGGACATTCACACTTCATAAAAACAGTCGAGGATGTCTATGAAGCACTTGTAACCTCTGTCCCAGGAATAAAATTTGGGTTAGCATTTAATGAAGCTAGTGGAAAGAGATTAGTTCGTGTAGATGGAAACGATGAGGAACTTATAAAACTAGCATCAGAAATGGCTCTAAAAATAGGTGCTGGACACTTCTTTATTATATACATCAAGAATGCTTGGCCTATAAATATTCTGAATAGATTAAAAGATGTTCAGGAGGTTGTGCGGATCTTTGCTGCGACATCAAACCCTCTACAAGTAATTGTTGCTGAGACAGATCAGGGAAGAGGGGTATTGGGTGTCATAGATGGATATACGCCACTAGGTGTAGAGAAAGAAGAAGATGTTTCTGAAAGAAAGCAGTTTTTGAGAAAAATAGGTTATAAGAGGTAACGTGGAGGTGTAAAATATTTCTGTAGAGAGAAAAATGGCTAAGGCAGACATCTACTTACTTAAGAAATATATGTTCTCTAGCGAGTATCTAACTATTGAACTACTGAAGACAGAGAAGATAATCAACGATGTCGAGGTTTCTCTCACATATGATAAAGAGGTTCTGAGAGAGATTGACCTAGGAAATTTTTTTCATTATACAAAGATTTTCTTGAGGAGAACACTATAGATTATGTACTAGCTATAGCAAAGATAAATAGTATCGAGCACCAAGTTCTTTACCTATTTAAAGAGTTATCAAGGGAGGTATTCATTTCACTACCTAGGCTTACTAGAGTAGATAGGTTAGGTGTTATATGTAGAGAGAAAAATAGAGAAACTGTGTCAAGTTCGGAGAATATATTTAAAGGTGAAGATATTAGATGGTTATTTCCTAGCGAAGAAAGAAGAGATATAGAGACATATTTCTTATTCGAGGGGGCATATAGTTTGGGAACAAACTGTGATTTAATAGTGATCCAGAGTGAGGGTGGAACACTGATTCTGAGCCCTCCAAAACAACCTGAGATTAAAAAAGAGGAGAAAAAGATTAAACGTGAGAAAGAGAAGGAATCAAAGAAAAAGAGAGAAGGAGAGAAGAAGAAAGTCAAGAAGAAATCTAAGAGAAAAACAAGTACTAAAAGAAAAAAGAAGAGATCTAAGTAATTTCATTGAAGAACAAGTGCTAGAATAGCCTTTTGGACATGTAATCTATTCTCTGCCTGATCCCACACAATACTGTTAGGTCCATCCATGACTTCGTCGGTTACTTCCTCACCTCTGTGAGCAGGTAGACAATGCATAAAAACAGCGTTTCTCTTGGCCAGAGACATTAGTTTCGTATCTACTCTATAAGATTGTAAGTCTCTGATCCTTTTTTCTCTCTCAGCTTCTTGACCCATTGAAACCCATACGTCTGTATATACAACATCAGCTTCTTTAGCCGCCTCTCTAGGATCCTCGGTTATATGTATCGAACCTCCAGATTTTTCAGAGAATTCATAAGCTTTCTCCAGTATATGCTTAGCTGGTTGATAATTCGACGGAGTGGCGATCCAGAAGTCAATCCCTAATCTAGATCCCACAGCTAGAAGACTATTAAGAACATTATCACTACCATCTCCAACAAAAGCTATTTTTAATCCTTTGAATCTCCCGAATTTCTCGTGGATTGTGAAGAAGTCTGATACTGCTTGTATAGGATGCTCTAAGTCACTTAATCCATTTATAATAGGTATTGAGGAGTAGTTGGCGAGTTCCTCTAGATCAGATTGTCTATAAACTCTAGCAACTACACCATCTAAGTATCTACTGAGGACTCTCGCGGTATCAGCTATGGTCTCTCCTCTACCTAGCTGAAGCTCGTTCCAAGACATATATAGTGTATCTCCTCCTAATTGCTTCATAGCAACTTCGAAACTAACCCTAGTTCTTGTGCTGGGTTTCTGAAATATTAAGCCTAGTATCTTGCCTCTTAGTACAGGAATTATTCTCTCTCCTAAATAGAATCTCTTCTTTAGATCTCTAGATAAATCAAATATTTGATAAAGATCTTCTTCATCAAGATCAAGAGCAGATAATATATGCTTACCTCTTAACTTATTCCTCATACAAACTCCCTAATAAGAACCTCAACGCCCGCTAAAAACCTTTTTTAACAATAAAATCAGTATAATGACATCTTCCACAATACCATCTCTCTCCTCCACCATCTTTATAGTAGCCCATTACAGCACCACATCTCGGGCATATCCTATTCTTAAGTCTTATCCTGTTTCCCTCAATAATATAGAGAGATGATCTGAATCTCTTCTCCTTAGCCATCTCTATAATCACCTCTACTCAGATTTCTTCTTTTTTTCACCACTATCTCTAGCTAATACATATTCCTGCTCAAATTTTTTAAGTGTCTCTATATCACTATAGATCTTTGCAATAATACGAGAGCTGCCTCTTCCATAGCTGGTATCTATTCTTCTTATAACAACGAGATCTTTGTCCACGGAATATACCTTAGATAAAATTTCTCTGATCTCTGTTCTAGTAGGTGTTCCAATACCTACATGCTCTATTCTCGCTTCAATCTCTCTTCTCTTCAGTAAATTATTGAATTTCTCACTTAAGATAAATAATACTCTCTTATCATCGATTTTTACTACCTTTAGAGGTTTCTCCAACTTACTCAATCCTTTTATTGAGATTATCTATAATTACTTTTAAAGATTGATGTAATTTATAACTAATTTTTCATGTGCTGTCAATGAAATAAAGAACATGTACTCTAGACAAATAATTCATCTTCATGTATAAGAGCTATATGAGAAGAATATGGTAGAGAGATAATAGATAAAGAGTAAATGAGAGCATTATTTGTTTACTATGATCTAGCTAAAAAATTAACTTTTTATTTCAATATGGATCTCTATAGTAGATGTTCTCACTAGTCTCCCATCCTGTGTTTTTAGTTGCTCGCTTCCGATCTCGATTTTCTTGACGTCTACTCTATCTTTTAAAAATCTTTTTCTAACGATCTCTACGGCATCAACAGCTTTACTAATTGCTCTTCCTCTTGCTTTCACAACTATATTATTCATTCCTTGACTATTCATTTGTAGTATTGCTAAGACATAGTTCATAACAGGTTTCTTTCCCACTAGTACAGTATTAACAGCTGGTGGCTGTGTCGCCAAGATATTTCACCTCTTAGACTCTTTTTTCAGGCATATAAAAGTTTTTTCTTTTTTAAGTACTCCTGAGTATAAGATCTCTCGATTAATTATATAGGCTTCTGCCAAATATTACTTTTGGTGATTTATTTCATGAGGATCGCCATAGGATCTGACGATATTTACCCGGCAGCCTTATTCCTTAAAGAATATCTTGAGAAAAAAGGATACAAACTAGTCTTAGTAGGATCTATGAAAACAAATAAGCCAGAGCCCTGGCCCAACGTGGGTTTTGAAGTAGGTGAATTAGTTGCTAGAGGAGAAGTGGATTTTGGAATAGTAATATGCTATACAGGAACAGGAGTATCAATAGCGGCTAATAAGGTGAAAGGTGTGAGAGCGGCTCTGGTTTTCGATGCTAAAAATGCTAAGGGTGCTCGTTTGTGGAATGATGCAAATGTGTTAGCATTAAGTGGTAGACTCACTTCACCAGAGGTTGCTAAAGAGATCATAGATGCTTGGTTAGAGACTAAAGAAATAGATCCTTCAGAGGCTCAAAATATTGAGGCTTTAAAGAAATATGATGAGAAGAGATGTTAAATAGATAATGTCTCCTGTATTATCTCTCTTAATTCATCGTCGAGGCTCTCTAATTTCGCTGGTTTAATACCCTTAGATCTGACTCTCCTAAGATCTCCTCTGATCCAGCTCTCATATATCTTCTCGCAATTCCCATAATTTCTACAGGAATTATCAATAAATTCGCGAATTCTTTCAAAAGCCTCCTCATCACTTAATTTAAGAACATTAATTAGATACGGAGACAAAACCTTAAGAATAAATCTCTTTCTACCATCTCGTAGTCCCTTAGAAATGATTTTCTCGATCCATTCTTTCTTTTTAGGTTCAGAGCTAATCTTTTTTCTGGTAAATATAGCTTCCTTAGCGGTCTCTAAGAAAAGATCTATTTTCTCAAGACATTCATCAGATATTTCTCCTGCGCATATGTTCTTAATATCTTCTAATAGTTTCCTCGAGCCCTCTGAGACGCTCTCCATATATTCTCGCATCCTTCAATATCCATATATTAATACTTGCACTTATAGATATAGAGGTAGAAAATGAGTGAGTTAATAAGAAGCTTTATAGCTGTTGAGATAGAGAATAGAGAGGTTCTAAACAAAATCATTAGAATAAGAGATATGATTGCCTCGATCAGCAGAGACGCTCTTAAAGTGGTCGAGGATGAAAATATTCATTTAACAATAAGATTCTTAGGAGAAATTGATAAGAGTACTCTCGAGAATGTCAAAAAGATCTTAGAGGAAGCTAAGATTTTCAAGAGATTCAATATTCATATAAAAGGCTTTGGGGCCTTCCCCAGCGTAGCTAGGCCGAGAGTTATTTGGGTAGGTGTCGAAGAAGGTTTCGAGGAACTGAAGAAAATAAGAAGATTTATTGATGAAAAAACCTCTGGGCTAAGGATCCATTCTGATCAACACGACTTCCAGCCTCACATAACAATTGCCCGTGTAAAGAGTAGTTTACCTCCTAAAGCAGTACAGATATTAATGAATTACTCAGCTGAGGACTTCGGCTACTCCCCTGTATCAAAACTAGTTCTTAAGAAGAGTCTCTTAACTCCTCGCGGCCCGATATACACAGATCTTTACATAGTTGAGCTTTCATAGGTGTCTTCTCTGGTCTCAATTAATGAAGAAAAAATTATTTACGTAGTTAATAAAGTGCTGAATAGTATTAAACCAAGTAAAGAGGAGATTAAGAGAGCTTATGAAGTATATGAGGTACTTAAAGGAGATCTAGAACCTTACTTCAGCGATATTAACGCAAATATACAACTTCACGGATCAGTTGAGAAAGATACAGCACTCTCAAAAGATCTTGATCTAGATATATTTGTACTCATACCTAAGAGCTTAGGGAGAGAATGGATAAGAAAAGAATTTATAAAGAGAGCTAAAGAGGCATTAAAGAAATATGATATTGAGGAGAGATATGCTGAGCATCCTTATCTAAGGATCAGGTTCAATGAGAGTATAGAAGCTGATATAGTCCCAGCGCTAAAGATCGATGATCCTAAGGAAAGTATTACAGTAGCGGATAGAACACCATTCCATACACAGTATGTTAAGAGTAGATTAAATCAGGAGATGAGAGATTCAGTGAGGTTACTCAAGAAATTCATGAAAGGTGTAAGGGTCTACGGAGCTGAAGTTAAAGTAGGCGGTTTCTCTGGATATCTATCAGAGCTTCTCGTGATCAAATATGGATCTTTTATAGAAGTTCTTAAAGAAGCTAGTAAATGGAGAATACCTGTTGTAGTATCACTCGATGAGAAAGAGGATCCTTATACGCTGAGAAAAATATTTCCAGACGCCTCATTTATCTTCCCGGATCCCGTAGATCCTAGGAGAAACGCAGCTGCAGCTGTGAGAGAAGAGACGTTATCAAGATTCATATTAGCTTCAAGAGCATTTTTGGAGGATCCTTCTGAAGACTTTTTCTATCCTCCTGAACCTTCAACAGATCTTGTTAAGAAAAGATCTCGCGAATTATGCTATTTACCTCTTAAAGTAGAAATTACGAAGAGAGATTCTCCTGATAACATATGGGGTCAATTACATAGATTAAAGAGAAGAGTCTTCAATACATTGATAAGTGAAGGATACGAACCACTCTACATAGATGTTTATTGGAATGAGAAAAATAATCCAATAATATACCTGGAGTTGCCTAATGAGTATTGTGAGAAGAACTTTATATGGAGAGTAGTTGAAGGTCCTCCAGTGCATAGTTTAGAGAGTGATAATTTCATAAAGAAACAATTAGATTTGGGGGAGGGCTACTGGATCAGAGAGAATAGGATCTTCGGCAGAAGAAAGAAATATCTCGATGATTTACTTAGAAGAGTGAGAGAACTTTCTCAATTAAATAGTATTAGATGTTGTGAAAGAATTTTGGATAAAGAAAGCTTCTTAGAGTATATTGATGATCATGACTATCTTGTCTGGATAGGCGAGGTTTTGTTAAAAACTCCTTCTTACCAATTCAAGAAATTAGGTAGTAGACAAGAATTCAGGGGTTTATAGCTATATATCCCCCCTTATCTATTCTTATTAATCCTTGCTCATAGAGATCTCTTAGGATCTTCTGTGCTTCTACTCTATCTAAACCCAGCTCTCTCATAAGGATCTTCACGGCATCGCTATGTTTATATAGTCCATAGATCTCAAATGCTTCAGATAAGATATTCAATACCTCACTATATCGCTTAGAAATCTCTAAGTCATAGATCTTATTATACTCATCAACCCTAAATATAGATACATCTCCATCAGAGCTTCTCATCACATAGGTACTAGGTCTCAAACTACTAGAAATTGTAACTATGGGGTCGAATCCGTAGGACCGAATAGTTGCTCCACCAGTGTCTGTATAGAGACTTCTCGCCTGAGCTAACTCGTCTCTGTACTTTATTAAATACTCTGCTGGAGAGAGTATTATTAGAGGATCTCCTACACTCAGAACTATTCTATCTAAAAAATCCTCAAATAAGTCGCTCTCCCCAAAACTCCTTTCAGCTACTCTCCATATGTCTAATATATAAACTCTACCGAACCCTTCTCTAATTAGATGCTTTATGTTATGTTTGAGGATCAATAGATGTATTCTACGGATCTTTGATACAAAAGCAGGTTTTTTCTTAAAAGAACTATAAATCATGTTTAGGGTTTTAGACTTCTCACTCATGAAGTATTTAACCTCATACTCTACTTAGAAGTACTAAGTAAAGAATTGATAACACTATAATAAGTAATGGTGAAATCATAATCTCGGTAGAACCTATTTTAATTGATACTAGTATTAGTGGTCTTAGCTCGCTAGGGATCTCATTATACACTCTACGGATCTCTGGTAAATAAGCTATTATTAATCCAATTAAAAGAATTATTATACCTAAAACAATGAGAAGAAGACCTGTTAACTCGAGGGGGCTACTCAGTAAATCACTATAGGGCTTCATCTATATACACTCTATAAATAAAATGTTTTTGGAACAAAATATTTATATTGAGAAGATCCATGTAAAAATGCTTATTACATTGTTAAAGGCTTTATACATATAGTGGAGTTTGGTGTAGAGAATGGTTAGATATAAATCTGTTGAGCAGATCCTTAGGATAATGAGGAATCTAGAGCAGATAAGAAACATAGGTATTATAGCGCACGTGGATCACGGAAAAACAACATTAACAGATACGCTACTAGCGGCAGCGGGTATTATATCTGAGAAATTAGCCGGTGAGGTACTAGCGCTTGACTACCTAAACGTTGAGCAGCAGAGAGGAATAACCGTTAAGGCAGCTAATATAAGTCTATACTATGAGTTCGCGGGTAAGCCTTATGTTGTTAATCTAATTGATACTCCAGGGCATGTTGACTTCAGCGGCAAAGTCTCGAGAAGTCTGAGAGTACTTGATGGGGCAATAGTTGTTGTAGACGCTGTGGAGGGTGTTATGACGCAGACAGAGACTGTTCTGAGGCAAGCTCTTGAGGAAAGGGTCAGACCTCTATTGTTCATAAACAAGATCGATAGATTAATTAAAGAACTTAGAATGAGTCCGAAGGAGATTCAAGATAGATTTGTGCAAATAATTAGAGAAATAAATGCGTTGATTGATGTATATGCTGAACCTGAATATAAAGAGAAGTGGAAGCTTGATCCTGTGAAAGGTCAAATAGCGTTTGGATCAGCGAAGGACAAAATAGGATTAACAATACCATACTCTCAGGCAAAGGGTGTTAAGATAAGTGATGTTATAGCGGCTTACGAGAAAGGTAGAGAAGCTGTTGAGGAGCTACAGAGAAAAATACCTCTCTATGAAGCTTTACTAGAGATGGTTATAAAACATGTGCCTAATCCAAGAGAGGCACAAGCTTATAGAATACCTAAGATATGGAGAGGTCCTGTTGATAGTGATATTGCTAAAGCTATGATGAGAGCAGATCCCGATGGCCCCACTGTTTTCCTGATAAATGATATGAGACATGATCCGCATGCTGGTTTAGTGGCTACAGGAAGAGTATTATCTGGCTGGCTCGAAGAAGGTAGAGAATTATACTTAGTCAATGCAAAGACTAACCAAAGAGTACTTCAAACAAGCCTATATATGGGACCCTTCAGAGAACCGGCAGACAAAATATATGCAGGTAATATAGCAGCGGTTCTAGGTCTCGACAAAGCTAGGTCTGGTGAAACCGCGGTCGATCCTTCTCTAAAAGAAAATATGGTGCCTTTTGAAAAGATCTCCTATATATCGGAGCCAGTGGTAACAATAGCCGTGGAGCCTAGAACACCAGGTGAGTTAACAAAGATGGTTGAGGCATTAAAGAAACTTATTATAGAGGACCCGAACCTTGTTCTAAAGATAAATGAGGAGACGGGTGAGTATCTACTCTCAGGAATGGGTCAGGTTCATTTAGAAGTTGCTTTAACACTACTTAAGGAGAATTTCGGTGTTGAGGTAAAGACTTCTGCGCCTCTAATAATATATAGAGAGACTATAAGAACATCCTCGCAAGTTCTGGAGGGTAAATCACCTAATAAACACAATAAGCTATACATAAGTGTTGAGCCGTTGAATGAGGAGACAATCAAATTAATAGCTACTGGTGAGGTTTCTGAGGATCAGGATCCTAGGGAGAGAGCTAAGATCCTCAGAGATCGCGCTGACTGGGACTATGATGAGGCTAGAAGAATATGGGCTATCGATGAGAACATAAATGTTTTCATTGACAGAACATCTGGTGTACAGTATCTTAGAGAGGTTAGAGACACAATAATACAGGGATTCAGGCTATCAATGAGAGAAGGACCATTAGCCATGGAGCCCGTGAGAGGTGTTAAGGTTATTTTACATGACGCAGTAATTCACGAGGATCCTGCTCACAGAGGACCTGCCCAGCTGTATCCGGCTACTAGAAACCCCATATACGCTGGAATGCTAATGTCTAAACCAACCCTATTAGAGCCTATACAGAAACTAGATATTAAGGTTCCAATGGATTATATGGGTGAGATAACAGCTATAATAAGCAGAAAAAGAGGAAAGATACTTGAGATACACGAATTATATGGTAATTGGGTCAGAATAATATCTGAGATACCACTTGCAGAGAGCACAGATCTAGCACAGCAACTAAGGGGAGCAACAGCTGGAAAAGCCTTGTGGGGAACAGAATTCGCTAGATGGTCTCCTGTGCCAGAGAGTATGTTAATGAGTCTGATAGCGAGTATAAGAACTAGGAAGGGTCTGAAGCCTGAGCCTCCGAAACCAGATGATTTTCTAGGACCATAATCTTCTATTTATTTCTTGATCTAACAGCGATTTCTAGTCTATAAACTTCTCCACAGACCAAACACGTAGTTATTTTCTCGATTCTTTTACCTCGATTTCTGATTCTTACACGTGAGGTCTTTCCAGGTACCAGAGGTGTTAGACACCTTTTACAGTATAATCTCTTAAGCCCCGGAGGGATCCTGACATTAGTTTCTCTTCTCATTTCCTCAACGATCCTTATGGCATTCCTCGCAAAATCAATCTTATCCTCTCTGACCCATTCAAAAGCTACTTTAATCAGGATCTGTGATCTTTGAATAACGAGATCTCTTAGCAGCGCTTTTTTCTTCACTTAATCTCCAAATATTCTGTATTATTTTCTCTAAACATTTTTTAAATACCTCTTTATTATTGAGGATGCTTCCATGTCTCGCAACAATAGATCTAGGATTCGCAGAGGTATTGAAAGTCTCTATGGAGCGATACTAACAACCATGCTTATTATATCATTTATATCATTATATACTATGTATAAAGAGGATCAGCGAAGAAGCTACGAGGCTATAATAAATTCTCTCAATATCGAGTACGAAAGATCCCTAGAGAATATATTCATTAGTGGTGTAAACTATAGTTCTAAGCAGATCTATATAAGCTCGAGTATAGATACAGAAATAGTAAGTATTTTAGCGAGTAGAAATGACACAACTTTATATATTGATCTTAGGAATACTTCATTGAAAATCCCAGGCGGTCTCCCCATAGCGCTACCAATTGATCTATCTGAGAAGATATTTAATTATGCAAAACAAGGTTATAAGATCTACCTAATTACTAAGAGAGGAAATCTAATATCACTGAATATAGATCCTTATATGAATAACTTAGGTAGTTCTCTCACGAATAATACTATATATAGTATGTTTGACTATGTATTTTATGCAGAGAAAGATGTGTACTACATAGTTTATGGAAGCTGGGATGTTTACATATATAATCAAAGCCTCGGCCTCCCACAGATCTACCCATATGTGTATATATGGGATATTAATACAAGCTACACAATATTCAGAGCACCTGAGAGCACATACATCTTTTTAAAAAGATCCTATCAGAACCGAGGTATAATGGAAACAAAAAGTTGGTTTAAGTCGCCGACAATTCTCTATGCTCAGGACCCTACGGATCTGAGAATAATACTTGATGTGTACCTAGACCCACCTTATCTCGGTAAGTGGACAAGAATCACTTGGGGATCAGGAACAACATCAATAAACTATATATATAATGGTAGTGTTGTTATAGTAATTAATGCGTCGTGGACGTATCCTGGAGGTTTAATTGCTTACTGGAAATATGAGAATTACGTAGAACCGAAGACGTATAATCTCACGGTAATAGTGAGGAACTTCGGCTTGGAACTATACATCGAGGCAACACATACACTAGTAACAAAAGATGCCGTGAATAAATTCTTAAGTAATTTGGCTTGGACAGGGGTTACGGGAGATTACTATTATCCATATATATTCTCGTCGGTTGTATTTCCGGGAGGAAGTAAATATGTAGGAGGTGATCTCTACAGATATCTGAATTTCACATTTAGTATACTAAAAGGCTCATATGGACAAACACCTGAGCCTCAGGCGAATGAAGTTGATCTATATATCTCAGTTGTTGGATACGTAAGTAAAACGTACTATCTAAATATTATTAACACGACTAAGTACAGCCCTGTAAATGGGTATATTATTGCTAGTAATGGTAATAAGATCTTTGACTTATCTCCATTAATTTACTATGGATGGAGCTATAATTAAATATTTAGAGAATATATTGCTACTCTATGTTCTCGCTCTCAAAGCATTTTTTAAGTAGCTCAACTGTTCTGACATTCTCATCAATTGAGGTGACTATTATGCATCCATTAAACTCCAGTATTAATAGATACTTCATGAACTCTTTTGAGGATAGATCAGGGAATTCTTTTTTGAGATTTCTGAAGAGATCTGCGTCTCTCATTGATCCTCCTGCATCTTCTAGCTCTTCTAATAACGCTCTTATAACATCTGTTTTTGTATATCTTTTCAAGAAAATCACCTTAGTAAAATATGAAATTTTAGAAATCTTATAAATCTTATGATTCTTTTTAAGACAGCTGAGATATAACTCGTGAAAATCTGTGATCTATTAAGAATATATTGATGGTGAAATCGTTTTTCTAGGAACTCTTTGCTTAGCTCTTGAACTCCACATTTCATAGAACCTTATCATATCTTCATTTAATGAAGGCTTTATCTTATCAAGTGCTTTTAAGAAGTGTCTCATCTCTACTTTAGTAGCATTTATATCTTCTCTCAGAGCGTATAAACCAGCTTCTCTGACTACAGCGGCTATATCAGCTCCTGTGTATCCATCAGTAGCCTTCGCTAAGTACTCTAGGTCTACATCTTCGGCTAATGGCATTTTTCTTGTGTGTACTTTAAATATCTCGATCCTTGAATTATAATCTGGTGGAGGAACATATATTAACTTATCGAATCTCCCTGGTCTGAAAAGTGCTGGATCTAGCAGATCAGGTCTATTAGTTGCTCCAATAATAAACACGTTCCTCATAGATTCTATGCCGTCGATCTCGGCAAGTAATTGGCTCACAATACTCTCCATTACATGGGTACTCTCACTATACATACCTCTCATTGGGAATAATGCATCAATTTCGTCAAAGAATATTATTGCGGGGGCATATAATCTGGCTTTTCTAAAGATCTCTCTAATAGCTCTCTCACTTTCACCAACCCATTTGCTTAAGAGCTCTGGTCCCTTAACCCAGATCATGTGAGCACCACTTTCATTAGCTATTGCTTTACCAAGTAGTGTTTTTCCCACGCCTGGTGGTCCGTAGAGAAGTATTCCCTTAGGAGGATCTATACCTAATCTCTTATACACGGTAGGGTTCTTAATAGCCCACTCAATAGACTCAATAAGTTCTTGTTTAACCTCATCTAAATAGATCACCAGCTACACATCTTAGAAGATAGGGAAAAGATCCTTTTCGATAAATTAGTTTCAGTAATGGAATCA